>CAIOYO010000294.1 GCA_903862595.1 uncultured Opitutaceae bacterium | reverse complement strand
CGCGTCGAAGGCAGCGAGGGCTGGATTGAGAACACGTGGTTCCGGTCCGACGGCTTCAAGGCGCATGACCCGGCGCTCCTGAAGTGGAAGCCCGGGCCGACTGACCTCGCGCTGCCGTTCGCCGACGAGAAGGACGACTTCATCGCCTGCGTGAAGTCGCGTCGTGAGACTATCATCCCGGCGGAGGTCGGGCATCGCGCCGCCTCGATGGCGCACATCGCCTACATCGCCGCCCGCCTCGACACGACGCTCCGGTGGGATCCGGCGACCGAAACCTTCCCCGGCCGCCCCGAGGCCAACGCCCTTCTGGCCCGCCCGGCCCGCGCCCCCTGGGCCGTCTGAACGCGGCCCCGAGGCTGGTGGACCTCCCAAATGGAGGCTCGCCGGCGCTGCCGGCCGCTCGACCGCAGCGGGAGACACCGGCGTCCGGAAGCGGGTCGGCGGATCGGGGCCGGAGTAGGAAGGAAGGTTCGAATGGGCCCAACCCCTCTTCCGGGCTATCGAACCGGTGGACTTGGGTGAGTGGGTCACTTCCGCTACGACTTCCGGAGGGCCTACGGGGGCTGATAGGTGGCCAACAGCTTGACCTCTCATATTAGCTAATCTTAGTCTACTCGAGTCGCGATGAAGACGATTAAGGTCAATATGCATCAGGCGAAGACGTCGCTTTCCCAACTCGTTCAAGCGGTGGAGGAACGGGGAGAGACCGTGGTGGTGTGTCGGAATGGCCGTCCCGTCGCCCGATTGGTCCCCCACACGGGCGAGTCGCTGGACCATTTTCGGCGCGACCCACGTCTTGGCGGCGTGCTGATGGAAGACCCGTCCGCTCCCTTGCCGCCCGAGGCTTGGCCTGAAGCGCAATGATCCTGCTGGATACCTGCACCTTGCTTTGGCTCGCCATCGAGCCGACGCGCCTGAGCGGTGCCGCCCGCGAGGCGATCGTAGGCGCGGGTGAGGACGCGTTTGTCTCGGCCTTCTCCGCTTGGGAAATCGCTTGGAAGCACCGCAACGGCGGTCTGCGCCTCGATCTCGAGCCGGAGCGTTGGTTTCCACTCGCGCTCGAGATCCATGCGCTCCGTGAACTCCCCTTGAGCGGCGCCATCGCGCTCCGCATGGCCGCTTTGCCTCAGATTCATCGCGACCCCGCCGATCGGTTCCTGATCGCCACCGCCCAGGAGCACCGGCTGTGTCTCGTGACTCCGGACCCGCTGATCCGTCAGTATCCCGACCTCATTACCGTGTGGTAAGGTGCTCGGATGCTTCAGGCCGACCGCAAAACCTTCAATCCCTCCGCGGCATCCCGCGCCAGCGGGGAGGGAGAGACGGGTGAGCCGACGGCCTTCCGCATCCAAAGGTCGGGCGTCAGGCAGCCGAGGCTCGTGATGCGCTTCGTCTCGGCGGCAAGGTCCTTGCCGCGCAGGTACGAGCGGATCTGGTGGCTCATCATGTGGCCGAGCGTGTAGTCCGGCAGGTACAGCGGGTATGCGATCATGTGCTGGTACGCGGCGAGGATGCGGTACGGATCCGGGCCGAAGTCGCGCTCGAAGTAGGTTTTCCAAAGGTCGTCCGCGATCTGCAGCACCGCGGTGCGGAGTTCGGAGGCGGTCGCCTTCGGGTTCGCGTAGAGCCAGCGCCAGGCGCGGAGTTCCAGAAGCGAGGGACCGGCGATCTGACAGGCGGCGAGCATCGTCGCCACCGCGTCGACGGCGAACTGGCGGTCAGCCTCGGCGGCGCTTTCGACGCCGATGACGCGCTTCGCGAGCGATTGGTAGAGAAATGCGAACGCCTCGGTGCACGCCGTGTTCGGCACGCCGCGCAACGCCGGCCGCGCCACGAAGTAGGTCGAGCACAGTTGCTCGAGGTTGTGGCCGAGCTCGTGCATCGCGGTGTCAAAGCCGTCCCAACCAATCTCTTTTTCGAGACTCGATGTGCGCAGCCAAGCTGCGTAGCCGGTGAGTTCAGGCCGCATCGCGTGGCCCGCGCCCTTGCTGAACTCGACGCGAATGTGCGTGCCGAGGAAATCAGCATCCTCCGCGCTGAAGCCGAGCTCGCGCAGAACGATGGGCAGCTTCCGCTCGAAGTCCTTCAAGTCGGCGAAGCGTGCCTTCACCGCCGCGTTCAGCTCGGCCGCGGGCTTCGCCTCCACGATGTCGTCGAAGTAGATGTCGAACGGCTCCAGCTTCCGGCCGAGCTTCTTGGTCATGAACGCCGCGATGTCCTTGCGCACGGGCGACTCGAGCAGGTCGACCATCAGCTTCTCGACTTCGGTCTCTGGCATCTCGCGTTCGAGCGCGAATTTGCGGGCGATCGCACTCGGCTCATCCGGGTAGAGCGGATCAAACGCCTGGGCCATGTGGAAGTTCCGGATCCAATGCTCGTAGCGCACGAGGCCGAGGAGTTCGCCCGGGTCGCCGCCCGCCACGGTGTTGGTCTCGGGGTTCCAGTCGCGCGTCTCCTCGCCGTTCATCACGCGCGTCGGGATCGTGCCGTCGATGTGGCGTGCCATCACCCAGGTCAGCGCGCGTTGCTTGTGGATGCCGTCTGCGTCGCCGTAGCCGGCTTTGATCTCTTCGCGGACGAGCCAGTGCGCGATCAGCCGGCGGTTGGCCTCGAACCAGCGCTTGCCATTCGCGTCGATGACGCCGCCAACCGGCACATGAAAGTCGGAGACGAACTTGCCCGACTCGAACGCGTTCTTGCGCGCGCGGTCGGAGAGCTCCGCCGGAATGCGCGGGCCAAACTGGTGCGCCACGCGCGTGGCCGCCCACTGCTCCGGCGACCACGACGGTCCGTCGCGGAGCCTCTCGTCGAGCGTAGGTCGCGAAAAGTTCAGGAGTGCGAGGTGCGCGAGCTTCTGGCGGTAGAGCTGCTCCGAGAGATCTGGCGAGGGATCAAACTGCGCGAGGATGTCATCGACGCCCTCAAACTCGTCTCCGCGCAGGTCGTGGTGGCGGCGCAACGTGCGGCGCATCTCGTACAGGTGTCCCGTGATCTGCTCGAGCGCGCCCTCGATCCGGGCGAGCAGACGCGTGCGTTCAGCCGGTGCGGCGACGAAGTGTTTCGTGCAGAACGCTTCGAACGCCGCGGCGTCACCATCGGCCGCGCTCCACCGGGCCGCGACGCGGTCGACGCCGGCCTGAATCACGGCGCGTTGCGCCTCGCCGTGCCGTGCGACGAGCGCCGCCACCGCGCGCGAAGACGCATCGCCCAGCGCGAGGGGCGGAGGATTCGAGGTCGGAGTGGACAGGGGTGAATCAGCCGTGGCGAGGGTCATGGTTGCGAGGGGGTGAATGGGCGGGGACGCGGAAAGGTCGGCAAGAGGAGACCTCGGAAAGCGGGATCGAATCGAGCTGGAAGTAAGGGCAGGGTCGTGGTCCGCGGCCTCGCCGGCGCGAACGCGGGGCGAGCGGAGGCGAGTCTGGGTGGAACGGGTGGCGTGGGTCGCAAGTGGCGGCTGGGCTTGGCAGTGAGCCGAGGGTGGCTACGCTACGAGCCATGAAATCACGTTTAGGTCCGTGCCTTAGGTTCTTCTTTAGCCTCACGCTGCTGGCCTGCTTCCGCTCCGCGGCTGGAGCGGCCGAGGCCGCGCCGGTGCCGGTGCCGGCGCTGCCGCCGCGGGTCAAGGCGCCGACCGATACCGCGGAGTTCCGGCACCTCGTGCTTGAGAACGGTCTGCGCGTCCTGCTCGTGTCCGACGCCAAGTTCAACAAGTCGGGCGCGGCGCTCGCGGTGAGCGTCGGCCAGATTGACGACCCGGCGGACCGCGAGGGCATGGCACACTTCCTCGAGCACATGGTCTTCCTCGGCACGGAGAAGTACCCCGACGTGTCGAGCTACGACAACTTCATCGGCACGAACGGTGGCTACAGCAACGCCTATACGGCATCCGACCACACCAACTACCAGTTCGAGGTCCGGCATGAGGCGTTGGTCGAGGCGCTCGATCGTTTCGCGCAGTTCTTCATCGCACCCCGGTTCAGCCCGGAATTCACCGCGCGCGAGATCTTTGCGGTGCACAACGAGGCGATGCGGCACATGCAGAACGATATCCGCCGCATGATGAACGTGTCGCGCGAGCTCTACGCGCCCGGCTCCGGTGAGAGCAAGTTCTCCGCCGGCAACAAGGACACGCTCCAGGGCGCGACGCCGGAACAGGTACGCGCCTTCTACGAAGCGCATTACTCGTCCGACCGCATGGCGCTGGCGCTGGCCGGCAAGCTCTCGCTCGACGAATTGGAGAAACTGGCGCGGGAGAAGTTCGCGGCCGTCCCGCGGCGGAATCTGCCGACGGTGGAACGAGTGCCAGCCTTCCTTCCCCGCGCTTCCAAGCTGCGCCTCGCGCAGATCGAGCCGGTCAAGGAGCAGCGGCTGCTCACCCTCGAATTCGTCGTGCCGTCGACGCGCGCGCAGTTCGCCGCCCGCTCCGACCTGCTGCTCAGCCAACTCCTTTCCTATCCCGGCGAAGGCGGACTCGTCGCCCGACTCAAGCGCGACGGCCTCGCGAACTCGGTCAGCGGCGACATTTGGGACCGCACGCCAGCGTACGGATCGCTCTTCATCCAGATTTCGCTGACCCCGGAGGGGCAGGCGGCTTATCCGCAGGTGCTGGCGTCCGTCTTCGCCTATCTGCAGCACCTGCGGAGCGCGCCTTTTCCGCAGGATTTCTTCCAGGATCGCGCGCGGATCGCGGCCCTCAATGAAACCTACCGCGATCGCGGTGAAGGCGCTGAGCTCGCGACGCGCCTCGCGAATCAGGCCCTCTTCTTCCCGCTGGAGGTGGCAGACCGCGCCGGTGACGTGTGGGGTGCACCCGACGAGGCTTCGTATCGGCAACTCCTAGCCGCGCTCGTACCGGAGAACCTCCTCGTGTCGCTGATGGCGAAGGGCCTGAAGACCGACCGGGAGGAGCGCATCTACGGTACGGCCTACAGCTATCGTGAGGATGAGGGTCCGACCTTCGCGAGCTTGACCTCGCCGCCGACCGTCGCGGGCTTCGCACTGCCGTCCGCGAACCGGTTCCTCCCCGGTGAGACCCGGCTCCTCGCCGAGCGTCCGATGCAACTGGTGAACGAGAATGGACTCTCGCTGTTCTATGCGCCCGACACGGAATTCCAGCGTCCACAGACTTCGCTGATCTACCGCTTTGTGCCGACGCGGGCGGTGGGCTCGGCGGATTCGGCCGCCCTGCTCAGGCTGTTCGATGCGTGCCTGCGCGATCATCTGGAGGCGGCCGGTGGAGAGGCGGACCTCGCGGGTCTGGACTTCTCGCTCGAGAGCTCCCTTGAAGGATTCAAGCTCTCGGTGACGGGTTTTGGTGATTCGCCGCTGCGCTTCGCGGAGTACATCGCTGGGCAGATCCGCACGTTCCAACCGACCCCGGAGCGCTTTGCCGCGCTGAAGGAAGTCACGCTCCGAGGCCTCCGCAGCTACGCGCAGACCGAGGCGTACATGCTCGGCCGGGATCGCCGCGATGCACTTTCCCGGGAGATCTATTTCCTGCCCAGCGACGAGCTCGCGCGCGCGGAATCCGCCGCGTGGTCGGAGGTCCAGACCTTCTCCTCGACGTATTTCGGCCGCGGCAAACTGGAGGCGGTTCTTCATGG
>CAIOYO010000293.1 GCA_903862595.1 uncultured Opitutaceae bacterium | reverse complement strand
CGGCCCGAACCGCATCGGCCAAGGCATCGAGTTCGACTACTGCTGCGTGCACGCGAGCTTCGCGCTCCGCGAGATCGGCTTCGAGACGGTGATGGTGAACTCGAACCCGGAGACGGTTTCGACCGATTACGACACCTCGGATCGACTTTACTTTGAGCCGCTGACGCTCGAGGACGTGCTGGAGATCTATCAGCAGGAAGGCTGTGACGGCGTGATCGTGCAGTTCGGCGGCCAGACCCCGCTCAACCTCGCGACGGCGCTGAAGGCGAACGGCGTGAACATCATCGGCACCTCGCCCGAGAGCATCGAGGCGGCGGAGGACCGGAAGCTCTTCGCGAAGATCCTCGACAAGGTGGGCCTGCGCCAGCCGGCGAACCGCACCGCGATGAACGAGGCCGACGCCCTGACGGCGGCCCGCGAGCTCGGCTTCCCCGTGCTCCTGCGCCCGTCCTTCGTGCTCGGCGGCCGCGGCATGTTCATCGTCTACAGCGAGGAGGAATTCCGCGGCGTGGTGCGCCAGGCCTTCGAAGTCATGCCGGACAAACCGGTGCTGATCGACGACTTCCTCGAGGATGCGATCGAACTCGATGTCGACTGCATCTCCGACGGCGAGACCAGTGTGATTGGCGGTATGCTGGAGCACATCGAATTCGCCGGCGTGCACTCCGGTGACGCCGCGATGGTGATGCCGCCGCACACTCTCTCGCCCGCGATGCTGGACACGGTGCGGACGGCGACGCATGCGCTCGCGCGCGAGCTGAAGGTCATCGGCCTGATGAACGTCCAGTTCGCGATCAAGGACCAGCAGCTCTACGTCCTCGAGGTGAACCCGCGCGCCTCGCGCACCGTCCCGTTCGTCGCCAAGGCGATCGGCGTGCCCATGGCCAAGCTGGCGGCGAAGGTGATGACGGGGCTCAAGCTGAAGGATCTCGGCTTCACCCGCGAACACACCCCGCGCCACTGGTGCGTGAAGGAAGCGGTCTTCCCGTTCGTGCGTTTCCCCGGCGCGACCATCGTGCTCGGCCCGGAGATGCGCTCCACCGGCGAGGTCATGGGCCTCGACGAGGATCTCGGCGTGGCGTTCGCCAAGGCGCAGGCGGCGGCCAAGCCGGGCCTGCCGACCAGCGGGAACGTGTTTCTCTCGGTCAAGGACGCGGACAAGCCTCGGGCCGTCGCGCTGGCCCGCCAGCTCGAGGAGCTTGGCTTCTCGCTCTATTCCACGGGCGGCACCGCCAAGGTGCTTGCGGAGGCCGGCCTCAAGGTCGCGAAGCTCGCCAAGATCGAGGAAGGACGCCCCACGGCGGTCGACCTGATCAAGAACGGCCAGATCCAGCTCGTGATCAACACGCCGGCCGGGATGATCCCGCGCAAGGACGAGAACAAGATCCGCTCGGCCGCCTACGCTCACAGCGTGTGCATCATGACCACGCTCACCGGGGCGCAGGCTGCGGTCGAGGGCATCAAGGCGCTGCGGAGCAAGCGGGTCGGCGTGAAGCCGATCCAGCAGTACCGCGGCAACGTGACCTTGGTCTAAGCGCGTCATGGCTCACGGGACTGCCACGCCGCCGACGCTCGTCGCGTTGCTGCACGGCCCGGATCAACCGGGCCTGGTGGCACGCGTCGCCGGCTGGATCTTCGAGCGGGGTGGCAACATCCTGCACGCCGACCAGCACCGCGACACCGAGGCGGGGATCTTTTTCCAGCGCGTCGAGTGGGAGCCGGCCAATGGGGATGCGTCAGCCGACACCGCCGCCTTCCACGAGTTCGGGCGCAGCCTCGGCATGAACGTGCGCGTCGCCTCGTCGGCCCACCGCACGCGGGTCGCCTTGTTCGTTTCCAAGGCGGATCACTGCTTCCACGACCTTTGCCTCCGGTGGCGCGCGGGCGACCTCCCCGGCGATGTCGTCCTCGTCATCGGCAACCATCCCGACCTCGCGCCGATGGCGCAGGGGTATGGACTACCGTTCGTTCACGTGCCCGTGTCGGCGGAAACCAAGGCCGACGCAGAGGCGCGGCAACTGGCGCTGCTGCGCGAACACCGCGTCGAACTCGTCGTCCTCGCCCGCTACATGCAGGTGCTGTCGAATGACTTTCTCGAGCGTTGCGCCGGTCCGGT
>CAIOYO010000292.1 GCA_903862595.1 uncultured Opitutaceae bacterium | reverse complement strand
GCTGACCCGCTGGACATCGCCGAAGGGCGACCAGGCATCGACCCGGCCGGACGTGCAGACGAAGTCCGGACCGACCGCGATCGCCCCGACGGGAGCCTCGATCTCGGAGCCCGCCGCGGTCTGCAGTTCGCCCGAGAAGCGGCCTCCCCGCGGCAGCAGGCCGGCCAAGTCCTCGCGCACGATCTGGAGCGCACGGTGGACCGCGAGCTCGGAGTCGATTCGATCCTGGGCGTGCTGGCGTAGGCGGAATGCGCTTCCGAACGCAGACTGCGCAGCGACGATCGCGATCGCCGCCAACGCGAGCGAAAGCAGGACCTCGAGGAGCGTGAAGGCCCGCCGGTCCCGCGATCGAGAGGAAATCGCTGCGCGCGGCGGACTCATGGATCGGAGGCAGTGGCACCGGACGTCGCGGCGGTCCGCGTCGGGTCGATGAGCGTGCTGAGCGAGAGGCTCCGGGTTTCACCCTGTAAGTCGAAGGTCACTTGGACGGTCACCTCCTCCAGCGGGTCGGCCGCCCAGGGCGTCCGTTCCAGACGCCATTGGTACAGCAGGCCCGCTTCCGCGGCGCTCCCGGTGTCCGACCCGGTCTCGGTCCGGCCGGTGCTGACGTACTCGCTGAGGACTCGTTCCGCCACGCGCGCGGCGGCCGCCTTGCGCTGCCCCAAGCTGCCCGCGCGACTCGCCAGACTCACGGCCTCCAAGGCGACGGGTACCACGATCGCGAGGAGGACCAGCGCGGCGAGTACTTCGGCGAGGGTGAATCCCGCAGTGGAGGAATCAGCGGCCCGGAGCGGCATCGTGGCGGAGGAGTTCGTAGCGGAGCCCATCGTCCGTGAGGGCGAGATCGATCGCGGTCGAGGTGCCTTGCCGAAGGGTCACGCGTTGGAGGCTCCCACCGTCGAGGGTGCCGTCGGGCTCAAAGCGAATCCCCGGCGTAGCGGTCCGATCACTGGTGAGAAAAAGCGGATCGGCATAGGGCGGCGCCTCGCGGGTGAACGACAGGACCAGCTGCAGTTCGGGATCGAGGGTGAAGGTTTGGGCGCGGGTGTCGGGGCTGCGCGCATCGTCGAATGCGGTGAGGCCGTAGCGGCCCGACGGCGGATCGAACCACAGCGAAATCGGACGACCCTCGGCGGCGGCGCGCGCCGCGCCCAGGTGCGTGAGCGACAGGAGCCGGCGGGCTTCGTTGTCCAGCGTCCGGCCGCGGAAGAACGCCGCCAGCTGGGGTGCGGACAGGCTGGCGCCGATCGCGAGCAGCGCGAGGACGAGCAGCAGTTCGACGAGCGTGAAGGCCCGCCACCGCGGCTGATCAGCGCGCGGAGGATGTGCCGTTGACGATATCATCCACTGTGTTCGGCTGGCCGTCCGGTCCGGAGGAGCGGAGATCGTAGCCGGCCGGATTCAAGCGACCGGGGAACTCGTAGCCGTAGGCGTTACCCCACGGGTCGACTGGGATGTCGCTCTTTAGGTACGGACCGCGCCAGCCCTGGACGTCGCCCGGCGCCGTCACGAGGCTTTGCAGCCCCGCGCGGCCGGTCGGGTACGAGCCGGTGTCGATCTCGAAGGCATCGAGCGCGGTGCCGAAGGTCGCGATCTGAGTCTGGGCTGCGGTGATGCGGGCCTGCTCGGTGCGGCCGGTGAACTTCGGCAGCACGAGTGCGGCGAGGGTGCCCAGGATCACGAGGACGAGCAGCAACTCGACGAGTGTGAAGCCGCGGGCGCGGGAGGGATGGAGACGTCGGGAGTGACGGTGCATGGGAACAGCGATGGGGTTAGCGGATGTGGTCTTGCAGAGAGAAAATCGGGATCAGCATGCCGATGAAGATCAGCCCAACGACGGCGGCGATGAGGAAGAGGAGCAGGGGTTCGGCGAGCGCGACTGTCGTCTTGAGCTGCTGGTCGAGTTCGCCCTCCGTCGTCGTCGCGAGACGCACCAATTCGCGATCGAGCCTTCCGGACTCCTCGCCGACGGAGATCATCTCGACCACGGCGCCAGGGAAGAGCTGGCGCTGCGCCGCGAGGCTGACCCCGAGGGGCTCGCCGCTCCGGACGCGTTCGATGGAGTCCCCCACCGCATCCACGAGCACCTGGTTGCCCAAGGACCGTCGCGCGACCCCGAGCGCGCTGATGAGCGGCACGCCCGCGCCGAGCAGCGTTCCAAGCATGCGGCAGAACCGCGCCATCGCATACTGCGCGACGAGAGGTCCGACGAGTGGCACCCTCAGCCAGAGCTGATCGGCGGTGCGGCGACCGGCCTCGGTCCGGAGCCAGCGGCGCAGAAAGTAGCCGCCGACCACGGCGGCGACGAGCAGGGGAAGCCCGGCCTGACGCAGGAGGTGGCTCGCGCCGACGATCAGTTGCGTGATCAGCGGGAGTTCCGCGTTGAATCCCTGGAACACGAGCTGGAAACGCGGGATGAAGAAGACCAGGAGGAAAACGATCACCGCGATGGCGAGGACCAGCAGCACCGTTGGGTAGACCATCGCGGCCGTGACCTTGGCCCGCAGTTCCTTCTCACGCGCTTGGAAGTCCGCGATCTGGGCGAGCACCGCGTCGAGGAAGCCGCCGGTCTCGCCCGCCTCGACCATCGCGACGTAGACCCGGGGGAACGTCTCGGGGGACCGCGCCATCGCGGCTGATAGCGGCAACCCGTCGACCACGTGAGCGTGCAGTTCGCGCCACTTTGCCTTCGCCGCCGGAGCGGTGGCCTCGCGCTGGAGGATGAGCAATGCGCGGCTGAACGGGACGCCGGCGGCGAGCAGACTGGACAGCAAGCGCGTAAAGGCTTCGAGCATCGCGGGGGTGACCCGCTGGCGGCGGCCAAACCAGCCACCCTCCGAGCCGGCGGAAGACTCCTGGCGCACCGCCCCGGCGGCGCGATCCTCGATCCGGATCGGGCGCAGCCCGCGGGCCTCGATCTCGCGCAGCGCCTGCGCGCGGCCCGGGGCCGAAAGCTGTCCCTCGATCAGCGCTCCGCCGGGCTCAATGGCTTTGTAGGCGAAGTCAGGCATCAGCGGACCGGGCCTCCCTCAACGATGTCCGTCGGTTCCCCGGTGGAGGTGACACTGAGCACCTCGTCGAGGGTCGTCACACCCGCCTCGACGAGACGTCGGCCGTCGGCCGCGAGCGTGCGCAGCCCCGCGCGCGAGGCCGCCTCACGGAGCGCATCGGCCGAGGCCGAACGCAGGATGAGTTCACGGATCTCCGCGCTCGTGTCCATCCATTCAAAGATCGCGCGTCGCCCGTGGTAACCGGTCTGTCGGCACTCGCGGCAGCCGACCGCACGGTAGACCACGGCGCCCGGATCGATGCCAAGCCGTGTCCGCAGCGCGCGGCACGTGGGAGAATCGTCGACCGTCCGGCAGTGCGGGCAAAGGACGCGGACCAGACGCTGGGCGAGCACCGCCTCGATGGCGGAGGCGACGAGGTAGGGCTCGATGCCCATGTCGATCAGACGCGTGATCGCGCCCGGAGCGTCGTTGGTGTGGAGAGTGGAAAAGACGAGATGTCCCGTCAGCGAGGCCTGCACCGCGATCTGCGCCGTCTCGGCATCGCGGATTTCGCCGATCAAGATCACGTCGGGGTCATGTCGCAAAATCGAGCGGAGTCCGCGGGCGAAGGTCAGGCCGGACTTCTCCGATACCTGGATCTGGTTGATGCCACGGAGCTGGTACTCGATCGGGTCCTCGATCGTGATGATCTTCCGCTCCGCGTCGTTGATCTCCTGGAGCGCGGTGTAGAGCGTCGACGTCTTGCCGCTGCCGGTGGGCCCCGTGACGAGCACGATCCCGTGCGGGAGTTGCAGGACCCGCCGCAGCGCGGCCAGCTCGCGTGCCCCGAGTCCCAACTCGGCCACGCCGCGCAGGGCGGCGTTCTGCCGCAGCAGGCGGAGCACCACGGCCTCGCCGTGCAGCATGGGGATGATCGAGACGCGGATGTCGACCTCGGCATCGTCGATCCGCACCTTGATGCGGCCGTCTTGGGGAAGACGCTTTTCCGCGATGTTCAGGTGGCTGAGGATCTTGACCCGGGCGACGATCGCGGGCTGGAAGCGCTTGATCTGCGCTGGCACCGGCACTTCCTGAAGAACCCCGTCGATGCGGTAGCGGATGCGCAGTTCACTCTCGAACGGCTCAAGGTGAATGTCCGAGGCGCGCAGCTCGATCGCGTCGCGGAGCACTTGGTTGACGAAGCGGATGATCGATGCGTCCTCGGCCGCGCCATCCAGATCGGTATCCTCCGCGCCTTCCGGTTCGACCACCTGCAGGCCGGCCTCGTCACCGAGAATCCCGAGGGTGTCGGCTCCGACGCCAAGGCGCTCCTTGAGCTCGCGCCGCAACGCGTCGCTCGGGGCGAGTACGGGTCGGAGACGCAGGCCCGTCACGCTGCGCAGCCCATCGAAGGCGGCGGTGGCGAAGAGACGCGCGGTGGCAACTTCGACGCTCCCGTCTGGCAGACGGCGGAGTGGCAGGAGCTCGTCGCGTACGAGCAGTCGGGCCGGAAACGCGGCCAGCAGGTCGCGCTCCGGCGCGATCGCGCTGAGTTCGTTGAACGCGACGCCGTACTCGCCGGCGAGCCAGCGCAAGACGGCGGCTTCGTGGCCCGCGGGGCCCGCGGTCAGCCCCGGTTGCGCGAGAAATCGGTGCGCGTCCGAGACGGTCAGTTGCCGCTGTTCGACGAGGCGGGTGAGCGTCTCCGGCAAAGGTGCGGAGGTGGATGACGGGGACATGCGGCGGGCTTAAGGCAGCAGGCCGGCGACCACCGCGATGGCCTCCTGACGCAGGTTGAGCACGGAACGCAGCTCGTCCTGGGCGGCGACGAGTTTGACCTCGTTGGCCTTGCGGGCTGCGCGCAGACGCTCCAAGCGCGAGCGGAGTTCCGCTTCGGGAGCGTTGGCATAGAGGGCGGTGACGAGCGATTCGGTCTCGGGACTGGCGAGGCCGGCGAGGCCGCCACGTCCGCCGCCCGGGCGGGCCTGGTCTGCAGCCTCGCCGCCGCCTCCCGCAGCGCGGGCGGCGCGGAAAGCCATGGCTGCACCCATCGGGCCGCCTGCGCCGGCGGCACGACGCAATTCCGAGACCCGCTCGATGCGTTCGTAGATCAAGCGCCACTCCTCGTCGTCCTCGACCTGAAATTGCTCCCGCAGCGCGGCCGACATGCGTTCACGCATCTCGCCCGCATTCGGCCACCGCCGCTCCCGTCGTTCCGCCGCCGGCGCCGCCTCCGTGGTCACCGGCGTCTGGGCCAGTGAAGGCGTTGAACCCACGCCGATCCCGGCAAGACAGCAAACGAGCAGAAAACGCGGAGCGGGCAGCGAACGAAGAGGATTCATGGCGCGGAGGTGGTAAAAGACGCTGCCCGCCCCCG
>CAIOYO010000291.1 GCA_903862595.1 uncultured Opitutaceae bacterium | reverse complement strand
GCGTCCCGGCAGCATCCTCCTCCACGACAGCACCCCTCCCTACGTCCGGAAGGAACTGGCCGGCATGGGGTATCGCCTGCGCTTCAGCGACCGCACGTCCGGGCCGATCAACGCGATCTGGTTCGACTGGCAGCACGGCACGCTCTGGGGCGGCTCCAGCAACCACGGCGAGGACTACGGCATCGCTTGGTGATCACAGCGCGACCCAGCATGAATGCCCTGAGACTACCCGGCCGCTACTACGACCTCCTCCCCGTCGGAAACCAGCGCGGCCATCGCGAGGAAGCGCTCGAGCTGCCCCTCGCGCACACCGCCTTCCTGCCGATCGACATCTACGGCCTCGGCTATTCCGACGGTGAACCACGCCCCGAGCGCGAGCCGCTCTGGTTCCCCGGCTCGTTCGAAGTCCAGCGCACGATCCTCCGCGACCGAATCGCGCCCTGCCTCCAGGCCGCCCGGCAGGTGGGCCTGCCCGTGATCTACGCCAACAACAGCAACCCCGGCGTCCGCGGCGATCGCAGTGAATTCGGGGCCGTGCTCCGCCGGACGCACGGTCTGACCGATGATGAACGCTGGCAACGCGAGTCGCCCGAGGAGTTCCGCTTCAGTGCCTGCGTTGCGCCGCGACCCGGCGACCACGTTTGCCCGAAATTGTTCTACAGCGGCTTCCACGGCACTCATCTCGATACCCTGCTGCGCAATCTGCGGATCGAGACCCTCGTCGTTGTCGGCTTCGCCACGAACGCCTGCGTGCACACCACGCTGGCGGACGCGCTCTACCGTAACTACCGCGTCGTCCTGCTGCGCGATTGCACGCTTGGAATGGAGTGCGACGACACCTACCGCGACCTCACGCTGACGCAGGCCTTCATCCGCTTTGTCGAGACCCACCTTGGATTCACGTCCACGGGCGACGCCTTCGTCGAGGCGTGCAGTCGCGTCGTCTGACGCGAGCCTGCCGCCGGTAGATCCGTCGGCCGCCGCATGACCGGACGCGTCAGCGGAACTTCTTCCGCATCGCGTCGATCCCCGGGATGACCGCCATCAACCCGCGGTGCTCCTCCTGGAAATTCTGGATCAGCGAGCGGCCGTGCCGTCCCACCAGCACGGTGAGGAGATACTCGTCGTGCCCAGGCGACGTCACGGTCGGGTGATAACCCCGCGTAAAGTAGAACGTGTCGCCAGACCTCGTCACGTACGCCTCCGACGCGCCTGAGCGATCATAGACCAACTGCGCCCCGAACCCGGACTCCGGACGGAAACGGTAATGGTAGAGCTCCGCGAAGTCCGTCTCCTCAGGCGGGTTCTCCGTGTCGTGCTTGTGAGGAGGATAGCCTGACCAGCAGCCCCCGTCCGCGTACAATTCACTCACGAGCAGGTTCCCCACTCGACCGGCGTGCCGCTGCCCCAGCAGGTGGACGATGCGACGACGGGAGTGCGTTTCCAGCGAGCCCACCTCCACGGCCTCGACCTCCTCGGGCGCGACGCGGAACGGCTGCCGCACCTCGCGGGTTCGTCCCCCGACCACCGCCACCTCAGCCGCCTCGCTCGCGCCCACCACGGACACCACCGCGCCGAGCGGCACATAGACAACCTCGCCCGCACCACTCCACACATCCGGTCGGCGACCCACGCCGGCGAAGCGCTCCGCGTTGACCTGCACCTCGCACGTTCCCGAAAGCACCACCACGGCGAGCTCGCAACCCGCCACGGACAGCGTCGCGCCCTGTCCTCGGGAGAGGCGCAGCAACTGGAAGTGAATCGACGCCTCTCGCCCATCAAGGATGCGACCATCCGCGTGCGACGAAGAGCGAATCATCTGGTGGTGCATGATACACCCCGATCTCAGCGACTCCCGCGCCGCAGGCAACGGCGGCCTGCGGCAGCCAAAAGTTAACGTGCACTGAAAACCCCATGCCAAATTGGCCCGTAAAGCCTAAATTCTGACTGTCCGAAACTTTAGTTTCCCGCTCTCCCGGCCGGGCTGTGGCTCGCTGGGGACCTAACTCCAGCTAACCTACCCATGACTACCTCACTCCTCCCCGTCACCGCGGGTGCGCTTCGGCGCGGCCTGCTCGGTGTCGCGCTCCTGTGGCTCTCCGCCGCGGGGCTGTTCGCCCAGGCCGCCGGCTCCGGCAGCGTCGCCGGTCGCGTCCGCAATGTCGGCAATGACCGTTTCCTCAACAACGCGCGGGTCGTGATTGAAGGCACCGGACGCGAGACGTTCACGAATGAATTCGGTGAGTACCGTTTTGAGGCCGTCCCGGCCGGCGAGCAGCGCATCCGCGCGGGCTACACCGGACTCGACAGCGAGGTGGCCGTCGTCGCCGTCCAGGCCGGCCAGGCGGCGCGGCGCGACTTCAACCTGACGAGCCGCGAGCGTTACGGCGAAGACAAGGCGGTCGTGCTCAATGAATTCGTGGTGCAGAGCAACCGCGAGTACGAAGGAAACGCGCTTGCCCTGAACGAGCAGCGCTTCTCGCCGAACGTGAAGGTCGTGGTCTCGGCTGATGCCTTCGGTGACATCAGCGAAGGCAATCCGGGCGAGTTCCTGAAGTATCTCCCGGGCCTCTCGGTCGACTACGTCGCGGCTGACGTGCGGACCGTATCGGTGCGCGGCTTCGCCTCCAACTTCACGAACGTGTCGTGGGACGGCATGCGCCTGACGAGTTCGGCCTCCGGCACGAACAACCGCATCTTCGAGTTCGAGCAGGTCTCGATCAACAACACCTCCCGCACGGAGGTCACAAAGGTCCCGACGCCGGACACACCCGCCGACTCGCTGGGCGGCAGCATCAATTTCATCTCGAAGAACGCCTTTGAGCGTAAAGGAGCGCAGTTCAACTACCGCGCGTACCTGAACATGAACAGCGAGAACACGAAGTTCTCGAAGACGCCGGGACCGGCGAACAAGGAGACCAATAAGATCCTGCCGAATTTCGACTTCGACTACACGCTGCCGGTGAACGACCGCTTCGGCCTCGTGATCACGGGCCTCACCTCCAACCAGCACGTCGAACAGCACCGCTGGCAGACCACCTGGAACTACGCGCAGGCCGGCGCCACGCCGACCAATCCCTACCTCCAGCAGTGGCAGCTCCAGGACGGCCCGAAGACCACCAACCGCGCCTCCCTCGGCATCAAGGCCGACGTGAAACTCACGGACACGCAGACGTTCTCGATCGCCGCGCAGAACAACTACTACAAGACCTTCTTCGGAAACCGGAACATCAACTTCAACATGGGCACGTCAGCCACGCCCACGCCGGCGACGGGTACGCCCCTCTCGTGGGGCCCGGACTTCGTGCAGTCCGCCACCGGCCGCGCCTCGGTGACTCGCGGCAGCTCCTTCCGCGACAAGCTCGGCAACACGTCCGCGCTGAATCTCCGCTACAGCTGGCGCTCTGGTGATTGGGCCGTCGACGCGGGCGCCAATGCCGCCGTCTCGCGCACCTGGTACCGCGCCCTCGCCCGGGGTCACTTCGCCAACGTCGGCCAGACCCTGCAGAACGTCGCGGTCGTGCGCGCCGAGCGCATCGCGTTCCCGGACATGGACTGGACGGTCCGCGACGCCTCCGGCGCCGCGATTGATCCCTATTCCCTCAACGGCTACCGCCTGCTCACCGCCACAAACGATCCGCTCGACGGCAAGGCCAACGTCCGCAGCGCGTACGCCGACGTGACGCGCCAGATCGACGCCTTCTCGTTCCCGCTGGCGGTGAAGACCGGCATCAACGTCCGCGAGGAAGGCCGCGACAACCGCCGCACCAGCGAGACCTTCACGTACCTCGGCCCGGACGGCGTAGCCAATACCGCCGACGACGGGGCAGCTCCGTTCATCGACAAGCTGTATTCGGGCACCGCCCCCTACTTCAACGAGCCGGCGATGCAGTGGATCGATCCGTACTTCCTCGGCGCGCACTATGCTGCCAATCCGTCGCAGTGGCGCTTGGGCACGGGCACCAACCAGACCGGGGTCGAGGCGGAGACCAGTCGTCGCACCAACTCCGAGCGCATCATGGAGACGGTCACGGCGGGCTACGTGCAATTCGACGCGAAGCTCATGGACAACCGCCTCCGCGTCGTCACGGGCGTGCGCTACGAGCACACCGACGATCAGGGCGAGGGCCTGCTGACGAATCCGGACGCAGTCTTCCAGCGCAATGCGGACGGCTCGTACGTCGACAGCAATCCGGCACTCGCGGGCATCCAGCGCATCCGGCGCGTCGAGGCAGGCACGGCAGGATCGCTGCAGGAGCTGAACTTCACCCGCGTCGAGCGCGGCTACAAGGCCTCCCGCGACTACGACGGCTTCTACCCGAGCCTGCACCTCACGTACGAGTTCACGAACAACTTCCTCGCGCGCTTCGCGTATGCGAGCACGATCGGCCGCCCGGACTATTCGAACATCATCCCGAACGCCGACATCAACGAGGATGACAACGACCCGAATGCCCCCGGTACGATCTCCATCCGCAACACCGCTCTGCGTCCCTGGACCGCCGACAACTTCGATCTCTCGCTCGAGTACTACTTCGACAAGGGCGGCATGATCTCCGGCGGCGCCTTCATGAAGCAGCTGTCCGACTTCTGGGGACAACGCGGCGGCACGCTCTCGGCCGAGTTGGCCGACGAGCTCGGGCTCGAGAGCCGCTACGTGGGCTGGACCGTGTCGACCCAGGTCAACGGCGGCGATGCGGAGATCACCGGTACGGAGTTCAACCTCATCCGTCCGCTGCACTTCCTCCCCGGCTGGGGCCGTCACCTCACCCTGAAGGCGAACGGCACCGCGCTGCACCTCTCGGGCGACAACACGCCGGACTTCCGTGGCTTCATCTCGCGGGCCGGCAACGTGAGCCTGAGCTTCAACCGCGCGCCCGTCGTGCTGAACGTCAACGTCAACTACCGCGGCCGCCAGAAGGGAACGAGTATCTCGTCGCCCGCCGCGCAGACCGGCGCCCAGTATGGTGCGACCAACGGTTTCTTCGAGTACTTCGCGCCCCGCGTGAACCTCGACTTCTCGGGGGAGTACAAGCTCTCGAAGCGCTACAATATCTTCTTCGCGGCGCGTAATGTGCTGAACAAGGAGCAGGTGATCGAGCGCTACAGCGAGGCATCGCCCCGCTACGCCTCCGGCTTCCGCCACGAGGAGTTCGGCGTAAACTTCAGCCTCGGCATCAAGGGCCGCTTCTAAGCGGCATCCGCCGCACCTTCGCCCTCAGGTGCGTCCATCACGCCGACATGGCCCCGGAGCCTTTTGGTCCCGGGTCATGTCGGTGCAAGGATCGGCGATTTGCGGCTCTGCGGTCGACGCGTGGACGGCGCTGGCGGATGCTGTTCAGCGTGCGGAGTCGTGACACGCCAACGCACCCGCTGAGGAGACGGTGCGACCCGGCAGCGTGCCGCGGGCGAACGCCTCGCGCAGCAGCCTCTCGGCCTGCGGTGCGCAGAGGACCTCTCCCTCGATGCCGTCGAGGTGACGAATCTCGACTGGCCCGGGGGCCGGCGTGATCGGGGCGACTTGGTGGATTCGCTCGATGAGCGACGTATGCGCGGACGCGAGCTCCGGACCGCAGACGAACACAGAGGAGTCGGACAGGCGGCGCAGCACGGCATCCATCATCGCCGCTCGATTGGCGTGGGCGTCGACGATCGGCTGACGTTCGCGCAGGCCGCCGCGGGTCTCCAGACGCCACTCGCGCTCGTGCAGCCACGTGAGCGTCCCGGCCGACCCCTCAATCACGATCTCGGGTTCGTGCGTCGAGGCGCACGCGTGGCTGGCGCCGAACCAGAACTGCACACCCTCGCGGCTCACCGCGTGCACCGCACCGGCGTCGAAGGTTTCAATGGCGTTCGTACGCCAGAGCACCGCCTGCACCTCGGCCAGGGACGCCGCCTCGGCGGCGCGCGGACCGGCAAAGAACAACCCGAGCATCACGAAGTGCGCGAAGGCATTGCTCAGCACGGAGTCGAGGACCGGCGCGCCCTCGGCCGCCATCCGGCCCGCCCAGCGATTGCGGCGAAAGTAGGCGGTCGGCCTCGGCCAGAGCCCGAGAAAACGGACCCGCTCGATTCGACCGATGCAGCCTTCCAGCAAGCGCCGCTTCACCGCGTGAACCTCCGGATTGTAGAGATCCTGGAAGCCCACCGCGACGAACCGACCCGGGGCCGCCCGCTCGGCGGCCGAGATCGCTCGCGCTTCCGAGACGGAACCCGCCAGAGGCTTCTCGACCAGCACACTAAGCCCGGCGGCGAGCGCCGCGACAGTCATCCGCTCGTGCCACGCGATCCCGGTGGGAATCAGACACAGATCGGCCCCGGCCGCCTCGTGACGCAGCAGCGACGGGTAGTCCGCGTAGAGGCGGCAGCCCTCACGCTCCAGCTGCGCCACCTCCTCCACCTCCTCCTGACGATTGATGACGGCGGCCGCGACCAGTTCCAATCCCAGCGGCCGAGCCGCCCGGGCCAGACCAAGATGAATCCGGCCATAGCCGGAAATACCAATGAGGATCGCACGAGGCACGCCCCGCGGACGCTAGGTCGCGGCGAATCTCCCTCCATTCCGACAAATCCGGACAGTCCGAGAATCGTGCCGGCTTCCACGCAGTCCACCTCACCGCAACTCGGCGCGGTGGACAGCTGCGGCGGTGCTGCCATGATCCCCGGCACCCCTTTCCTTCCCGCATGTCCCTTCCCCGCATCGCTGTCGTCGGCACCGGAGGCCGAGCCCTCTGCTTCGTGGAGACGCTGCTCACGCGCCATCGCGCCGCTCGGACCTTGGTCGCGTTGGTCGACCCCAGCCCGACCCGCCTGGCCTACCACAACGAACTGATCACTCAGCGCTGGCATGCCGCCCCGGTGCCCACGTACGCGCCCGAGGCCTTTGACCGGATGATCACGGAGCAGCGGCCGGACACGATTCTCGTCTGCAGCCCGGATTTCACGCACGACCGCTACATTCTCGCTGCGCTCGCCGCCGGCTGCGACGTGATCACCGAGAAACCCATGACGATTGATGCGGCGCGTTGCACGGCGGTGCTTCAGGCGGCGCAACGCTCGCCGCGCCGGGTGCAGGTCGCGTTCAACTACCGCTGGGGCGTCTACCGCACCAAGGTGAAGGAACTGCTCGCCACCGGGACGATCGGCCGCGTGCACTCGGTCAATCTCGAGTACCTGCTGGATACGGCTCACGGGGCGGACTACTTCCGCCGCTGGCACTCGGAGATGGCCTCCTCGGGAGGGCTCCTCGTCCACAAGTCGACGCACCACTTCGACCTCGTGAACTGGTGGCTCGATGCCATTCCTGCGACCGTGCACGCGCACGGGGATCTCGTCTACTATGGTCGCGAGAACGCGCTCCGCCGCGGCGACGGACGCTGGACGGAGTATCCGCGCACGACGGGGATGGCGACGGGCGATGATCCCTTCGCGCTGGATCTGCGCGAGACCGAGAGTTTCCGCCGCCTGTACCTCGCGGCAGAAGCGGACAGCGGGTACATCCGGGACCGGAACGTCTTTCGTCCCGGCATCGACATCTACGACCAGATGAGCGCGCTCGTGAAGTATCGCACCGGCGAAGTCCTCACCTACTCGCTCGTGGCCTACAGCCCGCGGGAAGGCATGCGCGTGACCTTCAACGGAGATCGGGGTCGCCTCGAGTACTACGAGTTCACGGGGTCGCACATGAACCGCGCCGTGACGGGCAGCGAATTCCAGAACGAGCAGCACGGCAGCGCCGAGGCGGCCGGTGAGTGGATCCGCGTGTTTCCGCACTTCGCGCCCAGCCGCCTCGTGGAACTCCCGCCGGCGCACGGGCCACACGGTGGTGCCGACGAAGTGATGTTCGAGCACCTTCTCGGAACGAATCCGCCGCCCGATTCATGGGACCGGCCTGCTGGACCGGAGCAAGGCGCGGCCTCGATCCTCGTCGGCATCGCGGCCAACCAATCGATCGCCACGCAGCGTCCGGTGCACCTCGATGAGCTCGCGCCGCTCCCTGCGGCGGCGCGGCGCCTGCGCGATCTCCGCTGAGCGCGCTCCCTCCGGCCAGCTAGCGTCACCTTCCCCCCATGCTCCCCATCCCCTGCCGTCTTCTTCTCACCCTCGCCCTCGTCGCCGTAATGGACGCATCCGCCGGCGAACCGATTCGAATCTGGCCCGAAGGCGTGCCCGGCCGGAAAGCGGATGGCGGCGCGGAGTATGACAAGGACGGACGCACCTACAACGTGCAGGATCCGAGCCTTACCTGCTACGCTCCGGAGCCCGGGAAAGCGAACGGCTGCGCGATCATCCTTTGCCCCGGCGGCGGCTACGTGCGCCTAGCGATTGGGCATGAAGGCGGGGATCTCGCCCGCTGGCTGCGCGACCTCGGAGTGACAGCCTTCGTACTCAAGTACCGCATGAAGGAATACGGTCATCCGGCGCCCCTTCAGGACGTCCTCCGGGCCGTGCGCCTCGTCCGCTCGCGGGCGAGCGAATTCGGCATCGATCCCCAGCGCATCGGGCTACTCGGCGGTTCGGCCGGCGGGCATCTCGCGGCGTCCGCCGGCACCCTCTTTGATCATCCGGCCGGACGCACGGGAGCGACGCTCGACGCGACGAGCGGACGGCCCGACTTCCTCGTGCTGCTCTACCCGGTGATTTCGATGGAGCCGGACATTGTCCACCGTGGTTCCCGCAACGCGCTGCTCGGGCCTGAGCCGAAACCGGAGCTGCTCCGGTTGATGTCGTTGGAGCACCAAGTGACTGCCCGCACCCCGCCCACCTTCCTGATGCACACCCAGGAAGACACTTCGGTCGTCGCGGAGAACAGCATCCGCTTCCATCAAGCGCTCGTACGCGCCGGCGTGCCCGCGGAGCTCCACGTTTACCACCGAGGACCGCACGGCGTGGGCATGCGGGCCGGTCTCGGCACGACCTCCGAGTGGCCGAAGCACGCGGACGCGTGGCTGCGTGCGGGCGGTTGGCTGGAACGCCGGGCGACGGACCCGATGCCTGCGGCGCGCTGACGCTGCGAGTACCCACGCGCACGCGCCCTCCATCGTCCGCTCACTCTCATCTCCCGCAAACGCGGCTTTCCACCGGCGCTCGTCGCGGACCATGGCGGCCAGCTGGCCGCCTGGTGCTTACCAGCGCGCGGTCAGCCCGAGGCGCCACGCGCGCGGCGAACCCGGAAGAATGTTCGCATTGTTGTGCGCGGACGCGAAGTAGGCGCGATCGAG
>CAIOYO010000290.1 GCA_903862595.1 uncultured Opitutaceae bacterium | reverse complement strand
GACGCTGAAGAGCCCGGGGTCGCCGCCGGAGGAGTGGGTTTCAGCGCGCGCTGCGGCCACGGTCACGATCGGCAGTGAACTCGGCGTGAGGTCGTAGGCCTCGACGAGGGCGACGCCGCTCGTGTTGTTCGCCCCGCTGACTTGGATGGTGTAGCTGCCCGGGGCGAGATCGACGAGCAATCCGGCGTCGCGGCTGGTCGCGCTGTTGAACGCGAAGGCGCCGGCGCGGATCGCGGCCTCGGCGACCACTGTGCCGCGGCCCCCATCGCTCCAATTGTCGTTGGTCGCGAGCGTCACGCCCTTGTCATTGAGCACGGAGACCACGGGATCGGACAGCGTTCCCTGGACGCCGAACGTCGCGAGGGCTGGACCGGCGGCGCGGACGAGGACCTTCCGCACGGCGGTGCCGGGGGCGACGACCAGGCCGGAGATCACGATCTGGGAACCGGTCTGCACCTGAGCGCGCGTGGACAGATTGAGCAACGGGGCGGCGCCGGCGACATCGTAGACCTCGACCAAGGCGACGCCGGTGGCGGCGCCGTCGCCGGTGACCTTGGCGGTGTAGCTGCCGGGCGGCAGCGTCGCGATGAGGGCGGCGTCGGCGCTCGTGGCGGACGGGAACGCGAAGGCTCCGACTGCGCGGAAATCAGCGGCGGTGGCGGCGCCTCCCCCGGAAACCACCCCCCAATCATCGTTCTCGGCGATCTTGATGCCCTGGCTGTTGAACAGCTCCAGCCGAGGATTGCTGAGCGTGCCGGAGAGACCAAAGGGAACGAGCGCCGGGCCGGCGGCGCGCACGAGCACCCGCTTCTCCGCCCCACTTCCGATGACGAATCCGGCGATGAGCGCGTTGTCGCCGGTGCCCGCGCGCGCGCGCGACGACAGGTTCAGCAGGCGATCACTGTATTCGGCAGCGGCGGAAACCAGAGGCCACGCGCCGAGCGCGAGGAGCAGGCCGAAGCGCAGGAAAACACGGAACGGGGTACGGCGCATGACGGAACTTAGGGGTGCATCCACACTTTCATCACGAGGCCCGAAAGACAATTGCCCAATTGCAACGAAGCGAGGCGGGCAGAATGCCCCTCCGACCCCTGCCGCCAACCTTTAGCCTCGCGGCGCCGGCCTCGCCCAGGTCGGGGCTGGCTGGGCCGGAAAACCCGCTTACTTTCGACCGGATCCGCCGCTGCCGCCGCTGTGGAGCAAGGTGCCGCCGAAGACGCCGACCGCGAAGACGGCGAAGTAGATCCAGGCGGCGGAAGCGTGCAGCGGCTTCTTCAGGAGCAGCGGGAAGCGGAAGTCGATGGACTGAGTGTTCTCGGTGCCGACGTAGATGACCACGAAGAGAATCAGCAGGAAGACGACGGTGCGGAGGAGTGACTTGACGTTCATGGAGGAGGGGCTTTCGGGTGAGCGTTTCTCGCAGGTGCCGGTGAGGCAGGCAAAGGCAAAACCGCCGGGATGGCGGGAAGACTCTGGCGTTCAGCCTTTCCGCGGGCCGGAGTTTGGGTTCTCTTTAACGCACCATGTTTCTGGACTTTACGGCGATGGAGCCCCGGCACGCGTATCAGTGGATGGTCGCCGCCATCGTGCCGCGTCCGATTGCCTGGGTTTCCACGGTGTCGCCGGACGGCCGGACCAACCTAGCTCCCTTTTCCTTCTTTCAGGGCGTGACCTGCAATCCCCCGACGCTCCTCTTCGTGCCGGGAAATACCCGGGAAGGTCGCAAGAAAGACACCCTGCTGAACATCGAGGCCAACCGCGATTTCGTGGTCAGCCTGCCCTCGTTCGCGCAGGCCGAGCAGATGAATGCCACGGCGGCCCTGCTGCCGTACGGCGACAGCGAGTTTGAGGCCTTCGGCATCGCCTCTGCGCCGAGCGAGCGCGTCCGCCCCCCCCGCGTCGCCGGTGCGGGCGTGGCCTTTGAGTGCACGCTCCTGCAGATCGTGCCGGTGGGAGAGGGCCCGCTCGCGGCCAACGTTGTCTTTGGCCGCATCCTCTGCGCCCACGTCCGGGAGGAGATCCTGGGCGCCGATGGCCTGATCGATCCGGCGCGGCAGGACGCCATTGGACGGATGGGCGGGGAAGGGTACACGCGCACGCGGGAACGCTTCGACCTCGCGCGGCCGGATCGCGCCCCACTGGCGGCGCCGGCCCCCTCGAGTTCGCGTGCCCCCGCCCCTCACCCGGCGCCCGGATCGCGCCCGGCGGGCGCCGCGTGACCGACGCCGCTCCGCCTCGAGAGGATGCTTCCCCTTGCGATGACCTTGCCCCCGCGCTGCGCCCTGTTCGCCGTTTCCCATGCCTGATCACTCCTTGAAATCCGACACGCTCCGGGCGCCGACTTTCCGTGGCGCCGAAGGCTTCTTCCGAGTGGCGCAGGCGGAGGACGGCCGCTGGTGGCTGGTCGACCCCATGGGCCAGCCCGGGTGGCTGGCGGGTTTGGCGGTGGGCTCCGCGATCCGTCCGCGACCCTCCTTGCTGCGCGGCTGGGGGTTTGCGGCGGTGGTGACGGGGAGGCCGGAGAGGGATGGCGGTGACGGCATGGTCTGGTTGCCGACTGCCGGCCTGAGCGATGGCGTGCCGTGGATTCGGCTGGGAGGGGCGCGATTGCCTGACGTGTTTGATTTGGATTGGGCGGCGCGCGTGGCGGAGCGGGCGCAGACGGTCTGCGCGCCGTTCGCGGCGGATCCATCGGTCCTAGGTTGGCGACCTGATGACGGCTTGGACTGGGCGTGGGATGAGCCGGCGGACCGCCCCACGCTCCTGCAGCTCTGTCTCAGCCTCGAGCCGCGCTTCGCGGCCTACCATGCCGCTTGGGAGTTCGTACTCGCGCTGCACGAAGGTCGGCTCGATCGGATGGCGGAGGCGTGGCAGGTGCCGCTCACGAACAAGGAATTGCTTCGCACTTGGACGAGCGAGGAGCGCGGGGTGACGACGGCGGGGTATCGTGCGGACCACCGGCTGTGGACCGAGCAGTGCGCGCGCCGCTATCTCGCGGGAGTGTCGGCGGCACTGCGTGCGGCGGCGCCGCAGCAGCTGCGGTTTGGCCCTTCATTGGGTCGCGCCCCGACCCCCCCGTGGTGGCCCGAGATTGCGGGCGGAACGGTGGACGTGCTCACCCTCCGTTGGGCTCCGGGCCTCGCGCCAGCTGCGGTGGCGCCGGTCTGGGTGGAAGACTTTGCGTGGACGGACCCGCGTCTGGCGGCCTTGCCCCCGCAGCCCGGGGAGACGGACGAGCTCACGCGTGTGGAGCG
>CAIOYO010000289.1 GCA_903862595.1 uncultured Opitutaceae bacterium | reverse complement strand
TCCGCGCACCATCGCCGCATGCTCAAACTCATACCGGCGCACGCGCTGGAGCCGAGACCGAAGCTCCTCCCAGTCGACCGGCCCGTCGCCGGAGTCGGGCCGACGCGACCACTGCAGCGCATCACAGGCGTCGCGCGTCGCACACCGCATCACCACCTCCCATGCCGCAAACGGAGGCATGAACTGAAAGCGCACTTCCGCCCGGTCACCGCCATCCTGGCCATCACCCGGCAGGTCGCTCGCCGGCAGTCGCGCCAGCGCCCCCATCCGCATGATGCCTTCAATGAGGCTCGACTTCCCGGACCCATTCGGACCGATCAGCAGGTTGAATCGCTCGAGCCGCACCGATGCGCTGCGCAGCGCCTTGAAGTTATGAAAGGCGATCGATGCGATCACGACCTCATCTTGTCCGCTGCCCTGCCCGGTGCAACCCTCGGATGAGAGCAAGCGCAAGGATCCCGGCCACTGGTTTTCCGGCTCGCCCTCCCCCGGCCGGGCGACAAGCCTCCTCTCCCTCCACGCAGCGCTATCCCGATGTGCGACGACTGCTTCCTTTCTCCATGGCTACCAAACGTTCCCAACCACGTATCCTCACGACCACGGTCGGATCGTACTCGATCCCGGATTGGCTCGCTGCCCTCCCCAGCGAGCAAGCGGTCATCGACGCCACGCGCGTCGTCTTCGACATCCAGCGGCAGGCGGGGATCGATCTCCCGACCGACGGCGAGCTCTACCGGTTCGACGTCAACCACCCGGACACGAACGGGATGATCGAATACTTCATCCGTCCAATGGCCGGCGTCTCCGGTGCGGTCGGCCGGTCGGTCACGGATGAATTCTCCCGCCACCACCCGATGGGCTTCCGCCGCAAGCCGGCCGGTGTCGTCGTCGGACCGCTCGGCGAGGGTTCACTCAATCTCCTCGCCGACTGCCAGCGCGCGGCCGCCGTGGCGCAGGGACCGTTCAAGTTCACCGTGACGAGCCCGTACATGCTCGCCCGCACGCTCCTCGATCACCACTACCGCGACTTCGAGAAGCTCACGCTGGCCCTCGGCGAAGTGCTCGCCGCCCAGATGCCCGGGCTGCCCGCGAGCTGCATTCAGGTCGACGAAGCCAACATTCCCGGCAATCCGTCCGATGCCCCGCTCGCCGCCAAGGCCATGAATCTCGTGCTCGACGCCATTGACCGCGGCACCGAGCGAGCCGTGCACTTCTGCTTCGGTAACTACGGCGGACAGACCATCCAAAAGGGCAACTGGAAGAAGCTGCTCGCGTTCCTGAACGCTCTGCACACCGACCACCTCGTCCTCGAACTCGCCCATCGCCCGAAGGAGGACCTCGATGCACTCAAGGGTATCGACAAGAAGATCGCCCTCGGCATCGGCGTCATCGACATCAAGGTCAACCACATCGAAACGCCCGACGAGGTCGCCGCCCGCATCGAGGCCGTCGAGCGCAAGGTCGGTCCCGGCCGCGTTCGCTGGGTCCACCCAGACTGCGGCTTCTGGATGCTCAAGCGCTCCATCGCCGATCGGAAGATCGAGGCCCTCGTCCGCGGACGCGACCTCTACCTCGGCCGCTAACGCGGTCGACGGCCATCGTCGCTCCCCACCCGCGCACCATGGCCTCGCCGCCCTCCGCCCCCGTCGCCGTGGTCGACTGGGGGCGGACGCGCTACCGAGCCGCCCTCGCCGTGCAGGAGACACGCCTCGCGGCGCGGATCGCGGGACAGGCGCCGGATACCCTCGTGCTGACCGAGCACGAGCCCGTCTACACGGTCGGCTTGCGAGCCGGAGCCGCGCAGAACCTGCTCCTCGAAGCCGCGGAGCTCGCCCGCCGAGGGATCGACCTCGTAGAAACCAGCCGCGGCGGCGACATCACCTACCACGGCCCCGGGCAGTTGATCGCTTACCCCATCGTTTCACTGGAGCCTCGGCGCGATCTCCATGCCTATCTCCGCTTTCTGGAGGATGTTCTGATCGCGACGACCGCCGCCTTCGGATTGCCGGCCGCTCGGCGCCCGGGCAAAACTGGCCTCTGGATCGGTTCGCGCAAGGTCGCCGCCATCGGCATCGCGGTCCGGCGCTGGGTAGCGTACCACGGCGTCTCCCTCAATGTTAACCCCGACCTCGACGCCTTTGGCGGGATCATCCCCTGCGGTATTCCCGCGGCAGAGGGATCCGTGACCTCGCTCGCCCGCGAACTGCCTCAGCCCCCCTCCCTCGCCGCCGCCCAAGCTGCGCTCATCCACGCGTTCCAATCCGCGTGGCCCACCTTCTTGGCCGGTGAGTCGATGGATAAGTAAAATTATGCCGGGGAACAGTTTGCAACTGCACTGACGCTGCTGGACCCCAGGGATCTGGGACTTGGGACGTGTTTTTCGTGGCGGAACGGCGCCTCTCGGCCCACGTTCTCGGCTACGCGATGGACATTTCACGCAAACCGTCCTGGCTCCGCGCCAAGCTGCCCAGCGGCCCCGGCTACACCGCCGTCCGCAAGCTGGTCGACGAGCACCGACTTCACACCGTCTGCCAGAGCGCGCAGTGCCCGAACCTAGGAGAGTGCTGGTCCCGGGGTACCGCCACCCTGATGATCCTCGGCAACATCTGCACCCGCTCGTGCAACTTCTGCGCGGTCCAGACGGGCCGCCCGACGGAGTTGGACCTAGGCGAACCCGCCCGAGTTGCCGAGGCCGTCGCCACCATGGGCCTGAAGCACTGCGTGCTCACGAGCGTCGCCCGCGACGAACTCACCGACGGCGGCGCATCGGTGTGGGCCGCCACGATCCGCGCGGTGCGTCACCGCAATCCGCAGACGGCGATCGAGGTACTGGTGCCCGACTTCAAGGGCCGCCTCGAGCACGTCGACATCGTCCTCGACGCACGCCCCGACATCTTCAACCACAACCTGGAAACCGTCGAGCGGCTCCAGCGCCCGGTGCGCGTGCAGGCTCGCTACGATCGGTCCCGCCTCGTCCTCCGCCACGCCAAGGACCGCGGCTTTACCACCAAGACGGGAATCATGCTTGGGCTCGGCGAGGAGGCTGCTGAGGTCGAAGTCACCCTGCGCGACATCGCCGCCGATCGCACGGACATCCTCACCATCGGCCAGTACCTGCAACCCACCCCTCAGCACTGGAAGGTCCACCGGTGGGTTCACCCTGACGAATTCTCCCACTGGAAGTCCTTCGGACTCTCTCTGGGCATCGGCGTGGTCGAGAGCGGCGCCATGGTGCGCTCCAGCTACCACGCCGACGAACAGTCGGAACGCTTCACCGGCGCGGAACATCTCAACACCGCCAACTCGCTCGCCGACGCCTGACCTAAACCGCGATCGTCAGCCTCTCACCGGTTCCTTCCCTCCCCATGAAAACGCGACAGGAAATCGTCCGTAACTGGCTTCCGCGCTACACCGGGGTACCTTTGGATGGCTTTGGTGACTACATCCTCCTGACGAACTTCCACCGCTACGTGAAGTTGTTCGCGCAGTGGCACCGGGTCCCCGTCCGCGGCCGCGACAAGCCGATGCCCAGCGCCACCGCCGGCCGCATCTCCATCATCAACTTCGGCATGGGCAGCGCCACCGCCGCAACGGTGATGGATCTGCTCAGCGCCATCGATCCCAAGGCCGTCCTTTTCCTCGGAAAATGCGGCGGCATCAAACACCGCGCGGAAATCGGCGACCTCATCCTCCCGATCGCCGCCATTCGCGGCGACGGCACCAGCAACGACTACTTCCCACCCGAAGTCCCCGCGCTGCCGGCGTTCGCCCTGCAGAAGGCCATCTCAACCACGATCCGCGACCACGCCCGCGACTACTGGACCGGCACCGTCTACACGACCAACCGCCGCGTCTGGGAGCACGACGACAAGTTCAAGAAGTACCTGCGGAAAATCCGCGCCATGGCGGTCGACATGGAGACGGCGACCGTCTTCATGACCGGCTTCTTCAACGAGACCCCGACGGGCGCCCTGCTTCTCGTCAGCGACCAGCCCATGACTCCCGAGGGCGTCAAGACGTCCGAGAGCGATGCCGAAGTCGACGAGCGCTACGTGACCGACCACCTGAAGATCGGAATCGATTCTCTCAAGCAGCTCATTAACCGCGGACTGACGGTCAAGCACCTGAAGTTCTAGGGCCGCCCAGCGGGTTCAGCGCCCGACGTTCAGCCAGAACGGCACAAACACATCGCGCCCCTCCAGGCCCACCTGCGCCCAGACGACGTAGGGCCCCGGTTCCGGAATGGTCACCTTGAAACGCAGCGTGGGCTGACGGCGATCCGGCGCCTGCGCCAATCCCGCGTCCATCGGGTGCAGGTGCGCGAATCCGCCGCGAGCGGAGTCAAACGCCACGAGGTGCGCATAGGCGTCCATCACGGGTTGGAGCACCACTTCGCCTCCATCAACCCGCTCGACCGAGAAAATGAGGTCCGCCGTCACGCCCGCGCGCACTGCGCCTTCGGCGACCCGCAGGTGGAAGCGCACGCCCGATTGTTCCACCGTCTCCTGCGTCGGGCGGTTGAACTCCGCCGGATGAAGCGGGCCCTCAACGCGAAAGTCCGTTCCGGCATAGAGCCCACGACTCGTCGCAATGGGTACGAAGTCGGCAAACACCCGGTAGTCACCGCCGAAACGCGGGGTGAATTCGAACACCCAATCGCCCGGCCGAGCCCCGGGCTCGGGATGCAGATGCTGATAGTCGTCCAGCGACGGATCCACCAGCAGCAGGTGGAGCCGCCGCGTGTGTTCAACGCGCAGATCCGCCGGCGCGAGCGGTTTGCCCGTCGAGGTCGCCAGCCTCACCGTCACCCGCACCGCCTGTCCCGCCCGGGCGGGCGCGTCGGAGGTAAGCGTCATGGAAACCGGCGAACGCACCGCGATTACCGGGATGAATTGCGGATTCGCCGGGTCGCAAAACTCAATCGCGTTACCCTCCGCCACCCGGAAGTCCATGTGGTTCAGGTTAGTTCCGATCGGCAGAAGCCGGAAACCCACGTAAAGGCCCACGGACACCGCAGTGATCGCGGCCATCTGGATCCACTGCGGACGGGAGAGCGAAGCACTCATGAAGACCGTACGGTGTGCACCGGAACATCGCGGCGTCAAACGGGAGAACCAGCAATCGCGCCGTCTGGACGAGACGCAAACGGGCGGCGGCTCGTCACGGACGACGCCCGTTGGCGTCGGAATAATTTGTCAACGCATTTGCCGAGCCTAGCCTCCTCGCTTCCTTGCCAGAGTCCTTCACTCCCATGCCGACGTCTGCGCCCTCCTCCGGTCCGGCCTATCAGCCTGCTCTCGCTTGGTTCACCGCCATCGCGGGGGCCTGGGTCTTCGTCCTCGTGATGCTGGGGGCGTTCACCACCAGCATTGGTGCGGGGATGGTGTTTCCCGACTGGCCGCTTTCGAATGGCTCGATCAATCCCGCGGGCTGGCTGACGGATCTGGCGATGTTCGCGGAGCATTCGCACCGCTTGAGCGCGGGCGTGATGAGCCTGCTCACCGTCTCGATCGCGGTGTTCATGCATCGACGCGAGTCGCGTCCGTGGCTGCGCCGGCTCGCCGTTTTCGCGGTGGCTCTGGTCTTCGCACAGGCTCTCGTCGGTGGTCTGCGCGTGCTGCTGGATCATCTGCATATCGAGACCGTGAACACCAGCGTCGGCCGCATCTTCGCGATGGCGCACGCCTGTCTCGCCCAGATCTACATCTGCACGCTGCTCGCTCTCGTACTTCCCGTAACCCGCCCCTGGATTGAGCGCCGCGTCACCGAGACCGCCGGCACTCGCATCCCGTGGCGTGGTCTGGCCGTGGGATGCGTCGCTCTGCTGATTCTTCAGCTCGCGATCGCTGCCGTGATGCGACACAGCTTCGCCGGTTTGGCGATTCCGACGTTCCCGTGGAGCACACCCGCAGGCGATGTCCTTCCGGCGGACTGGAACTTCCGGGTCGGGATCCACTTCGCGCACCGCGCGATGGCGGTCGTCCTTTCCGTCACGATCATCTGGCTCGCCGTCCGCATCCACCGCGACCCCGCTGCAGGGCGCGCCGCACGGCAGGTTTCCCTCGGGCTCTGCGTCCTATTGGTCGTCCAAATCGTCCTCGGCGCCGCCTCGGTGCTGACCTACCGTCATGCCTATGCGACGACCGCGCACGTCCTCGTGGGCGCGCTGATGCTGGCCTCGTGCTTTGGACTCGCATGGTGGTCGTACCGTGACGCCATCGACGTCCGGGCTTCCGGCGCCCCGCTCGCGTCCACCCGTTCATGAACTCCGTCTCCACGGATTCCGAGGAGTCCACCCAACCCCGGCCGGCGGCGCGCTTCTCCGACTATCTAGAGCTGACCAAGCCGCGCCTCAGCCTGCTCTCCGTGCTCACGGCCATCGTGGGCTACCTCGTGGCGAGGAGTCCATGGGACGGTTCCCGCTTTGGTTTCGCGCTTCTCGGCACGTCGCTCTGCGCCGCCGGCGTCGCCGCGCTCAATCAATGGATGGAGGCCGACACGGATGCCCGGATGCGGCGCACCGAGGACCGCCCACTGCCGGCGGGCCGCGTCGCCAGCGGCTCCGCTTTCGTGATGGGCTGGGGCCTCTGCGCCATCGGGCTCGGGGTGCTCTTCCGTCAGGTCAACGGTCTCTCGGCGTTCTTCGCGCTAGCCACCATCGTGTCGTACCTCGCCATCTACACTCCGGCGAAGCGCTTTTCGCCTCTGAGTACCGAAATCGGCGCCGTCGCGGGGGCATTCCCTCCCCTCATCGGTTGGGCGGCCGCCGCCAATTCCGTCACCGAATTGGGCTGGGCGCTCTTCGCAATTCTCCTGTTCTGGCAGATCCCGCACTTCATGGCCATCGCGTGGACGCATCGCCACGACTACGCGGAGGTTAAGTTCCCGATGCTCGCCGTGCGTGACGCGTCAGGCGGTCGCGTCGCGGCTTGGTCCCTGATCAACACCGTCTTGGTCGTGGGCTGCGCCCTGTGGCCAGGCCTGCGGGGCTTCGCGTCGCTCGCTTACCTCTTCTTCACCGCGCTGCTTGGACTTTGGTTCCTCACCTGCGCCCTCGCCTTCGCCCGCTCGAAGTCGCGGGACACCGCAGCCAAACGGCTCTTCTACGCCTCGATCATCTGGCTGCCTCTGCAACTGGGGGCACTGGTCGTCGATCGATTCCTGTTCGTTGCTCCTTCCCTCTCCCCATGACCCTCCATGACATCCCGGCGCTGAATGCGTCGTTGAATGCCCTCGCCACTGCACTGATGACGGCAGGTTTCGTGTTCATCCACCGGGGTAACCGCGACGCCCACCGCCGCTGCATGCTCGGAGCCGGAGCCGTCTCGGCCCTCTTCCTCGTCGGGTACGTCGCCCACAAGATCCTCGTCCGCGGAGTCCACACGCCCTTCGGCGGCGAAGGCGCCATTCGCACTGTGTACTACGCGATGTTGATCTCGCACATCATCCTCGCGATCTCGATCGCCTACCTTGTGCCCCGCACGTTCCTGCTCGCGATCAAGGGAGACTTCGAACGTCACCGTGCATGGGCACGCTGGACGTTTCCCATCTGGTACTACGTGAGCGTGACCGGCGTGCTGGTTTACCTGTTTCTTTACGTGTGGTGGCCTGCCGCGCGCGTCAGCTGACGCCGCGCAGTCGCAAAAAAGGCCGGATCCCCAGGGATCCGGCCTTTTTGCTCTGTGGACCAGGCGGCGGAGCACCACCACCCGTGATCAGAGCTTCGTTTACTTGACGACCAGAACGCCGCGCATGCCCGCCATGGCGTGGGCCGGGAAGCTGCAGACGTAGGGATAGTCACCCGGCTCGGACGGCACGGTGAAGGAGATTTCGTCCGTCTGCTTCGGTCCCAGCAGCTTGGAATGAGCCACGACCTGCTTGGCCAGAGCCGCCGGGATGTACTCGGTGGCCCGAGCCTGCATCGCGGCCGTGCTGAAGGCCATGACATCGGTGCCCTTCGCCAACAGCACCCAGTTGTGGCCCATGGCCTCCTTGGGGAGCGTGCCCACGTTCTTCAAGACGATCTTCAGCGACTCGCCTGGCTTGGCTTCGATGCGCGTGACGTTGAACTTCATCGCGTCGTTCGCCTCGATCGTGATGACGCGCGCAGCAGCGGCGGCGGGGGCAGCCGCCGGAGCGGTCGCGGCCGCAGGCGCGGCAGCGGCGGTCGGGGCCGCGACCGCCGGCTTGGCAGCCGCAGCGGCAGGGGCACTTTCTTGCTTCGAGCAGCCGAGCGTCAGGCTGAACGCTGCGGTCGCGACGAGGAGGGTCGGATGGAATTTCATAAGCGCCCCAACCATAGCGGCCACGCGCCGGGAGGCAACCCGCAGGTGCATTCCAACGCGGGACTTAAAATAGAGCCGCCCCGGTCGGGACTCGACCGGGGCGGCTGGTTGCAACCGTCGCAAGGACGGGTTTAGGGTTCGTTTCTGGGCGGCTTACTGGAGGAGTCGCAGTGCCGTCTGAGCCGAGCCATTCGCCTGCGCGAGCATCGCCGTGCCGGCCTGGACCAGCGTATTCCAGCGCGCGAGCTGCGTGGACTCTTCCGCGACGTCCACATCCACGATGCGACTCGAAGCGGCTTCGAGGTTCGCCTTGTTGATGGTGATCAGCTCGGAAGCGAAGCCGAGGCGGCTCTGCTCCGCGCCGTTGTCAGCGCGGAACGTGGCGACGTTCTGGATGGCATCCGTGATGTCCGACAGATCGATGTCGCCGAGGTCGGTGACCGCACCGGCCGTGATCGTACCGACACCGGCGGTGGTGTCATCGAGATCGCGTCCGCTGACCGACACCGTCGTCGCTCCGTCCTCCGACACCGAGACCGACAGCGCCGAGCCGCCGAACAGATCGATGCCGTTGAACTTCTCGGTCGCCAGCGCCGTCAGCTGAGCCTGCAGGCCCGTGAACTCGGCGTCGTAGTTCGCGAGGTCAGTCGCGTTCTTCGTCGGATCCGAGTAGAGGGTCTTCAGTTCGCTGATGCGATCCAGGACCTTGCCCGCGATCTTCAGCGCGCCGTCCTCAGTCTGGAGCAGGGACACCGCGTTACCGATCCCGGACGCCACGGCGCCCGAGCGCTTGGCCGCCGCGCTCAGTTTCATGGAAACCGCGAGGCCGCCAGCGTCGTCCGCCGGGGTGATGATCTTGGAGCCGCTCGAGAGCCGGTTGAGGCTCCGCTGCAGCATGCTGTTCGAAGCAGCGAGATTGTTCGAGGCAACCGTCGCGGCGTAGTTGGTATTGATGACAACTGACATGGTGGTATCTTTCCTTGATAAGTGCGACGTCCGCCGTCGCCACGGGTCCGGGAAGTACGGCGCGGACCGCGCCGATTAGGGCAAGTACCCCAAAGGGAAGCCTAGGTGGAAACCTGAGGCGAAAGAGTTGGAGGAGCCGCCATCGCGACGCTCCAGAGCGAGACTACACTTACTGCTGCAGGAGTCGGAGGACGGCCTGGCTGCTCTGATTGGCTTGGGCGAGCATCGCGGTACCCGCCTGGACCAGCGTATTCCAACGCGCGAGCTGAGTGGACTCCGCCGCGACGTCGACGTCGACGATGCGGCTCGAAGCTGCCTCGAGGTTCGCCTTGTTGACGGCGAGCAACTCGCCGGCGAATCCGAGCCGGCTCTGCTCAGCGCCATTCTCGGCGCGGAACGTGGCGACATTCTGAATCGCCGTGGTCAGGTCCGCCAAGGCCAGGTCGTCGAGGTCCACGACGGTACCCGCGATGACGTCACCCACTCCGGTCGGGGCGGCGGAGAGATCACGCGCCGCAAGAGTCACCGAGCTCGCGCCGTCCTCCGTCACCGGGACGGTCCGCGCCGTGGCGCCAAAGAGACTCTCACCGTTGAAGGTCTCACCGCTGAGGGCCGTGAGCTGGGCCTGGAGGGAGGTGAACTCGGCGTCGTAGTTCGCGCGATCCGAAGCATTCTTCGTCGGATCACCGTAAAGGGTCTTCAGCTCACCAATCCGGCTCAGCACCTTACCGGCGACCTGCAGCACGCCGTCCTGGGTCTGGAGGAGCGAGATCGCATTGGAAACATTGGTCGCCGCCGCGCCCGAGCGGCGCGCCGCCGCACTGAGCTTCATGGAAACCGCCAAGCCGCCAGCATCATCCGCTGGGCTGACGATCCGAGATCCGCTGGAGAGCCGATTGAGGCTCTTCTGCAGCATCGAGTTCGACGCCGCGAGGTTGTTCGCCGCCAGAGTGGCGGCCGCATTCGAATTAATGACGACTGACATGGTATCTTCCTTGATCTGATTACCCCGTCCGTAGGGCGACGTAGCCGGGGTGGGATCCGACTCGCTCCGTCTGCTCGCACTGCGCGCAGATGACTGTGCTTACGGGCCACGCCGCACGAAACTTTAGAGCATCTGTGATTTTTTTTGCTTGCGCGGCTTCCTCAAGGCGCGGACCGCGCGCGCCGATGCTCTTCGCTAGCCTCGCATCCCTTCGTTCCGCCGTTCTCTACCATGCCTAGCCTCCAACTCTCCGGACTCGCTTCCGGACTAGACTGGAAAAGTCTCGTCGACAGCCTGATGCAGCTGGAGCGCGCTCCGGTGAGCCGCCTCGAGGCTGAGCGCACGTTACAAGGCAGGCGGATCAGCGCGCTCGAGGGCGTGCGTTCGCGCCTGCAGGACCTCCAGTCGTCGATCACGACGCTGCGGACGCCGGCGCTTGCGTCGGGACGATCGGTCACGTTGGCCAGCGGGAATTCGACGTGGAGTGCGACGGCCTCCGCCGGCGCCAGCACAGGCGCTAGGACGATCGAGGTGACGTCACTCGCCACCGCGGCGCGCCGTGAAAGCACGCGTGCCCTCGGATCGCCGCTCTCGACCAGCAGTGATCTCTCCAGCCTCACCGTCGCGACGCTGCCGACTTCCACGGCGGTCACCGCGGGCTCCTTCACCGTCAATGGCCAGACGATCTCCGTCGCGGGCACCGACTCCCTCCAAGAGATTCTCGACCGGATCGCGACTGCCACCAGCGGCGAGGTCCAGGGCAGCTACGACTCCGCGACCGACCGGATCACGCTGAGCGGCACATCGACGCTCGCGCTGGGTGCGGCCAACGACACGTCGAATCTGCTCGCGGCGCTCCAACTCTCCCACTCCAGCGCTCTCACCGCATCGAGCACCGCCGGGTTGGGTCGCGTCTCGCTGCAGGCTCCCCTCGCGAATGCTCGGCTCACCGAGGCGGTGACGGCTGTGGATGCATCGGGCGACGGCAGCTTCCGCATCAACGGCGTCACGATCGCCTACAACCTCAATACCGACTCGCTCGCAACGGTCATCGGCCGCATCAATGCCACCACGGCCGGGGTCACCGCGGACTATGACGCAACCACCGATCGCGTGCGACTGCGCAACAGCGTGACTGGCGATCTCGGCATCCACGTGAGCGAAGCAAGCGGAGGGCTGATGAGCGCGCTCGGCCTGCAGTCTGACTCCAGTTTGACCCGCGGCACACCCGCTCGGTTCACGGTCGACGGCGGCCCGGAGCGGACGAGTTCGTCGAACACGCTGGACGCGATGAGCCATGGCATCGCCGGACTCGCGCTCACGGTCCGCAGCACCGGACGCGAAACCCTGACCGTCGGATCCGATCCGGCACCCCTGCGCAGCGCGATCGACAGCTTCATCGAGCGCTACAACAACGCGCAGACTTTTCTCGAGGAGCAGACCAAGGTGACTGTCGCGGATGGCAAGGTGACCAACTCCGTCCTGAGCGGCAATCGAGAGGTGCAGGCCTGGGCTCAGTCGCTGCGTTCGGCCGCCTTTGCCGCCTCCGACGAGCCCGCCGGGCGCCTCCGTCGCCTAGAGGACCTCGGCATTGATTTCGCCGCCGGCAAGTCGCTTCTGACGGTGAAGGACTCCGCGCGGCTTGAGGCGGCCTTGCGCGATCGTCCCGCCGAGGTCGACGCCCTGCTGCGCAACAGCACGACCGGCTTCACCGCGCGATTGGACAGCCTGATGAAGGCGACGCTGGGCAACGGCGCGAGCTCCGGGGCCCTCGGCGCGCAGACCGGCCAGATCAATCGATCAACGGCCGGAATCGCGGACCAGATTTCCGCGCTCGAGCGGCGCCTCGCCCAGCGCCGGAGCCAGTTGGAGGCGAGTTTCATCGCGATGGAGACCGCTCAGTCCCGCCTCCAGCAAATGCAGTCCCAGCTGACCCGGGCCTTCGGCCTTGGCAGCACCTCCACCAAATGAAGCTACCCTCCCGCGCGCTGGCCTCCGTCCTCGCCCTCGTTTCGATCGTCGGTCTTGGAGGCTGCAAGTCCATTCCACGTCCCGACGGGTCGGTGGTGGGGCCCTTCCACACGCCGAAGAACATCCGCGCCACGCCGTCGATGCCGCACTCCATTGCCCGGGTGGTCGTTCTCCCGGTCGCCGGCCCAGAGGACGTCTCGCACGAGACGCTCAATGCGATCGGGACCGCGTTCCACGCTGAATTCACCCGCGCCGCCCGCGCGGAGCTCCTCGTGTTCGATGGCGATCGTCTCCAGCGGCTCGCCGGTGAACGCCGGGTGCGCGCGACGGAACCGCTTCCGGATCGCTTCCTGAGCCGTCTACGCGAGAGCACCACGGCGGATGCCGTGCTCTTCCTCGAGGTTACGTCGTACCGCGCCTATCCTCCCCTCGCATTGGGCATTCGCGGGCGACTCGTGACCACCGACACCCAAGAGACCCTGTGGGCCTGCGATGAGCTCTTCGATGCCAACCTCGCCGCCGTGCGCAACTCCGCCCGTCGTCACGCCGCATCGCCGGCCCCGCAGCCTGGATCACCAGGGGATCTTACCTACACGGTCCTCCAAAATCCGGACCGATTCGCGTCGTACGTCGCCGCCGCGCTGCTCCGCACGCTCCCCGCCCGCTGATGCCTCAAGCTCACGTTAATTTCTCAAGAAATCGATTTTCCATCCGATCCACTTCTCATCTCGTCACGGCGTTCCCTGACTCGTTCTCCCGAGGGCTGACCGTACCAACCACGGAATAGCACCATGATCCAACCCTCGTTTCCTTACCAAGGGTCCCCGCGCGTCGCGGGCACCCCGACGCCTCCAGCGCCGATCGGCGATCGTTCATCAATCGCCTCGCTTCCCGGCTCAGATCACCTGTCGTTCGCGGGCGCTGAATCCCTGCGTGCGGCCCTCGCTGCCACGCCAGAAATCCGGCCGGAGGTAGTCGCCGAGGGGCGCCATCTCGCCATTGATCCTAATTATCCTCCGCTGCAGATCATCGAGGAGTTGGCCAAGGTCCTTCTCCAGTCCGCCGATCCTAGCGAACAGGCCTAACTCCTGGAGCCATGTCCTTCCCCCACGGCGGTGCCCGCACGTACTACGCCCAGTCGATTCTGACGGCCAGCCCCGGTCAACTGGTCCTGATGCTTTACGATGGCGCACTGCGCTTCCTCGGCCAAGCCCAGGCGGCCTTCGCCTCCGACGAGGCTTCACCACGACGCATCGAACACATCAATACGTCGATTCTGCGCGCCCAGAACATTCTCATCGAGCTCCAATCCAATCTCGATCACCAAGCCGGCGGCCAGTACGCCGCGGACCTCGCTCGACTCTACGACTATTACCTGCGCCGACTGCTCGAGGCCAACCTCCAGAAGCGCCCAGAACCCGTCCATGAGGTCGAGCGGCTGCTCCGGCAACTGCGCGACGGCTGGGCCGAAATGCTGCGCAAGGACGAGGCCAATCCGAACAGCGGGGCCCGCGGCGTCGCCTAGCGCGCCATGAATCCCGCCGGCGCCGGCACCGATCAGTCCGACCGCCTGCTCCGTGACCTCGAGACACTGGCGCGCGAACAGGAGATTCTGATCACCACCGAGGACTGGCAGGCCCTCGACGCGTGCACGGCCCGCGCAGGCATGCTGACCCAGGGCCTCGCCGAGCTCTGCTCTCTCTCCCACTCCCCCGGTTCGTCCCCGGCTTTCCAGCAGCGCGCTCGCGCCTTGATCGAACACCACCAGCGCTGCCTCAGTCGATTGGACGCCGCCGCGCAGCTGTTGCGCGCGGAACGCGACGGGCTCGACCAGCTCCGCGCCACCGCCCATGCGGTCCTCCCGCGTTACCATAAAGCCGATGAGCCCGGTCTCTCAGGCGCGCGCCTGACCGGCGCTGCCTAGACCGTGGCGGACACTTCCTGAGGCAGAACTGCAGGGTGCCCGCCTACGCGGCCAGACCTACACTGCAACCGCTTCGCGACGAAGCGCCGTGCGCTCCGGCACCACCGTCGCGGGCGCACTACGCTCGACAGCACCGCTCGGGGTCGGGCCCGCGGTCCAAGCCAGCGCGAGCGCTTCCGCCGCCGCTGCCCAGTCGTGGCCACTCGTGCCCGGAAAGAAATTCCGCGTCTCCCGCGCACCGCTCTGCGGCCACGTCAACGTCGCTTTGATACACCCTTGGGGCGAGGCTCCGCCGGGTACGTGAAGAGTGATTGAACCACCTTCGCGAAAGAGCAAACGCCCCAGACCCTGCTCGTAATTGACCGAGCGAATGGCCGAGTGTGCGCCGCCTGCAGGAACAGTGCGCTCAAGCCGCTGCTGAATAAGCGAGAGAAACGAGAGCAACCGCAACGACATGACGACTGGAACTCGTCACGTTTAGGCCTCAGCTTGAACCTCTTCGCTGTATTTTTGCATCGCCGGGCCGATTTAACGCAGCGCACCCACCCCCCCGGATGTCCGATGCACCCCCACGCCTCCCCGCCTCGGTCTCGGATTCCATCCTGCCGCGTCTGTCCGCAGCCTTGCTCGATCAACTGGTCAGCGAGCTTCCGCTCAGCGTCCTCCTCATAAAGCGTGGATTCCCATCCAGGGTGGTCTACGCCAACCCCTCCCTGCACCGCCTGCTCGGAGTGGCTCCCGGGACACTCGCGGGAGTGGACTTACCCGCCTTCTACGATCGCTTCGTCGACCAAGCGGACCGCCAGCAGGTACGCGAGGCAGTGGATGTCGGGCTCGCCCACTCCTCTACCCTTCGCCTCACGGCGACACCCGACGGGGCTCGGAGGGTTTCTCTGGACGTGGTACCGCTCCCCGATGAACGCGGCCTCTTGTCCCACTGCGCTTGGGTGATCGGTCGTAAGCAACCCATCGAAGCGGCCACCCCCGCGGCGTCGGTTGCATCGCCGAGCGCCACGACGACGTCGGCGGCCGACTCTCTGCCGGGCGCCCTGGCGGCTCTCTACCTGCAGATTCCCGTCGGGCTCGCACTGGTGGACCCCACCGGCCATCTGCGCGTGGCAAACCGCGCCTTCGCTGACTGCCTGGGTGTTACTCCCGAGACGCTCCAAGGCCAACCTGCACTCCAGGAGATTTCTGCCGCGCTGGCCGTCGCTTCTCGCGCTCCCGCCACTGCCGCAGCGCTTCCCGTCTCGCTCCCATCCACCACCGGAAAGCCCGAAGTCTTCGAGCTCACCCTTGGCTCCGTTCCGGTCGGGTCCGAGCCATGGCAACTGCTGACGCTGCACGATGTCCGGGCTCGCGACGCGGCCAATGCCCTTCGTGAGGAAACGCGACGCCTGGAGAGTCTGGGAACGTTCGCCAGCGGCATCGCGCACGATTTCAATAATCTGCTCACCATCATCCTCGGGTACGGTGGCCTGCTCCGTGATCACGCTGATCCTTCCGGAGGCATCGGTCGCGCCACGTCGGCGATTCTCGAGGCGGGAAATCGCGGTGCGGACATCGTGCGCCAACTCCAGCTTTTCGCGCACCACCATCCTCCGGAGTGCCGCCCCGTCGATTTCCACGCTCTGATGGAGGAGGCCGTCGCGCACGCCTTCCCAAGCCCGCCGGACGGCATCACCGTCGCCCGCGAGTTTACCCCGCGTCCTTTCGTCGTGGAGCTCGATTCTTCCCATGTCCTCCTTGGCCTCAGGCACCTCCTGCAAAACGGACGTGATGCCATGGAATCCGGCGGAACCCTGACGCTGAGGACGCATATCGTTGACCAAAAGGCCTCCCCCGGAGCCCGTCAGGCAGCAACCGTCGTGGCATCGATCGTCGACGAAGGACCGGAGATGGATGAATCCCGACGCGCCAAGCTGTTCGATCCCTTCTCGGCACCTCAGTCACGCGCCGGCACCCGCGGGCTCGGCCTCGCCGTGGTCTACGGCATCATGCGTGCCCACCAGGGACGCATCGAGGTCGCCACCGAGCCAGGTCGCGGCAACCGCATCGATCTCCACTTTCCGTGCCGGGCAGCCACGGCAGCCCAACCACCCCCAGAACCTGCCGCACTCACCCAGCCGGCGGCCCAAGGCACCGTATTGATCGTCGAGGACGAGGTCGACATCGGCCGCCTTTGGGACGGCTTGTTCACCAGCCATGGCATTCCCCATGTCTGGGCTCGGGACGGGGATGAGGCGCTCACCCTGTTCCATCGCCACCGCCACGACATTCGACTCCTGTTCACCGACGTGGGGCTACCGGGCATGAGCGGCTGGAAACTTGCCCAGTCCCTGCGCGAGTTGGACCCCCATCTTCCCATTTTGATCACCAGCGGGGCTTTCCAGCCGAACGACCGGACGGCGTCAGGCCTCGCCGAACCGCTCGTTTGCCTCAGTAAGCCGTTCTTTCCCTCGGCGGTGATCCAGCAGGTTCAGCGACTCACGGCAAATCAGCCGCTTACGGTTACGGCCCACCACGGGTAAGCGAGGGGTTTTTCCTTCCCTGTCAGCGAAACAGCCGCTTACCTCTCACGCCGTCACCACGCTTTGACTACATAGCCCCATCGCCATGTCCCTCGAGCGTATCCTCGTGATTGATGACGAGCCGATCATCCAAAAGGTGCTCGAGGAGATTTTCCGGCGCAAAAAGTACACGGTTTCGATCGCCGGTAGCATCGCCCAAGCCGAGGGAGTCCTCGCCCGGGAGAGCTTTGATCTCGTCATGCTGGACGTACGCCTTCCCGATGGCGATGGCCAACAGCTACTTGAGCGATTGACCACCCTTCCAGACCGTCCCTTGGTCGTCATGATGACCGGCCACGGGACGATCGAGAGCGCCGTCGCCTGCATGCGCGGCGGCGCCTTCGACTACCTGATCAAACCCTTCGCCCCCTCGCAGATCGAGATCGTGCTGAAAAAAGCCGATTCGTTCCGCCAGCTCATCAAGGTCAATCGCTACTTCAGCGAACAGGACGGTGGCGAAGGCGATCTGCTCGGCCGGACGCCGTCCATGCAGCGACTCCGCCAGTTGATCGAGCGAGTCGCCCCGACCGATGCGACCGTTTTGATCACCGGCGAGAACGGGACCGGCAAGGAAATGGTCGCCCGCGAACTCTGGCGCAACTCGCCCCGCCGCAGTGAGCCCTACATCAAGATCAACTGCGCTGCTCTTTCTGAGCAACTAATTGAAAGTGAGCTATTTGGACACGAAAAGGGCTCCTTCACTGGGGCTACGGATCGACGCGAGGGTCGTTTCGAACTAGCGAACCGCGGTACGCTTCTCCTCGACGAGGTGTCCGAGATCCCCCCGAACCTACAGGCCAAGTTGCTTCGCGTGCTTCAGGAGCGAGAATTCGAGCGCGTCGGCGGCACGAAGACGATCAAGGTGAACGTCCGTATCCTTGCGACGTCGAATCGCGACCTACTGCAGTTCGTGGAACGTGGTTCGTTTCGCTCGGACCTCTATTATCGGCTGAATGTGTTTCCGGTACACGTCACCCCGTTGCGCGAGCGACCCGAGGACATCGTGCTCCTCGCGGAAGCGTTCCTGCGGCGGCTCTCCCGCAAACACGGTCTGAAGATCCCGGGGTTCTCCGACGCGGCGATCTCAGCCCTCAATGCCTACCCTTGGCCAGGAAACGTGCGCGAACTGCAAAACACACTCGAGCGCGCCGTGATCTTGTCCGAGTCCGGCCGCCCCGTCAGTGCTGCAGCCCTTGGGCTCCCGTCTTTGGTGCGCTCATTTGCCGCCGTGGGTGCCCCCATTCCTCCGGTATCCGCGCCCGCCGCCCTACCGACGTCCGCCTTATCCGCGGGCAACCCGTTTTCCGCCCTGGAGTCGGCCGCGACACCTCACTTCATCCCGCTTCCGAGCGAGCCGATCAGCCCGCCACGAAGCACGGGAGCCCACGAGCCGGCCACCCCGGCGCCACACCAGCCCGAGGCCGTGATCCCGCTGGATGAGATGGAAAAACGCGCGATTCTCGCCGCGCTCAAGTCAACCGGCGGAAACCGCACGCGCGCGGCCGAGTTGCTCAACATCTCGATCCGCACGCTTCGCAACAAGCTGCAGGAATATCGCGCGAGCGGGGATTTCAACGACGCGATCGCCTAGGCGAACCACGCCACCGCTCCAGGGCCTCCGTCACTCGACGTTCGCGATCTGCTCGCGCACGCGCTCCAGCTCATTCTTGAGTTCAATCACGGCCCGCGAAATCGAAAGGTCGTTCGCCTTGCTCCCGATCGTGTGCACTTCACGCCCGATCTCCTGAAGGATAAACTCGGCCTTGCGACCCATCTCCCCATCCGATCGCAGCAACGCCTCCAACTGTTCCAAGTGGCTGCCAAGTCGGGTCAGTTCCTCGGTGACATCACAACGATCCGCGAAAAGCGCGACTTCCTTGAGCACCCGCTCGTCCGCGATGTCCAGCGAGAGTCCGGCCTGACGCAACCGTTGCTGGAGTTGATCGCGGTAGTGCGGCGCCACGGCAGGGGCACGGTCCCCGACCAGCGTGACGTTGGAGCGGAGGGTACCGAGCCGCGCCAGAAAATCCGTCAACAGGGCTGCACCCTCCGTCCGCCGCATGGCCGCAAAGGCCCTCAAGGCTTCCTCGAGCGCCGCCATCAGCGCCGGGCCGGCCACTTCCGCTGTGGGCAGTCCAGCCGGGCGTCGTACCGAGCTGAGCACCGACCACAGGAGTTCTGGGGAGGGAGCAAACGGCACTCCACGCTGGCGCGCCCACGTCTCCAATCGCGCCAACTGGCGCTCAGCTCCTGCCTCATCCCAGGTCTCCGCCGCCTCGCCCGCCGGGCGCTCACATTCGACCGCCACGTGCACCTTGCCGCGCGAGGCGACGCGGCGCACCGCTTCGCCCACTCCGGGCTCCAAGGCTTCCCACTCGTCTGGCAAGGCCAATGTCACTTCCAGACCCTTGCGATTCACCGAGCTCACTTGGACGGTCACCTGCAAGCCACCCACGGTGGCGACCGCCCGCCCGTATCCGGTCATGCTGCGCATCGGCGTACGACTCCCACGCTAGAGCTTCACGTTCAGGAGGCGCGCCACCTGGTTCACATCTTTGTCACCACGGCCCGAGAGATTGATGACCACGATCTGATCCGACTTCAGCTCCCGCGCCCGCTTGAGCCCGTGCACCAGGGCATGAGTCGACTCCAGCGCGGGCAGGATGCCCTCGAGTCTTGAGACGAGTTGGAAGGTCTCCAGCACCTCATCGTCACACGCGTAGGCATATTCGATCCGGCCTTGCTCGCGGTAGTACGCGTGCTCCGGTCCGATCGCGGCGTAGTCGAGCCCCGCGCTCACCGAGTGAGTCAGCTCAATCTGGCCGTCAGGATTCTGGAGAATGTAGGTCTTGCTCCCCTGCAACACGCCAAGGCGCCCGCCCTCGAACCGGGCGGCGTGCTCACCGCGGCGAATGCCATGGCCACCGGCTTCAATGCCGATCAGGCGCACCTGAGCATCCGAAAGGAAGTCAAAGAAGAATCCGATCGCGTTCGAACCTCCACCCACGCAGGCGACCATCTCGTCCGGCAGCCGACCTTCCCGCTCCAGAATCTGGCGCCGGGTCTCCGATCCGATCACGCGGTGGAAGTCGCGCACCATCATCGGATACGGATGAGCGCCCAACGCCGAACCGAGGATGTAATGCGTGCCCCGCACGTTGGTCACCCAGTCGCGCATCGCTTCGTTCACCGCATCTTTCAGCGTCTTCTGTCCCGCCTCCACCCCGCGCACTTCCGCGCCCATCAGGCGCATGCGGAAGACGTTCAGGGCCTGCCGCTCCATGTCGACGGCGCCCATGTAGACCACGCACTCAAGGCCGAACTTCGCGCAGACCGCCGCCGTTGCGACGCCGTGCTGACCCGCGCCGGTCTCGGCGATGATCCGACGTTTACCCATCCGTCGCGCCAACAGCGCCTGACCCAGAGCGTTGTTGATCTTGTGGGCACCGGTGTGCAGCAGATCCTCGCGCTTGAGGTAGATCTTGGCCCCGCCGCAATGCTGCGTGAGGCGCTCGGCAAAATACAACTCGGTAGGACGCCCTGCGAACTCCTTCAGGTGATGATTCAGTTCATCGCGAAACGCCGGATCCTGCCGTGCCGCCGTATAGGCCGCACCGACGTCCGACAACGCGGTCATCAGGGTCTCGGGCACAAACACACCCCCGTAACGGCCGAAATGGCCGGCCGGGGTCGGAAGCGACTGCGGGTCAACAAGGGCGGCGACGGACATGCTTCCACAAGGAAAACCGCCCTCGGTCCCGGTGGCAAACGGCATTTGCACTCCGCTCCCGTCCGACATTTCCCCGCCCTCCGGGCCGCGATCAGCCTTGGTCGATGCGCTGCCGTACCAGCGCGACCACGTCCGCGAAGCGCGCACGGTTGGTTTCGTCCGCCGCCACGAGATTCTCATGCGCCGCGAGGACCAGACGCGCGCTCTCGATTTCCGACCGCGCCTTCTCCGCCAGCGGGTTCGCCGCACCCGCCGCCGCACCCGGAAGCGCGCCGTCGTCGATCGTTACAAGTCGATGCAGGCCAAGATTGCGAACCAACTCGAGGTTGCGGGCATTCAAGCGCGCCAGCACGAGCGACCCCGCGGGCGTCCGACGCCGTAGCTGGATCGCCAGACCGGCCAAGACGCCCAGAAACGTGCTGTCCATGCTGGTGCAGCCCGCGAAGTCCATGACGAACCGTACTCGTCCCTGGCTCAGCCGTTCCTTGCAGAACTGCTCCAGCGATCCACTGTTCTGGAACGATGCGCGTCCCTCGATGCGCACCGCGACCGGGTCGCTCTCCGGATCCACCAAGAAGACCGGTCGGGAAACGTCCGCCATGGAGAAAGAGGCTCCGTCACGCGCCGCCGTCCAGGATCTTGATCACGATCCCGAACGGCGGCGGCGCACTCGGCACGTCAGGCCTTCGCAATGATCTGGCGCAACACGTAGGGCAGGATGCCGCCGTGCTGGTAATAATCGATCTCGATCGGCGTATCGATCCGGCAGCGCACGACCACCTCCTCGACCGCGCCGCTGCGGCGGGTGATGCGAAGGGTCACGTCTTGCTGCGGCTTGAGCGCACCGGTCAGGCCGATCACGTCATACGTCTCCGTACCGTCGAGCTTCAACGTCTGTGCGGTCGTACCTTCCTTGAACTGCAGCGGCAGGACGCCCATGCCGACCAGATTCGACCGGTGGATGCGTTCGAAGCTCTGCGCCACCACGACCTTCACGCCGAGGAGATTCGTCCCCTTGGCGGCCCAGTCGCGCGACGAGCCCGTGCCGTACTCCTGCCCGGCGAGCACGATCAGCGGCGTCCGCTGCTCGGCATAACGCACCGCCGCATCGAAGATGGAAAGCTTCTCGCCCGAGGGCTGGAACAGCGTGTTGCCGCCTTCCTCGCCACCGAGCATGAGGTTCTTGATCCGCACGTTCGCGAAGGTGCCGCGGGTCATGATGCGGTCGTTGCCGCGACGCGATCCGTAGCTGTTGAAATCTTCGAACGTCACGCCGTTCTCGAGCAGGAAGCGGCCCGCCGGCGACGACTTCTTGATCGCACCCGCCGGCGAGATGTGGTCGGTCGTCACGGAGTCGCCGAAGATCCCGAGCGCCCGCGCGCCGCGGATCTCCTCGATCCGGCCCGCGCTCATCGAGAACTGAGCGAAGAACGGGGGCTCCTGGATGTACGTCGATGACGCCTCGAACGCGTAGACATCACCCTTCGACGAGGGAATCTCATTCCACTTCGGATTCTGCGCGGCGAAGTCGGTGTAAAGCCGGCGAAACACGTCCGGCTTGAGCGCCGCCTGCAGCTGATCGCGCACTTCCTGTAGCGAAGGCCAGATGTCACGCAGGAAGACGGGCTTCCCGTCCCGACCGGTCCCGAGCGGCTCCTGGGTGAGATCAATGTCCACCCGACCGGCGAGCGCGAACGCCACCACCAGCGGCGGCGACATGAGGAAGTTGCTCTTGATGTTCTGATGGACGCGGGCCTCGAAGTTGCGGTTACCCGAGAGCACCGACGCGGCGACGAGGTCGCTCTTCACCACCGCCTCCTCGATCGCCGGGGCCAACGGGCCCGAGTTGCCGATGCAGGTCGTGCAGCCGTAGCCGACGGTCTGGAAACCGAGTTGGTCAAGGTAGGGCTGCAGGCCGGTCTTCTCGAGGTAGTCCGTGACCACACGCGAGCCGGGGGCGAGCGAGGACTTGACCAGCGGGTTCACGCTGAGTCCCTTCTCGACCGCCTTTTTCGCGAGGAGGCCGGCCGCCAGCATCACCGAGGGATTGGAGGTGTTGGTACAGCTGGTGATCGCCGCGATCAGCACGCTGCCATGACCAAGGGTGCCGTTCGCCGTGCCGGCGACGGGCGTGCGCAGGGAGAACTCTTCCGCCTTCTTGCCGAAACCATTTTCCGTAACGGGCTTCGAGAACGCGCCGACGAATTCCTGCTTGAGCTTCGGCAACTCGATCCGGTCCTGCGGCCGCTTCGGCCCGGCCACGCTCGGGACCACGGTGGCCAGATCGAGGGACAGCTCGGTGGAGTAATCGATGTCGCCACGCTGGGGGATGCCCCACAGGCCCTGGGCTTTGTAATACGCTTCATACAACGCCACCGCCGAGTCGTCGCGACCCGTCGCGCGCAGGTAATTCGAGCACTCGGCGTCGATCGGGAAGAAGCCCATCGTCGCGCCGTACTCGGGAGCCATGTTGGCGATCGTGGCACGATCCACCACCGGCAGCGCCGCGGCGCCCGGACCAAAGAACTCAACAAACTTTCCGACCACCTTCGCCTTGCGCAGCATTTGGGTGAGGGTCAGCGCCAGATCCGTCGCAGTCACGCCCTCGCGGAGGGCGCCGGTGAGATGCACGCCGACGACGTCAGGGGTGAGGAAGTACACCGGCTGCCCCAGCATACCGGCCTCGGCCTCAATGCCACCCACGCCCCAGCCCACGATCCCGATGCCATTGATCATCGTGGTGTGGGAATCCGTGCCGACCAGCGTATCCGGGTAGATGACGCCCTGCCGATCCGCGAGCACGCCCTTGGCGAGGTACTCAAGATTGACCTGGTGAACGATGCCGATGCCCGGGGGCACGACCTTGAACGTGTCGAAGGCCTGCATGCCCCACTTCAGGAATTGGTAGCGCTCGCGATTGCGCGAGAACTCCAGTTCCAGATTCTTCCGCAGCGCATCCGCGCTGCCGGAGAAGTCGACCTGCACCGAGTGGTCCACGACCAGATCCACCGGGACAAGCGGCTCGATGATCTTCGGGTTCTTCCCCAAGCGCGCCACCGCCGCGCGCATCGCGGCGAGGTCCACGAGGAGCGGCACGCCGGTGAAGTCCTGCAGGACGATGCGCGCCACCACGAACGGAATCTCCTCCGTACGAGGCGAGGTCGCCCCCCAGCCCGCGAGGTCGCGGATCGCCTGCTCCGAGACGCGACGCCCATCGCAATTGCGCAGCAGCGACTCCAGCACCAGCCGGATCGAGACCGGCAGGCGGGGCACCCGCGAGAAACCCGCCTGCGCCAGCGCCGGCAGCGAATAGAAGGAATGGGACGCGCCGTTGGCCGAAAAACGGCCCAGCGTGTTGAAGGGATTCGGGAGGGACATGGACGGAAACGGGGAAGTGGGTCGCACGCAGTCAGGCGACACCGCCGGGTCTCCACGACCCGCAGCCAGCATCGCCGCCAATCAGGCTCAGCTCAGCTGGCCAGCGCCGCCTTAACGGCCGCAAAATTCGGGAGATCCTTCGGCGTCGGCGTCTGCTCAGCGTACTTGACCTCGCCGCCCTTGCCGATGACGAAGGCCGCGCGGGCCGACGAATCGCCGATGCCCGCGATACCCTTGAAGAGCACGCCGTAAGCCTGCGTGACCTCCTTGTTGAGGTCGCTGACGAGCGTCACCTTGATACCGTTCGCCTTGGCCCAAGCCTCCTGCGCGAACGGGCTGTCGACGCTGAGGGCAATCACCGAGGCACCAAGCTTCTCGTACTCGCCCAGCCCCGACGTGACGTCGCACATCTCGGACGTGCACACGCCCGTGAAGGCCAGCGGGAAGAACAGGAGTACCACCGGCCCCTGGGCCAACTGCTCGCTGAGCTTGATGTCTTTCAGACCCTCCGGGGTCTTGGTCTTGAGCGTGAAGTCAGGGGCCTTGGAGCCAACAGCGATAGGCATGGTGAAGCGGGGACGAAGGTTAGGGATTCGTGGACGCCGGCGGACGCCGGGACCGGAGGAGCAAGGTGGATGGCGCCCGCCAAACCGGCAACCCTGATTTCCCGCCAGAAGGACGCTTTCTGACGGGCTCACGGCGGCCATAAGAAACGCTCTTGCGGGACCGGACGGACCGGGTGTTACTCCCCCGTCCGTCCCCCTGCCATGACCCTCATCGAAGACCTCCAGTGGCGCGGCCTCATCGCCGACTGCACCGATCTCCCCGCGCTGACCGAGCGCCTCGCCCAGGGACCGATCACGTTGTACTGCGGCTTCGATCCCACCGGCGACTCGCTCCACGTCGGACACCTCGTCCCCCAGTTGCTCCTGCGCCGCTTTCAGCTGGCCGGCCACCACCCTGTCTCCCTCGCCGGGGGCGCCACCGGCATGATCGGCGACCCAGGCGGCAAGTCAGCCGAACGCAATCTGCTGACCCGCGAACAGCTCAGCCACAACGTGGCCCGGATCAAACTCCAGCTGGAACGCCTCCTCGACTTCAAAGCACCCCAAAATCCGGCCCGCCTCGTCGACAATGCAGAGTGGACGGCGCCCGTCAGCTTCCTCGACTTCCTCCGCGATGTCGGCAAGCACTTCTCGCTGAGCTCCATGCTCGCCAAGGACAGCGTGCGGTCCCGCCTCGAGAGCGAGTCCGGCATCAGCTACACCGAGTTCAGCTACCAGCTCCTCCAGGCCAACGACTTTACGCACCTTCGCTCCCACCTAAACTGCGAGCTGCAGATTGGCGGCACGGAGCAATGGGGCAACATCACGGCCGGCACGGATCTGATCCGCAAGAAGCTCGGCGTTCCGGCGTGGGGCCTCACCTTCCCGCTGATCACCAAATCCGACGGCACGAAGTTCGGCAAAACCGAGGGCGGAGCGGTCTGGCTCGATCCCCAGAAGACCAGTCCGTACAAGTTCTATCAGTTCTTTGTGAATACCGAGGACAGCATGGTGATCGGCTACTTGAAGAAATTCACGCTGCTGCCCCGCAGCGAGATCGAGTCACTCGAAGCGCGCCACGCCGCAAATCCCGGTGCCCGTGAAGCCCACCGCGCCCTCGCTCGCGAGGTCACCACACTCGTCCACGGCGAGGCCGTCTGCGCGGATGTCATCCGCGCCAGCGAGGTCATGTTCGGCGGAGGCCTGGAGGGATTGTCCGAGGCTCTCTTCCGGGACGTGGCCGATGAGCTTCCATCGAAGCCCATCGAGACCCCGCGCATCCAAGCCGGACTATCACTCGCCGACGCGCTTGTTCACGCCGGCCTTTGTCCGTCGAAGGGCCAGGCTCGCAAGGACATTGAGGGCGGCGGAATCTACGTGAACAACCAGCGTATCACCGAGGCTGCCCGCACCCTGACGCCGGCAGACATCCTCTTCGGCCGCCACATCCTCCTCCGCAAGGGCAAGCGCACCTACGCGCTGCTGACGCTCACGTAAGCCCCGGCACGCCGGGGCCGCCGGGCCCTCCCGGACGGAGTTGGGAGACGTGCTCAGCGTTGAGCTAGGCGATCGGGAGCCACCACCCATCCGCTCACGCCTGCTCACTGGACGGTGATGGGCTGAACGCAGCGCGCCCGCGAGCCCTGCAGCCGCAAGGACCGCAAAAAAAGGCCGCGCCCGGAGGCGCGGCCCAAAGGGAGCCCGGCAAGCGAGCCGGCAAAGGAATCACTCCTCCTTCCGACCGGAGAGGAGCATGAGGATGTGCAACAGCGAGCCGAGCGAGGCCACGAACGCCGCCACGTAGGTGAGCGCCGCCGCGTTGAGCGTCTCGCTCACCCCCGGCATCTCATCGCGATCGATCACGCCAAGCGAGACGAGCTGCTGCCGCGCACGGCGGCTCGCGTCGAACTCGACCGGCAGCGTGACCAACTGAAACAAGCAAATCACCGCGAGCGCGATCGCGCCGAGCATGAGCAGCTTGCCACCAATCGCCGTGCTGATGAGCAAGATACCGGCGATCATGACGAAGTTCGAAACACCCGCCGCGATCTGCGTCGCCGGCACGAGCGTCTGACGGAGCGTCATCATCGAATAGCCGACCTTGTGCTGGATCGCATGGCCCGCTTCGTGCGCGGCCACGCCCAGAGCCGCCAAACTCGTCCCGTGGTAATTCATTTCCGACAGAGCCAGGCGACGGTTGACCGGATCGTAGTGATCGGTGAGTTGACCGGGGACTTGCACGATCTCGACGCCCGTCACGCCCGCCGAGCGCATGACGGCTTCGGCTGCTTCCGCACCGGTGATGCGACCGCGCGAAGGGATCTGAACGTTTTTGTTATAGGCGCTCGAGACGCGCATTTGCGCGTAGAGGCCGAAGAGCATCGGAACAATAACCAGGGCGATCCAGATGAGCATGGTAGTGAGAAAAGGGACAACGATTTGACCGTAGGTGCAACCCGGGATGCGAAGCACCCGCACTGCGAACCAACGGCGAAAGCCTACTCACCCCCCGGGGATTGCAAGGGGAACTGACCCGGTTTGGAAAACCGGGATTCGTTTACACCACGCTGCTCCAGCCCGCGCTGCGCCAAGCTTTTGCGAAGCGCTGCCCGCGGCCATCACGCCTCGCCGCAGTCGGCGAGGCGATGACGGCATCGCGTCAGGGCCGCCGCCGGATCAACCGAGGGCGGGTACGTCGACCCAGCGACGCTCCGCCCAGGACTTGAGACCGAGTTCGGCGAGCTGAACGCCCTTCGCTCCCTCCCGGAGGTTCCACGGGAACGGCGTATCCTTCACCACGTGGCGCAGGAAGGCCTCCCACTGTACCTTGAAAGCGTTGTCGTAACTGTCGTTCGAAGGGACCCGCGTCCAGCCGTCGAGATACTTAATCGGGCTATCGATGTCCGGGTTCCACACGCACCGCGGCGTCGAGGAGAGGTGCTGGGCCGTGCAGTCGCGCAAGCCAGCCACCGCCGAGCCGTGCGTACCGTCGACCTGAAGAGTCAGGAGGTCATCGCGGCGAACGCGGACGGCCCACGACGAATTGAAATGGCAGATCGTCCCGTTGGTCAGCTCGAAGGTCGCATACGCGGCGTCGTCCGCCGTGCACTTGTACGGCTTGCCGGCTTCATCCCAGCGCTGCGGGATGTGCGTCGCACCCAAGCAGGAGAGCGACTTGATGTCGCCGAAGAGATTCTGGATCACGTACTGCCAGTGACAGAGCATATCGACGATGATGCCGCCGTCCTCTTCCTTGCGGTAATTCCACGACGGACGCTGCAGCTTCTCGTGCTCGCCCGTGAACACCCAATAGCCGAATTCACCGCGGACCGACAGGATCTTCCCGAAAAAGCCGGTATCGATCAGGTACTTGAGCTTCACCAGACCGGGCAGCCACAGCTTGTCCTGCACCACGCCGTTCTTGAGCCCAGCCGCCGTGACTTCGCGATACAGCGCAAGCGCCTCGTCCGAGGTCGTCGCGCTCGGCTTCTCGCAGTAGATGTGCTTGCCCGCCGCGATCGCCTTGCGGACGCCGATCGGCCGCTGGCCGGTCAGGGTCGCATCGAAGTAGATCTGGTTCGCCGGGTCCGCCAACGCCTGATCCAGCTGCGTCGAGTAGCGCTTCACCCCCGCGCGCGCCGCGAGCGCCGCGAGCTTGGTTTCGCTGCGCCCGATCAGGATCGGGTCGGGCATGATCACCTCGCTATCGGAAAGCTTCACGCCGCCCTGGTCGATGATCGCCTTGATCGAGCGCAGGAGATGCTGGTTGGTGCCCATGCGTCCCGTGACGCCGTTCATGATGATGCCAATCTTGTGTGTGGTCATAGTAAGGTGAGGAGGGCGGGAAAAACGAGACCGGTGCGGCGACGTAATTCCAGAGTGTCGCTAGCATAGGCCAAACGGGAACTTGCCGCTAGAACGAATCCGTCTGATTTTAGCACAAATCCGCCATGCTCGCCTGGAGTCCCATCCTGATTCAGCAGATCGAAATCCACGCCCTTGGATTCGTGCTGCGCAAACTGCAGTTGAATCGACACCGGGAAGCCGAGGTGGCCCTGCACCGACACCCGTACAGTCAACTCATCCTCTACCTCGCCGGCGAGGGCCGCCAGCGGATCGGCACTCGTTCCCTCGAGGCCCGGGCCGGCGATCTGTTTCTCATTCCCGCTGGGACCGCCCACGGTTTCTCCGTCGTCGGGACCAGTCGCCCGCTCTGCCTCGTGCTCGACTACGCGACGCCTCATCGGCCACCCCGCCTGGCCCACCGCCGTCTGCCGCAGGACGCGCTGAACGACCTGCACGCTCTGCTCGCGCGGGTTCCGACCAAGGGACGCCCCACCCTCTCCGACTACCCCGCCATCATCGCCGTGGTGGCCCGCCTACTCGAACCCCGGAAAGTCGCAACCGAAGGCGCCCGCCGCCCCAGCCAAGGCAGTGCCTCACCGCCTCCGCTCTTCGAGCAGGTGCGAACGCAACTCCGCTCGGCCCACTCACTCGCCGAGGTCGCCCGAGCGTCCGGATACGCCCGCGACGCCCTCACCCGCCGCCTGAAACGCGAACACGGACTCAGCCTGCGCGGCATGCGCGACCAACTCCGCCTCGAGGCCGCCCAGCAAGCACTCAGGGAGGTCAACGAGGTCAGCCTGGCCGCAGCCCGGTCCGGCTTCGATGATCCGAACTACTTTGCACGCTGGTTCCGGCGCCAGACCGGCCAGACCCCAAGCGCCTGGCGCCGCGCGACCCTGCGGTCGCGCCGCGCCTGAGCCGCCGACTCAAGCCCCGGGCTTGAGCGTGCACTGGGGCGCCGCACCCGCCGGCAAGGGCGGCGTGGGAGAAACCCCCGCGGGGGGCAAGGTGCCATCCAACTCCTGCCGCCAGTGCGCGACATCGCCACCGGGGCAGTAGATGTACATCATGTGAAGCGGCTCATCGCCGGTGTTTGTGAGTTGGTGAAACACCGTGGGGGGAAGGAATACCGCCTGCCCGGCGGAGATCTCCCGGCGTTCTTCGCCGACACAGATTTCCCCCTGACCTTCAAGGACCATGTACACCTCTTCCTGCTCCTGATTGTGCCACGGCACCTGGCCGCCCTTGGGCTCCAGGACCACGTAACCCATGGCAAATCCCTTGGCGGGAATCGGCTGCCCGGCCTGCCCCACCATGCCGCGCGTCCAGCGACGCGCAGGGAAGGTCCGGCCCGGGATCTTGGCGATGTCAGCGATGATCATACCCCCGGTCCCTACACAGGAGGACCGGCCACGCGCGACCAAAATCGTGCGAGCCGGTCCGATCCTTCGCCTACCTGAAGCGTCAGGATGCCGCCGGAGCGGTCGTTTCCGACGTTCCTTCCGCCACCGCAGCGGGAGCCTCGACGACGGGAGCCGCGGCCTCGGCCACGGGCTCCGTCGCGGCCGCCGGAGCGGACTCGGCCGCCACCGCCGGGGCGGCTGCGGGAGCCTGCTCGGAGGCGGGAACCTCCGGGAAGTTCTCCGGATCGTGCTCAGCGCTTTCGATTTCCTTCTTGCGCGCATCCACCATTGCCGGCGGCGCAAACAGTCGGCCATCGAGAAACTCCGTCACGTACCCTTCCGTCACCAGCCACCGCAGGTCGCCCTGCATGCGGGCGACGCGGCTCTGCTGCTCAGGCGTGAGCGCAGCAGCGGCCGGCGCCTCCGCCGGCGCACCTTCCTTGGCCGCACCCGTCGCTGCAGGCAACTCGATGCCCAGCACCTTCACCGGCAGCTCGGACGCACGCACCATCGGATGCGCTTCGATGTAGGTGATGAGAGCGCCGATGCTCTCCGAGAACGTCTGCCCCGGGATGCGGAACTTACGCTTCACCGCGCACACGTAGCTCACACCCTTCGAGCCCTTCTTGAAGATCGTGAAGTTCTCGCGGCGCAGCCGTCCGCGCAGGGCGTTTGCTGTATCCAGCGGAAAACGACGCTGACGCTCCAAGGCACCCTCCACCGCCCGGCGGACTTCGCCAGCCGGGAGCGTCGCCAGAATCGCCCCGTGAAAACGTACGCTATCCATCGGACGCACGAGCTTCTCCCGCGCGTGGGTCAGCAGGTAGAGCCGCGCCTCCTCAAAGGAGTCGAATGCCAGCGCCGGAGGCGCTGCCGGAGCCTCTGCAGCAGCGGCGGCCTCACCTTCCACCGGCGCCACCGCCGGAGCAGCGACGGCTGCGGAGCCCTGCTTCCAGGTGTACCGCGTCGCCTTCCGCATCTTCGCCTGCCACTGCGCCACCGCCTCGGGGTCGCGCACGGATTCCACCCGGCCACGGAACGCCTCGAAGGGGAGCCCCTTGATCCGCGAAGCGTGATGCTGCTGCAGAATCTGGTTGTAACGATGGTAGTTCGGCGGCCCGAGCAATTCGCCGGTGATCGAACACTTGTTGATCACCTGGAAATTTCCCTTCGGCGGGTCGATCTCCACGTCCGCCACGTCGAAGAACAGACCGAGGTGCTGATCAAGCACGTGCGCGATCGCCGCCTCATCCGACTCAAAGGGCAGGCCATCCGGCACCGACACCGAGATCGGCCCCGGCTTCGCGGCCGCGTCGGACTCCGGCGTCTTCCGGGCCAGCACCACGACAAACCGCTCAGCCTTGCCGATCACCGTCTTTGCGATGTCGAACAACTCAAACGTGCGACAGGACGAACGAATCGTCTTGGCCAGCGCCGTAAAGCTCGCGTCCTCCGGATAGAACGTCACCGCAAAATACGGGCTGATGTACGGCCCACGATCTTCGGGGCGCACAAAGTCTTCGCGCGGACCGCCAAAGCGCGGGCCACCCGGGCGACGCTCACCCGCACCCATGCCGGCACCCGCTCCAGCTCCCGGACCACGGTCGCCAAAGCGCGGGCCACCGAAACCCTCGCGGCGCGGACCACCCCGGTTCTCACCGGAGCCGAACGGACGCGGCTCACGCGGGCCACGGGAATCCGGACGATCACCGCCGCCTCCACCACCCATCTCGCCGGAGAACCCCTGCGGACGACGGAAACCCCGCCGATCCCGCCCCGGCCCACCCTCGCGCCGCGGCGAGTCCTCACGCGACCCCGAACGGGCGTTCGGATCCGCTTTTTCCTGGGACCATTGCGTGCCGAAGCTGAAGCCCTGAAGCTGGCTCAGATCAATCGGGTTAAATCCCTTCTTATCGGGATTTTCGGGTGTGGGCGTTTCGTCCATGACGGAGTCAGGCGGGCTGAGCCCACCGGAGTTGCTTGGTGGGGCGAGTGTCCACGCGCCCCCTAGGGTGGCAAGCGCTTTTGCGGAAGCAGCCCGTTCCACCCACCCCCAGTATCCCTAATTCCCGTCGATTTACGGGTAAATTCCAACTCATAAGACATTTATGAAAACGGTCACATTCCAAACCAAACTAGGGTTGCGGCCATCCGGATGAGTGTTCATTTGTACACTATGCCCAGTACCTTGTCGCCGCGCCAACGTCAGATTCTCGACTTCATCCTCGCGCATCGCGAACGGCAGGGGGTCTCGCCTTCGATCCGGGAAATCCAGGCGCACTGCAAACTCGCCAGCCCCTACGGCGTGCAACGCCACTTGCAGGTTCTCACCGCGAAGGGCCTGCTGAGGCGACTTCCCGGCCACGCCCGTGGGTTGCTGCCCCCGGGGCCTTCCACGCGTCGCCCGACGCTGGCCGACGTGCCCTTGTACGGTGTGATCCCCGCCGGACTGCCCGCCGCCAACGAGCGCGAGCCCGATCGTTTCCTCGCCCTAGATGTCACCTCCCTCGGGCTGCGCCACGGCACGCCCGTCTACGCCTTGCGCGTCCGCGGAGATTCCATGACCGGCGCCGCCATCCTCGACGGCGACATCGTCTTCCTCACTCCACGCGAGCCCCGGCCCCGCGACATCGTCGCCGCCTTGATCGACGGGGAGTCCACGCTCAAGCGCTTCATCCGCCACGAGGGCCGCACCTGCCTGCGCGCCGAGAATCCCCGCTATCCCGACCTACTGCCGGCCGTCGATCTCACGATCCAAGGCGTCATGGTCGGACTGCTGCGCGCCACCGTCTGATCCGTCGCTCCGCCCGCGCTTCTTCTCCGCCGTCCGCGCCGCGCGCCGCCGCCTTCGCTCCACCGAGGCCACTTCCCCGGCCAGCGGCGCGCAACCCTGCGCGTCACACGTTGCCGATTCCTTTTTTCGTCCGCGCCTCCGCGCGCCCGCCCGCGCCCTCCGCCATGCATCCCGTGTCTTCCGTCACCTCCACCCCGTCTGCGTCAACCTCGTCTACCTCCACCCTCAACACACTGCGGGAACTCATCGCCCGGCGACACGCCTCCCCGTCTTCCGCCAGCACCACGGAATCCTCCCTGCTCACCGGCCTGCCCAGCATCGATCAGGTTCTCGGGGGCCTGCCCCACGCCGCCTTGACGGAGATCGTCTGTGACTCGCCCAGCTGCGGGGGGCATTTGTTGCTTGCCGGGCTGCTGGCCACGACGCGCCAGGCGCGGCTCCGCGTCGCGTTGGTCGATGCGGCCGATGCGTTCGATCCCGCTTCCTACGCCACCGCTTCGTTGGAGCACCTGGTCTGGGTGCGACCACGCACCCCCGAGGAGGCACTGGCCGCCGCCGATCTACTCGCCCGCGATGCCAATCTCGCCTGGGTGGTGCTCGATCTGCGGGGTGTACCAGCCACTCGGTTGAGCCGCCTGCCCACTCAGCCGTGGTACCGCCTGCAACGAGCCGTCGAGTCATCCGGCGTGGCGGGTCTGATTCTTTCCCCTCTTCCCCTCATCCCATGCACGCGCGTGCGCTTGCGGCTGCGTCACGCGCATGCCTTCACCTCGTTGCACGAGGACCAATCGGCCTTGCTCACGCAGTTGCAGCCCGAGGTGGATCGCCACCGATCCGCCTTCGGCCGTCTCGCGGGTGCCTGAGCTCTCTCCAGCCTCATGGAGAAATCAGCATCAGCGAAGGCGCCCGCTTTCTCGGTCCTGCTCGCGGCCGACTTCCCGCTGCAGGCCCTGCGGCGCACTCGCCACGAGCGCGAGCGTGAGGAACCGCTCGGCCTTTTGTCCGGCACGCACCGCCGCGCCGTGATCCTCGCCGCCTGCGCGCAGGCCCGCGCCGCCGGCGTCGTGCCCGGCTCATCCCCGTCCCAAGCCCTCGCCCGATGCCCGCGGTTGCAACTCCAGCCCGCCGACCCATCCGCCGAGGCGGAGGCCACCGCCGCCTTGCTGGCGGTCAGCTTTTCACTTTCTCCGGTGGTCGAGGAAACGGAACCGGGAATCTGCACCCTCGAACTCTCCGGTCACGCCCCCCTCCAGCGCGAGCCGCGCCTGCGGGCCGCCGTCGCGCAGTTACGCGAGCTCGACCTGCGGGTCTCCGCCGGCCTTGCCGCGACCCCGCTGCTCGCGCTCTACGCCGCCCGGGAATGCCCCGCCGGAGAGGTACGAATCATCGCACATCCGCGCACCTTCCTCGCCGGGCTGCCACTCTCCGCCGCCGCTCCTCCGGAGACGCTGCAATCCATCCTCGCCCGCTGGGGCGTGCGCACCCTCGGCGACCTGACCGACCTGCCGCGCGCGGAAATCGCCCGCCGGCTCGGCGCCGAGGGTCTCGCCCTCTGGGAGCGGGCCGCCGGGGAAACCGTTCGACCGCTCACGCCTGCCCGCCCGCCCGCGCACTTCATCGCCCGCCATACGTTCGATCACGAGGTGGGCACACTCGAGCCCGTGCACGTCATCCTGCGTCGCCAGCTCGATCGCCTCTGCCTCGATCTCGTCAACGCCGGCCTCGCCACCGGCCGGGTGGAACTGCAGCTGCATCTGGAAGATCCACCCGATTTTGTCTCTTATATTTCACTACCTGATCCCTGCAGCGACCCGGCGACCTTGTTTCGCGTCCTCGCCACTCGCCTTGAGTCGCTGCACACGGCGTCACCCGTCGTGGGCCTGACGCTCCGCCTCGCGCCCACACGCCCGTTGCTGCGGCAACCCGGCTTGCTCGACGCCACGCTGCGCGATCCGCACGGCTTCGCTGAGACGCTCGCCCGCACCACCGCGTTGGTCGGAGCCGACCGCGCCGGCACCCCCTCAGTCGAGGACAGCCGCCGGCCCGACGCGTTTCGTCTTTCTCCTCCGCCGGCCCTCCTGCCTCCGCTGTCACCTTGCGCCTCCGCCACTCCACCGGCGGTGCTCGGCCCACCCCTGCGCCGCTTCCGTCCGCCCCGCGCCGCCTGGGTGGAACTCTCCGCACACCGCCCTTCCTTCGTGCGCAGCACAGAGGTGGCTGGGGAGGTCACCGCCTGCGTCGGCCCATGGCTCGCCAGCGGTGAATGGTGGCGCGCCGACCTCGCCTGGCAGCGCGAGGAATGGGACGTACGCCTCGACTCCGGCGGACTCTACCGACTCCTGCACCGGCCGGACGGCTGGCAACTGGAGGGCGAGTATGACTGACCCCGCGGGCTATGTCGAACTGCACGCCCGGAGCGCGTTCAGCTTTCTCCGCGGTGGCAGCCTGCCGGAGCACCTCGCCGCCGAGGCCGCCGCCCTCGGCCTGCCCGCACTCGCGCTGTGCGACCGCGACGGCGTGTACGGCGCGCCGCGCCTGTACCACGCTGGTCGCGACCACGGCATCCGCGCCCTCGTCGGCTGCGAACTCACCCTCGCCGACGGTGCGGCCCTCCCGCTGCTCGTCGCCGACCGCACCGGGTACCGCAACCTCTGCCGCCTCCTCACCACCGCCCGGCTGGTCGAACGCTCCGCCGACCTCCCCTTCCCCGACGCCCGGGAGCGCAAGCGCCCCTGCTACGCCACCTGGGAAGAACTAGCCGCCCACGCCGACGGGCTCATCGCCCTCACCGGCGACGCCGACGGCCCCGTGCTGCGCGCCTGGGCCACCGGCGGCCCCGAGGCCGCCGCCGCAGCGCTGCTGCCGCTGATCCGGATTTTCGGCCCGCGGCGCCTCTTCATCGAGGTCCAGCGGCACCGCGTGCGCGGGGAACCCCGGACCGAGGCCATGCTCGACACACTGGCCCGCCGCTTCGGGCTCGCACAACTCGCCACCGGCGGCGTCGCCTACGCGCGGCCGGAGGACCGGGAGATCGCTGATGTATTTACTTGCCTGAGACATCACACCACACTCGACGGCGCCGGCCGCCTGCTCGCCCCAAACAACGCGCGACACCTGCGCAGCCCCGTCGCGATGCAGCATCTCTTCGCCGACCGACCGGCGCTGCTGGCCCAGGCTGGCGCGGTTGCTGCCGAGCTCGCGTTCACCCTCCGCGACCTCGGCTACCAATTCCCGACCTTTCCCACGCCGCCCGGCGAATCTGCGGATTCATGGCTGCGACACCAGACCCTCGCCGCCGCACCCGCGCGCTTTCCCGCGCTCACCGCACGCCACCGTGCGCAGCTGGATCGCGAGCTCACGGTCATCGCCAAGCTCGGGTTCGCCGGGTACTTCCTGTGCGTGTGGGACATCTGCCGCTGGGCCCGCGAGCGCGGAATTCTC
>CAIOYO010000288.1 GCA_903862595.1 uncultured Opitutaceae bacterium | reverse complement strand
CGCACGAGATGCTCCTGCTCGTTGCCCGAGACGCAGAGCCAGCGCGTCCGCGGCAGCTCCGGACCCACCATGCGCACCAAGTCGAAGCCGCGGCCATCCGGCAGCATCCAGTCCACGACCACCAGGTCCGGCTTCTCGCGCAGGCACGCGACCGCACCGTCACTGACCGTCCGGCAATCCGCGACGAGATTCAGGTGAAGGTCGTCCCGGACCATCGCAGCCATCAGCTGCCGGACCAGCGTGTGATCTTCCACGAGCACAATCCGAGCCGAGGAAGCGGAGGAGAAAGGGGTCGATACAGCCATGATCTGGGCGGGATTTTACCAGAATCGGCGCGGCGTAGGCCGGGAATATTGGAAAGCGGCAGGGAAATCTTCCCGCTGGCATGCCGCTTCGTCCCGGGACAGCGAAGGGTTGGGTGCGCTAAGCTGGGGTCACCGGGAGCGGTCCGTCCGTGTCCTGGCCGCGTGGGTGGCAACGGCACAACGCCCGGCGCGCCCGCGACTTCCTCTACCATGCCTACCGTCCCCGATCCGCTTCACCGTCGTCCGCCGGTGCTCTCCCCGGGCTCTGGAGTCTCTCTGCCCAGCCGTGTGTCGGGGCTGGCGGCGTGGATGCAGGCAAGGGGAGCGTCCGGCCTGGCGCCGGGGGAGGTGCGGCTGACGAGCGGGGTGGATGCGTGGATGGAAGTGCAGGAGGCGGATGGACGGATCCGGGAGGGGTTGAACTTCACCTCGTGCGATCATCTGGGGCTGTGCAGCCACCGGGAGGTGCGGGAGGCGGCGGCGGGGGCCCTGCGTCGCTTCGGTCCGCACAGCGCCGGACCGGCCGCGGCGGCGGGGCTTCATGTGCTGGTCGAACCGCTGTGCGCCGGGTTGGCGGAGTTGACGGGGCTGACGGAGGTCACCGCGATGCCGAGCGGCTGGGCCGCCGGCTACGGTGCGCTGCGCGCGCTGGTGGGTCGCGACGACGTGGTCCTGCTCGACGCCCACACCGGCGGAGCGATGCGCGAGGGAGCGCGGGCCGCCGGGGCGGCGCTGCATCCGTTTCGGCACACTGACCTGAATCATCTGGCGCAGCGGCTGAGCCGACTGCGCGCGACGCGCCCGCGCGCGCTGATCGTCGTCGCCACTCCGGCGCTGTTTCCGCATGATGGGGCCACGCCCGACCTGCTCGCGCTGCGCCGACTGACTCGCGACTACGCGGCGACGCTCGTGGTGGATGTCGGCCAGGACCTCGGTTGCACCGGTCCAGGTGGCCGCGGTGAACTCGGGCTGCAAGGTGTGGAGGATCTCCCGGATGTCGTCGTCGGCAGCCTCGCGCGGACCTTTGCCAGCAATGGTGGCTTTGTCGCCACAGGCTCAGTGGAGCTCGCCCGCTACCTCCGCCATTACTCCCCGGCACACGCGGGCAGCGCCGCTCTCTCGCCGCCACAGCTGGCCGCGGCCACCACCGCGGTGCGCATCGTGCGCTCCTCCGAAGGAGCGGCCCGCCGCGCCGCACTGCAGCGGGCCGCCATCACGCTGCGCACGGCCCTCGCCCGCCCATGGCTGCGGCCGGAGAGCCCCGGACCCATCCTTGCACTCACGTTCCCCGACGAGGCCGTCGCCCCGGTCGCCGCGTGGCTCTGCGGCGAGGAAGGCGTCCTCGTCACCCCGCTCGAGCCGCCGAACACCGTCCGCGGCACCTCGGCCCTTCGCCTGCACCTCATGGCGACGCACGAACCCGCCTTGCTCGCAGAGGTCGCGCGCGTGCTCACGCGCAGCCTCGAATCCGGAATCAAGCACGCGCATTCCCTCGCGCTCCGCCACGAGTAACCACTTCCTCGCGTTGCGCGCACCCGCGCGCAATCATCTCACGCTGCGCTCGCGGCATCTCGCGCGCGCCGGGAGTTTCGCGTGCGTGAGAGAATTTCTGGAAGTGTGAAATTCCCCTCGCGTTTGCTTCACGTTCGTTTCTATTGTGTTGCCGGTATCAGATTTAACCGGCCGACACCTAAGTCGTCCGGCCACCCGAAAAAACCCGAACACACACATCCCCATGGCCAAGAAAGCCGCATCCAAAGCCAAGAAGCCCGCTGCCAAGAAGAAGGCTGCAAAGAAGAAGTAACCACTTCGCCGGGAGGGCGGCGGGGTGTTATGCTCCGCCGCCTCTTCCCGGTCGTTTAGTTCGGCGCAAGGTTCGGTGAGGGAGTTCGACTCCCCGCGAAACCAGTCCCGCCCAGAGGTAGAATCGAGTCGATCACCTCACGCTTCCCGAAACGCGGAAGCACCCGGTCTCCACCGAGGCCAATCCCCCAAGGAACATTCACCCGGCGCTGCTGCGTCCGCGCGTGCGGCCCCGCCAGCCTCGCTTCGGCAGACTCTCCGCCGCCTTCGTCTTCGCACGGCGATGGAATTGCTGACTTCGGTTTTGCCACGGGCGCGTCCTCCGCTTCCCTCAGCGCATGGGCTTCTTCGATCGCTTCCGCTCCCCCAAGGCGGAATCCTCCCCCGCCACCCCAGCGTCCCCGCCCGCGCCGACCGATGACGGCGCTGCCGCACCTTCGGTCGCTCCGGCCCGAGGTTCATCCGTCGCCGCCATTCTCGTCTCCGCCCGCGAACGCCTCGATGCCCGCGACCTTCCGGGCGCGCTCGCCCTCTACGAGCCTCTGCTCGCGTCCGCCGGAGACCGCGCCGATGTGCTCGTCACCATCTCCGGCGATCTCGGCTCCACCGGCCACGTCGCCACGATCGTCGAGCTCATCGCCCCACGCTACGACGCCGAGCGCCACGGTCCAGCCACCGGGCTGAATCTGCTCCAGGCTTATCTGGCCACGCGCAACACCACCGCCGCGCAGCATCTGCTGGATATCCTCTTCGGTCTGCAGCGCCCGGAGCTCGAGGAGCGCTTGCATGGTTTCTCCAACGCGCTCGCTGACTTGATCGAGGCCGAAAACCAGGGCGTAATTCCGGCCGCCGTCCCGACCGACGCCGGAAGCGCCGCGGGAACGGCCACGCCCGCCGCACCGGCAGCCTCGCGCATCAATCTCGTCACGATCAGCCGTCCGATCTGGATCTACGGTCTCGAGCCGATCGGGGAGCAGGTCATTCCCGCCAAGAGCGATCGTGTCCGCCGCGTCGCCTTCGCGCAGCTCGCCCAACCCGGCGTGACCGATGTCCTCGAGCGCACCCGCGCGCCGGAGGACGATCTCGGCCGGCTTTCCCGCGCGCTGCCGCTGTGGCTGGCCGAGACGTTCAGCTTCTCCCCGCTGTATGCACCGATCGCCACCGTGGGCCTCGTGGACGAGGGCAAGCACTACGCCCTCTTCCCGGGAGAGTGGTCGACCGACAATCTGCGCCAGTTGGCCGAAACGCACAGCCAGCCGCTCGACTATATCTTCACCGGGGCCGTCCGCCGGATCGCCGGCGACACGGAAATCATCCTGCGCGTCTGGGAGGTGCGGAAGTTCCGCGAGCGGAAGCAATTCACCGCCCGCTGGAATCCCGCCAACGCCGACGCGATCCTCGCCGGTCTGCAGGAGCAGATCCGGCAGTTCATGGAGTGGCGCCCCTTCCCGGAGGGGCAGGGAATCGCCTACACGCCACCCCATTCTCCGATTGCCTGGCTCGAGGTGCTGGCCGCCTCGCTGACGTGCTTCCTCGGCGAGAAGGGGCTGCTCCAGCCGGACCATGTTGCTCCGACCGCTTCCCTTTTTCCCGCGGCCGCGCAGACCGCGCTCGCCTCGGAATCCGCCTCCCTCGCCTGGCTCACCCTGCAGGATCGCGCCCGGCGGCTGAACCTCGGCCACTCCGACTCCGGCGACGCGCTGCTGGTCGATAGCCCGGTCGTGGGCGCCGCCCGCGCCCTCCTCGGCTAACACCGCTCCGGCTACCGCGCGGCACCGGCGCGGTTCGCCGCCGCCAGCTGACCGCAGCCCGCCGCAATGTCGATGCCGCGGCGTTGCCGCACGGTGCTCGGGAGACCGTACACGTCGCCCAGCACGCGCTGAAAGGCCTCAGCCGCTTCGTTGCGACCCGGCTCCCCGTCATAGCCGCGGGTGGGATTGAGCGGGATGAGATTCACCTGCGCCGGCAGCCGCTGCAGGAGGCGTCCAACCGCATGCGCATGGTCAGGCGAGTCGTTGCGGCCCGCAATCAGCGTCCACTCGTAGAAGATCCTGCGCCCGGTCAGCCGGCTGTACTCGGCACAAGCGTCCATCAGCTCGTCCAGGGGCCAGGCCTTCGCGGCCGGCACCAGTGCCGCACGCTCTTCCTGCGTCGCCGCATGGAGCGAGACGGCGAGGCTGACCGGCTGATTTTCCGCGGCCAGCCGGCGAATCCCCGGCACGACTCCCACGGTGCTCAGCGTAATCCGGTCCGCCCGCAGCGACAGTCCCGCCGAATCGCGGACGATCCCAATCGCCCGCAGCGAGGCGTCATAGTTGTGCAGGGGTTCGCCCATGCCCATCAGCACGATGTTGCGCAGGCGGGGCTCACCCGCGCGACGCAGGGTCCGCGCCACGTGCACGACCTGCGCCACGATCTCGCCCGCGGTGAGGTGCCGCGTGAAGCCCATCTGCCCGGTCGCGCAAAAGACGCAGCCCATCGCACACCCCGCCTGGGTGCTGATGCAGGCCGTCACCCGGCCCGTGAAGCGCATCAACACCGTCTCGATCGTGCGCGCGTCCGGCAATGTGAGCAGAAACTTCCGCGTGAAGCCATCGCTCGAGTCCGTCGCCAGGGCCGTGGGGAGGACGCCCAGCTGCATCTCCGCCTCCAGGCGACGGCGCACCTTCATGGGGAGCTCCACCATCGCCCCAAGGTCGTCGGCCAGCTCCCAGTACAGGTAGTTCCAGAGGCGCGCCGCATGCACCGGCGAGAGGCCCCAGCCACGCAGGCGCTCCTGAAGCTCCACGGGCGTCAGGCCATAAAGGTCCGGGGGTAACGCGGTCGCCGTCATCGCGAGGAAGCGGGCTCCGTGGGCGCAACGGGCCGAAGCGAGGCCCGCGCGGCGGCGATCGGTACGGTCTGTCGCCGGCGATCGAGGAAGAATGAGATATCCCGGAATCCCGCCGTCTCCAAGGTCCAGAGCGCCTCCTCAAAGCGGTCCGCCACTCGGTCCGGCCGATGCGCGTCGGCCCCGAGGACGACCGGAATGCCACGCTCGGCCATCAGGCGCAGCATATCGCGGCCGGGGTTCATTTCCGGAAGCGCCTTGTTCAGTCCGCTGGTGTTCAGCTCCATCGCCACGCCGGTGCGGGCGATGCGATCAAGCGCCCGCTCCACGTCTGGACGGATCCGCGCGAAATCCCACTCGTGCGGAGCCTCGTTCTTCACGAGGTCCGGATGCGAGAGGGTGTCGAACAGGCCGCTCTCCGCCGCCTGCGCGAGGTGCTGAAAGTATGTCTTCTGGTAGTCCCACGCATCGCCACGATAATACGCGGCACGGTACGGCGCGGTCTGGGTGTGCACCGAGCCAAGGACGTGGTGCAGCGAGGTGCGGCCATGCAGACGCTCCAGCCAGGGTTCGATCCCGGGAAAGTAGTCGCTCTCCAGTCCCAGCCTGACGTCGACCCGGCCGTGCAGGCGCTCCCGGGCGCCGGCGATCAGGGCGACGTAATCTTCGAATTGCTCCGGGTCCATCCGCCATTGCCGCGAGTGTCCGTCCGGCAGGGGGCAATGGCAGGTGAACACGATGCCCCGCAGCCCGCGGGCCTCCGCCCGGAGAGCGTAGTCCTCCGGGGCACCGGTCGCATGCTTGCACAGCGGCGTGTGCGCATGGGACTCGTAAAGGAGGGGAGCAGGCTGGGACATCAACCCCTCAGCCTACGCCCTTTCCGCGCCGCCGCAATCCTGCGCTCCGCGCCGAAGGGAGGTCCGCCAAGGCCGGGCGCGATCCATCTCGCACCGCCGCCGCACCGTTGCGGCGCCGAGCCCGGCGGCAACGCCCCGCGGGCGACGCCCTCGGCCTGCCGAGGCGACAGCGCCACGCCGGGCGGTGTCCCCTTGGCAGGCCGGGCGATCCGGTCAGAAGAAGGTGAGGTAACGGCCCTCGGACAGGCGGCGGATGAGCAGCGCGAGCTCCATCGTGTGGTAGTCGCCCCACATCGAGGATTCCCCGCACGGCACCTTGCGGCCCTTCGGGACGTAATCCCAGCCGTTCGGGCGGTGGTAGACGCTGTGCAGCAGGAGGCCTTGGTGACGCGGGTCGGCCGAGAGGTACGGTTCGTCGAAGAGGGTGTTGGCCACCGTGAGGCCGGCCTGCAGGTAACGCGCGCCGGCGGCCTTGCGGCCGTGGTTCTGCAGCCAGCGGCCGAGGCGGAGGAAGCCCTGCGCCGCGATCGCTGCGGCGGAGCTGTCGACCGGCTCGTGGTCATTGAAGGGGTCCGCCGCCCGGGCCGTGAAGTCGCCAAGGCGGTGCGTGTTCAACGCACAGCTGTCCCAATAGGGCACGCCATCGCGCGACGAATAACCATCGATGTAGTAGTCGCTGGTCGCGCAGGCGGTTTCGCGGAAGAGGTTCGTGACCGCGGCGCGGCCGCCGACGCCCTCGAGCGCGGAGTCCGGCACGGAATCGAGGAACTCCAGCTGCTCCGCGTAGCCGCAGATGATCCACGCCGCGCCGCGGGTCCACGTGGTGAACGGGGAATACCCCTGCTGCGAGCTCGGGCAGCGGAACTGGCCGTCGTTGCGGTTGAAGACGGACTCGTGCGCGACGCGGCCCCGGACGTCGTAGCTGTCGCGGCCCTGACCGAAGAAGACGTTGAACCGCGCCGTCGTCGCCGCGTGTTCAATCGAACGGTGGAGAAGGTTGATCGGCTTATCGCCCTCGCCCATCAGCGCGTGACCCAACTGGTGCGCCACGACCAGCGAGCGCATCGAGCGGATCGTGTCCGCGAAGAGCGACTGCGGCCCGTTGAACGAGTAGACGTAGCCGCCGGGCACCACGCCCGGCGCGCCGGCGACCGGGGACCAAGGCGCCTTGACCGAGGTGGGCGCATAGCGCGCGGCCTGCACGGCTCCGGAGACCTTCAGCGCGAGTTCGCAGAAGTTCATCTCGTCGACATTCGCCGGGATGCGACCCTCGCGCTGCAGGCGGCGGAGGTTGCCGTAGGTGGAAACGTTGTTGAAGCCGTGGTCATGCACGCCGACGTGCGAGACGTGCGACGCCATCAGGGCGATGGTCTTGCGGCGGCCGAGATCGAGGAAGGCGGCCTCACCAGTCGCGTCGTACTGCAGGAACGCCATGCCGAACTGGAAACCCTGCGTCCACTCGGTCCAGCCACGCGACGTGTAGCGGCCCTTGACGGTGAAGACGGGCGTGCCCTTCGCGGGATCCCAGGCGGCGTCGATGGCGCGGATCTTGCGGCCGGCGAGTTCGAAGACGCGGGTGGTCTTCGACTGCAATTTCTGGGGGGTCAGCTTGAGGTCGATTTTCATGGTGAAAAAAGTCGGGAGGAAAAACGGGGCGTGGGCAGGCGGAAACGCCACCAGCGTGCCTCTCCTCCCCGGTGAAACAAGGCCGAATCCGGCCGGGGTCGGTTTTGTGCTAGATTGGGTCGGGTTCGTCGCCCCGGTGCGCCGGGGGGTCGGCGGCCGCGGACATTTTCTCCGTGATTCGCCGCCCGAAGTGAGTAGCTTCTCCCATCATGGCCCTCGCTGATCTTCGCCGCGACTACAGCCTCGCCGGGCTGCAGGAGAAGGACCTCGCCCGTGACCCGTTCCGGCAGTTCGAGACGTGGTTCCAGGAGGCGGAGGCGGCCAAGGTGCCGGAGCCGAATGCGATGGTGCTGAGCACCGCCACCCGCGAGGGCCGTCCTTCGGCGCGCACCGTGCTGCTGAAGGGCATGGACGGGCGAGGCTTTGTCTTCTTTTCCAATTACGAAAGCCGCAAGGGTCGGGAAATCGAAGCCAACCCGTTCGCCACGCTGGTGTTCCCGTGGATCACGCTGGAGCGCCAAGTGATCATCGAGGGCGCACTGACCCGCCTAGCCCGCGAGGAGAGCATGGCGTATTTCCACTCGCGACCCCGCGCGAGCCAGCTCGCGGCCTGGGTCTCGCGGCAGAGCAGCGTGGTGCCCGATCGCGCTGCCTTGGAGAGCGGCATGAAGGCCGTGGAGCAGAAGCACGCGGGCGCCGAGGTGCCGATGCCGCCGTTCTGGGGCGGGTACCTAGTGACGCCCGCATCGGTGGAGTTCTGGCAAGGCCGGCGGAGCCGACTGCACGACCGGCTGCGCTACCGCCGCGAGCAGGCCGGCGGACCGTGGATCATCGAGCGTCTCTCTCCGTAATCGCGGAGACGCGTCACGGCGGAAGAATCGGTCGACCATGCTGTTTCTCGTTCGCCATGCGCACGCGGTGCCGGTCGAGGAGGACCCGGACCGGCCGCTGAGCCTGCAGGGGGTGACGGAGTGCTCGCAGTTGGTTCGTTTTTTCCGCGCCAACGGGGCGCTGCCCGGACTGCAATTCTGGCACAGCCCGCTCGCGCGCTCGCGGCAGACCGCGGACCGTCTGGCCGACGCGCTCGGGCCGGACGCCGTGCGGCTCGAGACGCCCGGGCTCCTGCCCGAGGACGATCCGGAGCCCATGGCCCGTCGGCTCGACACCCTCGGCACCGAGGCCGCGATCGTGATCGTGGGCCATGAGCCGCACCTCGCCCACCTCGCGACCCTGCTGCTCACGGATCGCGCCAAGCCCGCCGTCATCGACCTCCCCAAAGGCGGCGTGCTCGCGCTCCGCCGGAAGAAGCTTCCCCACCGCAAGTCCGCCCACCCCCGCTGGCAGCTCTGCTGGATGGTGGTGCCTTCCCTCCTCGCCGACGCCCCGCCGACGGACGTCTAGAATCGCAGTCCTGCCGCGCTCAGCCCGATCAAGCAGGCGGTCGGGTGCCCGGAAACGCGTCACGCGACGGTTTCGAAGACCGCCTTGGGTGGCGGAACGCGCCACGAGAGAGGAGTCGGGCGGGCGGTGACGAGACGCTTTGGGTTGCGTCGACCCGACGGGCTTCGCACAAGGCGGCCTGCCTTCGTCCCGCGCATCCGAAGCACCGCAGAGGGCAGGTGCCTTGAGCGGGACTAGCCGCGCTTCAGCCGCAGGAGGCGCTCGCCCGCGGCGTGCAGCGTGGTCGGGCGCTTGGCAAAGTTCAGGCGCACGAAGCGGTTCTCGGGCTCGGGAAAGAAACTCGAGCCGGGCACCGGGGCCACACCGATCTCCCGCGCCATCCAATGCGAGAATTCGATGTCGCTCGCGCGCCCGAAGGGCGAAATGTCCAGCATCACGAAGTACGCGCCTTCCGGCCGGGTGTAAGCGAGGCCGGTCTGGTCCAAGTACCCGCAGAGGATGTCGCGCTGCGCCGCATACTCCGCCGCCAGTTGCACATAGTACTCGGGGCCATACCCGAGCGCCGTCACCACCGCGTGCTGCAGGGGCGCGGCCGCACCCACGGTCAGAAAATCATGCACTTTCCTCGCCTGCGCGATGATCTCCGCCGGCGCGTGCACATACCCGAGCCGCCAACCGGTGATCGAAAAGGTCTTCGAGAGCGAGGAACAGGTCAGGGTCCGCTTCGCCATCCCCGGCAGGGTCGCGAAGGTCACGTGTTTCCGGCCATCAAACACGATGTGCTCGTAGACTTCGTCCGTGATCACGAAGGTGTCGAATTCCTCCGCCAGCGCCGCGATCTGCCCGAGTTCGTCGCGGGTGAAGACGCGACCGGTCGGGTTCGAGGGGTTGCAGAGGACGAAGGCCTTGAGGCCGCTCGCAAAGGCCGCCCGCAGTTGCGCAGGATCAAAACCGTACCCCGGCGGCTGCAAGGGCACGTGCACCGGGGTCGCCCCGGTGAGGATGGCATCCGCGTTGTAGTTCTCGTAGAACGGCGAGAAGAGTCCGACCCGGTCGCCGGGGTCGCAGACGGTCATCATCGCCACCATCATGGCTTCGGTCGCGCCGCAGGTGACGACCAACTCGCGCTGCGGATCCACCGGCAGGCCGCTGTAACGGGTCAGCTTCGCCGCCAGCGCCTCCCGCAACTCGGGGGAACCCCAGGTGATCGCGTACTGATGCCGACCGGCATCCATCGCCGCCTTCGCCGCCGCGACCAGCGAGGCCGGGGGATCCGTGTCGGGAAACCCTTGCGCGAGGTTGATCGCGCCGTGCTGCTGGGCCACCCGGGTCATTTCCCGGATCAGGGACTCGGTGAAAACGGAGGTGCGGCGCGAGGTCGCGGGCATGGCCGCGACGTTCGCACCAGAACCGCCCGCGGCGAGCAAAAAGCACCCGATCGGGTACGAAGGCCGGGGGTGCACACCCGAATCAATGAATTCCGCGGGGCGCCGGAATGCCCTTGTCACCCCGCGCGTGCCGGTCTGGAAGTGTTCAAGCTGGTGGAGCGCCCGGACGATCCGGTCCGTCCGGAAGCAACCCTTCATCATCACCCTCCGATGAAATCCCTTGTGTTCGGGCTCCTGACTTCGGTCGCGGCCAGTTGCGCCACAGGGCCCGCCGCGGACGTCCGCTTGGCGGATGCCCACGCGACCCCCGAGACCCGTCGCCTCTACCACAACCTGCAGACCCTGCAGGGTAAGGCGCTTTTGTTCGGGCATCAGGACACCTTGAACTACGGTTACCGCTGGACGGAGGCCGAACTGGCTCCGGGCGAACTCCGATCGGATGTGAAGGACGTGACGGGCTCGTTCCCGTCGGTGTATGGGTTCGCAGTGAATCTGGTGGCGGATCTGACCTGGTCGTACGCCCAGCGCGAAGCCGCGGTGGCAACGCAATTGGAACGGGACCGCGGCATCCACCGCCGAGGCGGGTTGATCACGTACGAATGGCACATGTACCATCCGGCCAGCGGAAAGTCGTTCTACGACACCTCGGCCGTCGTGCACCGCATCATTCCCGGCGGCGACCTGCATCATGTCCTGAAAGCGAGCCTCGACCAAGCCGCCGACTACTTCAATCGACTGGCTCCGATACCGGTCATCTACCGTCCCTGGCACGAGCACAACGGCGATTGGTTCTGGTGGTGCAAGGGATCGACCAGCGAGCAAGACTTCATCGCACTGTGGCGGTTCACCGTCGATTACCTGAAGAACGAAAAGAAGGTCCACAACCTGATCTACGCCTATTCACCCGACCGCAGCCGCATCGACTTAGATGCGTTCGAACCCGGCTATCTCTGGGGGTATCCGGGTGATGACTACGTTGACCTGATGGGATTAGACAACTACTGGGACCTCGGCCATCCGGGCAACAAAGCCTCACCCGAGCATCAACTGGCCGACTTCCGGCGCAGCCTCGAATCCACGGTGCGTCTGGCTGACCGCCGCGGCAAGATCGCCGCCCTGACGGAAGCCGGACGGGAGGCAGTGCGCCACCCGACCTGGTGGACCGACGTGCTCCTGTCCTCCATCCTGCATAACGAGACGACGAAGCGCCTGCTGTACGTGCTGGTGTGGCGCAATGCCAACCGGGAGCGGGAGGGACGCGACCACTATTACGCCCCCTATCCGGGCCAGGTGAGTGCGGAGAACTTTGTCCGGTTCCGGAACCACCCGTTTGTCTGGTTTGAAGACGAACTGCCCGACCTGTACGGGCGCGACTAGCCTCCGCCCGCCCCGCCCCGACGAGGGCGGGGCACTTTCGGCGTTTGCTTTCGCCGGAGACGCGTCAGGCTGCAGGGCGCATGACGCTGCACGTGCTTCCCTTCCGACTGGCGGGCGCCGCCGAAAACATGGCGATCGATTTCCTGCTGCTGCAGCGCTACCCCGGCGACGACGCACCTCGCTTCCGCGCGTATGGCTGGCACCGGCCCGCGCTCTCGTTCGGGTACAGCCAGAAGCTCGCGTTCATCCAGGCGCAGATGAACCCGGAGGACTCGGTCGAACTCGTGCGCCGCTTCTCCGGCGGCGGCTTGGTGGACCACCGCGACGACTGGACCTACGCGCTGGTCATCCCGCGCGGCCATGACGTCGAGGCGCTCCGCGCCAGCGAAAGCTACCGCATCGTCCACGAGGCGCTCGCGGCGGCCCTCGAAGAGCTCGGCCAACCCGTCCGGGTCGTGCAGGAGTGTCCGGTGCCCGACCCCGAGAACCCCGATGCCTGCGGCCCGGCCGGGGTCTGCTTCACCCGGGCGGAGCGCTTCGACGTGGTTCATGCGGAGACCGGGGCGAAGATCGCCGGCGCGGCGCAGAAGCGCAGCAAGCACGGCCTCATCATGCAGGGTTCCCTCTGGCGACCGGCGGCTCCGCAGGTGCGCGACTGGGAGGAACTGACGCCGACCTTCACCCGCACCCTCAGCGAACGACTCCGGGCCGAGCCGACCCCTACCCCGTGGCCGGACTTTCACGAGGACGAAGTGGAGCAACTCACCGAGCGCTATCGCTCGCCGGAGTGGATGGAGCAGCGATGATCTAGCCGGGGTTTGCCGCCCCCTTGACGCATTTGCTACGGTAGCAGGACCTAAGCCCGCTCCACCGGTTTGACCACCCGCACCGGTGGCATTGATTTCAACCACACCACTACGCCATGAATCCGATCTCCCTTCTCCGCATCCTCCTTCTCACCTTGGTACCGCTCCTCGCCATCGGCTGCGGACGCTCCCACGACCATGCCCATGACAAGGCGGCGAAGGACGATGCGCACGGCCACAGCCACGGCCATGCCCACACCGCACCCCACGGCGGCCAACTCGTGGAGGTCGGCGACCATCAGTTCAACGTCGAGCTGGTGCTCGATCGGGAGACCGGCCGTCTGGCGGCCTACGTTCTCGACGGACACGCGGAGAACTTCGTACGGATCGTCCAACCGGCGATCGAAGTGCGCCTGAAGGAGCCGACACGCGGGCTCCTGCTCACCGCGGTGGCCAATCCCGCGACGGGCGAGACCGTCGGCAACACATCGCAGTTCGAAGCCACCGCGCCGTGGCTGAAATCGGCCGGCGACGTCGCCGGTGAGATCGGCCGCCTCGAAATCCGCGGCGCGACGTTCTCCGCTCTGAGCTTCAGCCTCCAAGCAACCAAGCCGTGATTCCTTGTTCCTTCTCTCGCCTGAACGTCCCGCGCCTCGCCGGCGCGATCCTGCTGGCGGCCGCCGCCTTCATGCCGCTCTCCCGTGCCGCGGAGCCCCTGCGGGTCGTTACGCTGCACACCGTGCTCACGGAAATCGCCCGCGAAGTGGGCGGCGACGCGGTCACCGTCGTGCCCCTGCTCCGGCCCGGTGTGGATCCCCATGTCTTCGAACCAGCGCCGGCCGACATGCGTCGCGTCCGCGAGGCCGACCTCGTCCTCGCGGCGGGACTCGGCATGGAAACCTACCTGGCCCGACTCCGGCGCGACCTCCCGGCAGACCGCGTGGTCGAAGTGGGAAACCGCATCCCGGACCCCGTGCAAGTCTGCACGGCCGATCACGGTCACGAGGGCCACGGACACGCGCACGATCACGACCATGGCGAGGACGACCCGCACTGGTGGGTTGCGGTGGACCCGCTCCTGGCCGCCATTGACATCGTGACGACGGAACTCGCCGCGCGACGTCCGGCCGCCGCGCCGGCGATCCAGACCCGCGCCGCCGCCTACCGCGCGCGCATCGCCGCCCTCAAGCCGTGGGCGCAGGCGGAGATCGCCCGCATCCCGGAGGCGCAACGACTCCTCGTCACTTCGCACGACGCCTTCCGCTACCTCGCGCGCGAGTACGGACTCGAGGTCCAGCCCCTGCTCGGACTGAGCACAGCCGACGAGACCAGTGCGCGCCGGCTGGCCGACACGATTGAACTGATCCGCCAGCGCGGCCTGCGCTCGGTCTTCGCGGAAGCGTCGGCGAATGATCGCACCCTCGCCGCGATCGCCCGGGAAACCGGCGCGAAGCCCGGCCGTCCCCTGTGTGCGGACGGGCTTGGCGGCCAGCCGGGAACCGACACGATCGAAGGCATGATCCGCCACAACATCCTCGCCATCGCGGAGGGCCTGCGCTGACGCGCGCCCGCATGGCTGGACACGACATCTTTCGCCTGCAGGACGTCACGGTGCACTACGGCCAGCGCACCGCGCTGGACGGCATCACCGCCCACATTCCCTGCGGCGCGCTGGTGGCGCTGGTGGGACCGAACGGCGCCGGCAAGAGCACGCTCCTCCGGGCGCTGCTCGGCTGGCTGCCGCTGACCCGCGGAGAGATCCGACTCGGGGACAAGCATCCCCGCCACCTCCATCCGCGGCTGGCCTACCTGCCCCAGCGACCTGAGGTGGACTGGGATTTCCCGATTTCCGTGCGCGAAGTCGTGGCGCAGGGGCGCTGGCCCTCGCTCGGCCTGTTCGGCCGTTTCACGGCGGCCGAGCGGGAGCGTGTGGACCGCGCACTGGAGGAACTCGACCTCACCGCCTTGGCCGGCGAACAGATTCGCCGACTCTCGGGCGGGCAGCAGCAGCGCATGTTCCTCGCGCGCGCCGTGGCGCAGGGGGCGGACATCTTCCTCCTCGATGAACCCTTCGCCGGCCTCGACCTCGCGGCCTCGGCGGAGCTCGTCCACCTCCTACACCGCTGGCTCGCGCAGGGACGCACCGTGATCGCCGCGGTCCACGACCTCGCGCTGGCGCGGACCCACTTCTCCCACGCGCTGCTGCTCGACACCCGTCTCGTGGCGGCGGGTCCGGCCGCGGAGACGCTGAGCGACGCGAACATCGACCTCGCCTACCACCGTCGGATGCCCGTGCTGGGGGTCCGCCCATGAACGCGCTCTACGACCTGCTCCTCGCGCCGTTCGCGTATGATTTCATGCAGCGCGGGCTGCTCTCGGCCGTGCTGCTGAGCATCAGCGGGGGCCTGCTCGGCAGCGTCCTCGTGCTGCGGCGGCTGGCGTTAATGGGCGATGCGTTGACTCACTCGCTCCTGCCCGGCCTCGCGCTGTCGTGGCTGCTGCTCGGGCGGGGTCCGCTGGCGCTTCTCGCCGGCGCGCTGGTGGCTGGCTTGCTCTCGGTCATGGCCAGCGCCCTGCTCAGCCGCCTCACTCGGCTCAAGGAAGACGCGGCGTTCGGCGCCTTCTTCCTCGTCGCCTATGCCGCTGGCATCGCACTGGTCAGCCAACTCGGCACCCGCGTGGATCTGCTGCATTTCCTGTTCGGCCACATCCTCGGGGTCGGGCCCTCGGACCTTGCGCTGACGGCGGCGGCATCGGGCCTCACGCTGGCGGCCTTCGTGCTGGCCTACCGGGGCATCGTGCTGGAGGTGTTTGATCCCATCTTCGCCCGCGCGGCAGGCATGCGCGGAGGCTGGTTCTACGCCGGCTTCCTCGCGCTGGCGGTCCTCAACCTCGTGGCCGGGCTGCAGACCATGGGCGTCGTGCTCGCGCTGGGGCTATTTCTCCTTCCCGCCGCGAGCGCGTACCTGTGGTGTGATCGCTTCGCTTGGATGCTCGGAGTTTCGGCTCTTCTCGGTATGATCGGTTCGACGGCGGGACTCGCGGTGAGCTTCCACACGGGCCTCTCGAGCGGTCCGGCGATCGTGCTCGCGCTCGGCGTGATCTTCCTCGGATCCGCCGCGCTGAGTCCGCGCTACGGCCTGCTCCACGCGCTCGCGCTGGCGCGGCGCGAGCGACGAGCAGTGCGGCACACGGTCGACTGACCGCCACGAGGTCGCACCGATGCGTCTCCCTCCCGCTCCCACCCCTGCCCAGCGCGCGGCGATGCGCGTGCGCCCGGCGAGGTCGGCCGTCATGCGGCAGGCGTGGCGGCATCTGCTCTTCCTGCACTGGCGCTGGGATCCCGCGGAGATCCAATCCCGGCTGCCACCCGGGCTGCACGTCGATACCCATGACGG
>CAIOYO010000287.1 GCA_903862595.1 uncultured Opitutaceae bacterium | reverse complement strand
TCCCGCCGAACTTCACGCGCGCCTCACCGCCCTCGTCCGGCGATCGGAGACCGGGGCGGCGCGCGGCGAGCCCATCCTGCGCTGCGCGGATCTGGAGCTCGACCCCTCCACCCGCGAGGTCCGGCGCGGTGGCCGACCCGTAACGCTCACGAATATGGGGTTCGCGATCCTGGAGATTCTGCTGCGCCGCGCTCCGGCAGTCGTGCCCCGCGGCGAGATCGAGGAGAAACTTTGGGGGGATGAACCCCCGGGAAGCGACGCCCTTCGCTCGCACGTCTTCGCGCTGCGGACCGCGCTCGATGAAGGCGGTGGCGCGTCGTTGCTGCGGACCCACCGCGGCGTCGGATACCAGATTCAGCCGGCCGACTCCGACCCGTGACCCGCGAGCCCGCCGCGCCCCGCCCGTCCAGCCGCGCCCCGGCGCGGCTGCGCACCAAGATCGCCGTCGTGGTCACGCTGACCGCGATCGGTGCCTTCAGCGCGATGTCCGTCGCGGGTTGGCTGCTGGTGCTCGAAGCTGAGGACACGATCATGGAGTCGCTCGTGCTGGACGCCGTGCAGGCCCAGCAAAGGACGGAGGGCGCCCCCCTCCCACCGTCGTGGCTCAAGCGCCTGAAGAACGACTCGGTCCTCCGGCAGGAACTCGGCTTGGCCGACGTTCCGGGAGGTCCGGGGCCCTACGAGATCTTCGCGTCCGGCCGAGGAACCGACGCGATCCTGATTCGCGGGATGGCGGACCTGTGGCGGGTCCGGCTTGGGGGCGACCGCGAGCAGGAGTATCGACTGCTGCGGGACGGCGCCACGGGCGGTTGGTGGCTGGCGGACCTGTCCCACTTCGAATTCACGGAGACGCACACGGACTCGATCCGGGTGAACATTCTCATCGCCGCCGGCGGCGTCGGTCTCCTCGCGGTGCTCCTCAGCGCCCTCATCGCCCGCTGGACCCTGAGCCCGATCGTCGCGCTCGCCGCCCGCGTGCAGGCCGCGCCCGAGCCCGGACGGAGCGACGAGCGGCGGCTGGCGGAGGGACTACCGGATGATGAGGTCGGCTTCCTCGCCCGGGCGCTCGATGCGTCGCGCGACCAAGTTGCGGCATCCCTAGTCCGCGAGCGGCAGTTCATCTCCGAATGCAGCCACGAACTGCGCACGCCCCTCGCGGTCTTGAAGGCCGCCGCCGCGCTTCTGCCGGAGGTGGAGACGGAGCCGGAGGGCCGGGCACGGGTGTTGGCGCGGATGACGCGAGCGGTGCGCCGAAGCGAACGACTGGTGCAGTTCTTCCTCGTGCTTGCGCGCGAAGGGCGCGAGCGGGCTGACGCCGGCTGGGCTCCGCTGCGGACGATCGTCGAAGAGGCGATTGACGACCAGCGGCTCATCCGTGCGGATCCGACGCGTCCCCTTTCCGCTTCGGTTCCGGAGAGCGCGCAGGTCCATGCCAGCCGGGACGTGCTCCTGATGCTCGTGCACAACCTCATCGGCAACGCCCTGCAGCATGCGCCGGATGGCGGCGTCTCCGTCTCGTGGATTGATGAGGCCGCCTTGGCGATCGACGACGAGGGCCCAGGGTTCCCCGGCCCCGGCGAGGACGCGCGCCCGCGCGGCTATGGTCTCGGCCTCACGCTCGCACGGAGACTCTGCGAAACCCAGGGTTGGGAATTGCGGACCGGACGCGCCCCGACCGGCGGCGCCCGGGTGACGATCGTCTTCCCGAACTCCAACGTGCGGCGCCACCCGATCGCCGATTAAGCGACAACACGGCGACATTCCGGCCCCGGCAGAAGACCGGAATCCTCTTTCGACACTCTCAAATGCACGACAACGCAGCCTCCCGACGTCGGCTGCTTTCACTCCCCAACTTTACGCGCAACGCGTCTGCCGGCACTGCATCCGCCGACATCGCATAGGTTCCTAAATCAGCGCCGATTTCGGCCCGATTCGCGGCGACTCGATGAGCACGAGCAGGAGGCAAACGGACCGGTGATTCGCGACATAGGCCGTGCGTCGGGGTTACGGAGCCCACTCCGGCGAAAACGCAGGCGCGTGCGCACCCTGCGAACGGCGGTGCGCCTTCTATTTCGGGAAAGGGGGCTCCTCGGTCACAGGCACTTCACCCCTGATGACTCGACCAGCCGCGCCAGTCAGGCCCAGATAGGTATCGGACGGGAGACCCTCGTAGGTGACGAACTCGACGCCCTGACCGACCGGCGGCGAGTTGGTGACCTTAAAGATGGCGGTTCCTTCGTCGACCTCGTCGAACATGGCAACATAGAGCATGGTGGCCCCGGCACGCTTGGCGGCGGTGACTTGCGACCAGAAGAACCGGCCCTTCAGGCGAGGGATTTCATTGCGCGGGGATCCTTTCATATTGTGCCAACTAAAACCGGGAAAGGCGACGGGAAGATAGTCGATTCCGCGCGCGAGGCACCAGGCAAGATCAGGCTGCCACACCTCGTTCGCATGACGAGCTGCGGCCTCGGGAGTCCGGTAGCGACCCGGGGTCCAAGGTGACACCACGTCGGCAAGGGCGATGAGTTCCAAAAGAACCGGATCGGTAACCGAGTCGCGACGCAGCGTTCGCCAAAAGCTGGGGACGCCGAGCATGATGGCGAGCCCTCCGCTTTCGGGGTCATTCTTCAAGAACGCGAGGATCTTCCTCCAATCGTCGAGCGAGGGTCGCGGCTTCTCGATGTCGCGAAAGCCACAGCCCCAGAGGGCGAGAAGAGGCTTTCCCTTGTGTCGGAGGTAAGCTGCATCGCTCGTGAGCTTGGTGTCGCGGACCAACGTCTTCCAGTCGTTGATGAGCAGATCAGCCTGCCCAGGTTTCAGGCCGCTGAGGTCATACATCAGAGCATAGGTCCGGCCGTGGCGACGGGCACCGACGCGTACATTCTCGAGGACGGCGTTGTTGGCGGCGAGCGAGCCAGTGCGGGAGAGAGAACTCATGAAGCGCTGCAGAAAGACGCCATCGATGCCGTACTGCTCCATCCATGCAAAGTGGCGGAGCACCGTTGGCTGGAGATAGGAACTAAAGACTTCCGCGGGCGTGCCGTCGGCTCGCGTGAGCTTCGTGGGGAAGCGTTCAGATGAGGGAAACTCGCTGAGGTCGGGCCACAGATCGACCCGCACGTTCCCGGGCGCTGGCTGCTCGCGGTCGAAGGTCCAGTGATTGTAGCCGCGTCCGGCGCCGTCACCCTCCGCGTTGAACCAGCCTTGGTAACCCACCATCACCTTGCCCGTCAGCGTCGCGGGGTCGACACGCTTCACCATCGGCCCATGGCAACCGGAGAACAGAATGGCGACCACTACGCCCAAAGAGAAGATTCGCTGCGTTAGTTTCATGATGGAGAGGAAAAGCAGGGTCGGAGCCTCTTTGCGTCCGTCATGAAGTCAGGCGGGCCTCGGAGGCGGGTAAAGGCATCGGTTGCCATGGGAGCAACCCGCGGCACTGACCGGAGAGGACGGCCTCCGGTCGAGAGGCGCCACCGCCGGACGCGAAACGTCCCCCGCCTCACTGTTCGCGCGGTGCACCTCGCCGATGTGAGGGTCGTCGGGCAAGACGAGCAGATCATGCGGTTGCTCCAACGGTTCACCGAGGAGCTGGTTCGGCATGAACGGCTCCATCTTGCTGCGTCGACCACGCGGAAATCACGCATAACGCCGTCGCCGCCCGAGTTCGGACGCGCGTCTCGGGCCGATTGGATCCGCCGCGATCGGACACCGGCCACGCACTCATCCGTGAGAACTCGTCGCTCAGTTTGCGTTCCGATTGATCGGATGATCCACAACGATGGGCGACGGGAAGTCAGCTCCTTCATCCCCTCCCCGACTGCGCAGTCGCTTGTTGTTCACGCCGCCGGCGGGTTGATTGAGGGGGATCTCCATACCGCCCAATCGCTGCATCGTGGCGTAGAGTTGGTTTTCCATCTCGTTCGCCATTTTGCGGAAGGCCGGATCATACAGGAGATTCTGCGTCTCCGCCGGATCACTCTGCAGGTCGTAAAGTTCATCGACGTCCCACAGCCCATAGTACGTGATGTACTTGTAGCGATCGCGGCGCAGCGAAAAGACCGTGGGAGTCTGGGGAAAGTTTTTTTCCCAGTAGTAGACATAGAGAAACTCTTTGCGCCACGGGACGGTCTTCCCTTCGACCAGCGGGAGTACGCTCTGACCATCCATGTGCGCGGGGGTTTTCAGGCCCATCGCTTCCATCACCGTCGGCGCGATGTCGATGTTGGCGATCATCTCCTCCACGACTGTACCGCCCTTGATGAGCGCCGGGCACTGCATCAGCAGCGGTACTCGGATCGACGGTTCGTAGGCCACGCGCTTGTCGATCAAACCGTGCTCGCCGAACATGAAGCCGTTGTCCCCCATGTAAATGACGAGGGTGTCATCATAAACTCCCATATCCTTGAGCTGCTGGAGCACCCGGCCGATGCTGTCGTCCACCGAACAGAGCGTTTCGCAGTAGCGCTTGTAGTAGCCCTCGATGTCCAGTTCGCTGTGGTAGGGGAAGTCGACTCCGTGCCACGAGTTGCGCTGATCGCGAAGCCAGCGGGGCCGGAGACGATCAAACGCGCTGCTGGCTTCGGACGCTGGGCGACGGAAGGGCAGATCCCGGAAGCGACCCTCGTATTTCGTCTCCGGCGTGAAATTGGAATGAACCGCCTTGTGGGACAGATAGAGAAAGAAAGGCTTGTCGGCGGCCTTTTGCTGCTTGAGCCAGTCAACGGCGTAGTCGGTCAATTCAGTCGTGATGTAGCCCCGCTGCTTCACGCGCGCGCCGTCCACATTGAGGGTGTAGTCCGGAGTGGGCGCCAGGTATTCGCCCTGACCGCGAAAGCTCACCCACCGGTCCCAACCAGGCTGAGGCGCATCACTCGCCCCGCCCATGTGCCACTTGCCAATGAAGCACGTGGCGTAACCGGCGTTCTGCAGGTACTGCGGAAAGTAAAGAGTGCCCGGGGGAATCGGGCGATTGTTGTCAATCACCCGATGCCGGAACGTGTACAATCCGGTCAGGATCGACGCGCGGCTCGGTGAGCATAGAGCCGTGGTCACCAACGCATTCTTCATGTACGCACCGTTCCGCGCCATCGAGTCCATAACAGGCGTCTGGGCAAATTGATGTCCGAGAAAACTCATCGCATCGTAGCGATGGTCATCAGACAGGATGAAGAC
>CAIOYO010000286.1 GCA_903862595.1 uncultured Opitutaceae bacterium | reverse complement strand
GCATCAATTCCCCGCTCCCGCAGCGTGCGCGCGAAGTCCGCCGCGAATCCGTGCAGCGTGAGCACGCGACGCGGTTGCACGCATTCGACCATGCGCAGGAGATCGTGGAAGTCGGCGTGGTCTGAGAGCGGGAAGGCGGCATCGCATCCCGAGCGGAAGCGGATCGATGCATCCAAGGCCCATCCCGTGATCGTGGCCGTGCGGCGCCGCGGCAAGCGGCGCAGGAACGCGGACTGGGGGGATTGCGGGGGACAGAGGACCACGTGCCGGGCGGCTTCCGGCTCCGCAAACGTCCGATAGGGCGGAAAGCGCACGCCCAGTTCCTCGTAGACCGCCGTCATTCGAGCGGTCTGGGGATGCAGCATCACGGGCAGACCAGCTTGGGTGAGCGCAGAGAGCAGTTCCTGGCTTTTGCCCAAGCTGTAGCCGAAGAGCACCGGGGTGTCGCCGTCCTGCAAGGTCTCGGCGCAGAAGCGTCGGATCTGTTCAAGAACCGTCTCCGTCGGAGGAAAGATGTACTGAGGACGACCGTAGGTGGTCTCCATGATCAGAACATCCGCCGGCGGCGTGGTGCAGGGCTCCGCGGAAAGTCCCGGACGAAGCTTGAAATCGCCGGTGTACAGAAGCCGTCCGTGTTCCGGGTGGGAGATCAGGCATTGCGCCGAACCGAAGATGTGGCCCGCCGGGTGCAGTGTCAGGGTTGCGCCGTCGTTGAGCGGGACGGTCTGTCCGAAGGGGAGGGCTCGGTAAGTGCGTTCGGCCGGCAGGCGGGCCTGCATCAAACGTGCGGTGCCTTCGGAACAGATGACCTCGCCGTGGGCGGCGAGGTGGTCGAAGTGCGCGTGCGAGACGAATGCGCGGGGCGTGGGAAAATGCGCGTCCAGCCACCAGCCGATCTGGGGCAACCAGAGTCCATTGCGATACTGCACATCCCAAGCCATGGGTGTCAGGGAAGTACGTCCTCCGCGGCGGTGCCGAGCGGCTCGCTCAGGCGGCAAACCACCACCAGAGCGCGGCCGCCAGCGCGAGGCGGTACAGCGCGAAGGCGGTGAGACCGTGGCGGGAAAGGTGTCGCAGGAGGAATCGGACCGCGATCGCGGCCGACAGGGCGGCGGCGACGCCGCCGATCAGGACCGGCATCCAGCCCAGGCCGGCGATCATCGCGGGCCCGGTTCGTACGCCCTTATACAGCGCGGCACCGGCGAGCACGGGCAGTCCGACGAGAAAGCTGAACTCCGCGGCGCGCGCGGGGGCGAGGCCACAGGCGTAGCCCCCCACGATCGTGACCATCGCCCGGCTCATGCCGGGCCAAAGGGCGAGGCATTGGGCGCAGCCGATCCCAAGCGCTTGAGGGACCGAGAGGTCGGCGCCGGTTTTGAGCGGAGCCGCAGGGTGCGAGCGCCGCCAGCGCTCCGCGGCGAGCATCAGCAGCGCTCCGCCTACGAGCGCCGCGGCGACGGTGCGCGGCGAAAAGAGATGCGCCTCGATCCACGGTCCGAGCAGCAGCCCGGCGAGCACCACTGGCGCGACCGCCAGGATGACGTTCCGCAGTAGCGTCCGACCGGTGACGCTCCGTCCCACCAGCCCCCGAAGCATGCTGCGGACTTCGGCCCCGCAGATCAGGAGCACCGCGAGAATTGCCCCGGCTTGAATCACCACCAGATATGAATCGATCGCACGCTTGCGGGTGAGCGGGACTCCCTCGGGGTGCGCGGAGCTCGGGGCGCGCTGCCAAAGGACCTCGCCGCCCGGTCCGCGCAAGGGAGTGGCGTCCTCCAGCCCGAGGAGCTCGGCCGCGATGATCAGGTGTCCGGTGGAGGAGATGGGCAGGAACTCGGTGATCCCTTCGACGACGCCCAAGGTGACGGCGGCATGCAGCGGCAGGGGGGCGGGTGCCGGAGGAGGCGGCTGACTGGTGGCCGCCGGAGCGCGAGCAACCCATGCGCCGGCGAGCAGAATCACGAGAGCGAGGACGCGCACGGCGGCACCGTCGCCACTTTGGTGGACTGGCGCAAATTTATTTGCGGCCGGGGGATGCTCCGGGCTGTCTCGCGATCTATGGGCCTTGAGGAATTGACCCGGACATTGACGGAGCGGCGCGAGCTATCCGGTGCGGACATCGCGTTTGCGGCGGCTGCGCTGGCGGATCCCGCCGGTGCCGACGAGGTGAAGGCATCGTTCCTCGCGGCCTTGGCGACCAAGGGGGAGACCGCGGCGGAGATCGCGGCCTTCGCGCGGGAGTTCCGCGCCCGCGCGGTGGACCCCGGCGTCGGTGAGTGGTCCAGCCGGGCGATCGACATCGTCGGTACGGGTGGAGACCATGCTGGGGGATTCAACATTTCGAGTCTGGTCGTCTTGATCCTCGCGAGCGCGGGGGTCGTGGTGATGAAGCATGGGAATCGAGGCATCACCTCGAAGTGCGGCAGTGCTGACTTGCTGTCGGCGCTGGGGGTGCGGCTCGATGCTCCGCCCGAGCTCGCGCGTCGGGCCTTGGCGGAGCTGGGCTACACGTTCTTCTTCGCGCCGGCGTACCATCCTGCGTTCCGCCACATTGCTCCCGTGCGCAAGCTGCTTGCCTCGCGGGGGCAGCGGAGCGTGTTCAACATCCTCGGCCCGGTGATTAATCCGGGCCGTCCGGCTCACGTCTTGATGGGGGTGTTCTCGGCCGCGTGGGTACCGGTGATGGCGGACGTGCTGGATCAGCTGGGGATTGAAGCCGGTCTCACGGGCCATGGCGATCTCGGCGGTGGACGCGGGATCGACGAGCTGACCACTGCCACGCCCAACCGCGTGCGCGGCGCCGGACGCGTGCGCGAGATCGATGGCTGGTGGCAGCCGCAGGATTTCGGTTTCGTTCCGGGAACGTTCGATGGCCTGCGAGGAGGGGACGTCGTGGAGAATCTCGCGATCGTCGATGCGATTCTCGCTGGGCGGGCGCCTTCCGTCTTGATCGACACCTTGCTCCTCAACGCCGCTACGGCGCTCTGGCTGATGCGGAAGGTGCCGAGCGTCCAGGATGGGGTAGAATTAGCTCGCGACCATCTTCTCGGTGGTGCCGTGCGGACCAAGATCGCGGCGACGCGGGAGTTCTACGCGGCCTGATATGACGCGGCGCTTCTTTGGCACCGATGGCATTCGCGGGCCGGTGGGCGGCCCGTTGATCAATCCCGAGTTCGCGGCGCGCCTTGGTGCCGCTGCAGGGAAGTGGGCCGGCGGGGTGGGCGTGGCCGTGATCGGGCGCGATACTCGGGCATCCGGCATCGCGATCGAGGCGGCAGTCGCCCGGGGGCTCGCGTCCGCTGGGTTGAAGGTGATTTCGCTCGGCGTGCTGCCGACTCCGGCGATTGCCCGGGCGGTCCGGGATCGCGGCGCGGTGCTCGGTGTCGTGATCACGGCGTCTCACAATCCGGCGTCGGACAACGGGGTGAAGTTCTTTGGTCCCGGTGGCACGAAGCTGGAAGATGCGGCGGAGGCCGCAATGGAGGCTCGTCTGCCGCCCGCAGCCGCGTCCCTTGCGGATGCCCGCATGGAGCACGATGATGTAGCATTGGGCAGTTACATCGATGCGATGGCCGGATCCCTGCCTCCCGCTGCACTCGCCGGGTGGCGGATCGTGCTGGATACCGCGAACGGAGCAACCGCTGTCTCGAGTCCAGCGGTCCTGCGAAAACTGGGTGCCGAGATCGACCGACTGGGCGCATCGCCGGATGGCACCAATATCAACGAGGGTGTCGGGAGTGAGCATCCGGAGGCGCTCGCAGCGCGCGTGCGGGCTTGGGGAGCCCGGATCGGCATCGCCCACGATGGAGACGGTGATCGCTGCGTCGTCTGTGATGAGACGGGTGCGGTGCTCGATGGGGATGAGGTCCTGACGATCTTGGGACTCCATGCCCTGCGCACGGGCCGGCTGGTCAACCGTGAGTTGGTGATCACGGTGCAGAGCAACCTCGGGGTTGATGAGGCCATTCGCGCGGCGGGCGGGACGGTTTTTCGGACCGCGGTGGGAGACCGCTATGTGCTCGAACGCATGCGGGCATCGGGCGCTTCGCTCGGTGGCGAGTCCAGCGGCCACGTGGTGTGCGCGGATTTGGCCATGACCGGCGACGGACTCGCCACGGCACTGCGGATTCTCGCGGTCATGCGCGATACGGGTCGCCCACTGTCTGAGTTGCGGACGCAGTTGCGGCGATTTCCGCAGGTGAGCCGAAGCGTGGTCGTGTCTGAGCGGCGTCCGCTTACGGCGTGTCCGCTCCTCTCGAAAGAGATTGGAGCCCTGGAGCGGGAGTTGGCCGGGGCCGGCCGGGTCCTCGTGCGCTACTCGGGAACCGAACCCAAACTACGTCTCTTGGTAGAGGCGCGTGACGAGGCAGTGGCGAGGCGAGGTCTGGATCGACTGGAGGCGGCCGCCCGAACCGATCTTTCCCTTCCCTCGGGGAGTTGCTAGGGTCCGCGAATGATCTCTGGAATCCGCCTCAAGGTCTGCGGCCTGACCTCGCTCGTTGATGCGGAGGCGGCCGATGCCATCGGGGCGGATTATCTTGGCTTCATTCTGTATCCCAAGTCACCGCGGCACGTCACTCTGGCGCAGTTTTCCGCGATGATCGCCCGGCTTCCCCCGGGACGTCGTCCGGTTGCGGTGATGGTCGAGCCCGAGCCGGCGGACCTCGCTGCGGCTGCGGGTGCGGGCTTTGCCGCCGTGCAGGTGCACTTCCGGGCGGAGACTCCTTTGGAGCAGGTGCGCGCGTGGAGTGATCAGATCGGGACGGAGCGACTCTGGCTGGCTCCCAAGCTTCCGCCCGACCGTGCGTTCTCTTCCGATTGGTTGCCGCTCGCGCGCACTTTCTTGGTCGATACCTTCCATGCCGCTGGGTTCGGCGGTTCCGGACAGACGGGGGATTGGGAAGCCTATGCGCGCCTGCGGAAGGAATATCCGGAGCATCACTGGATTCTCGCGGGAGGGCTGAAGCCCGAGAACGTGGCTGAGGCGCTCCGCCGCTCTGGGGCGCGGTGGATTGACGTGAACAGCGGTGTCGAGTCGGCCCCGGGCGTCAAGGATGCCGCGAAGCTGCGGGCTTGCGCGGATGCGATCCGTGCCGCGGCCGCGGGTCAGCGCTGAGGGAGTAACGCCCGCGGTCGATTAGCGGGTCCGGGTTTGGGCGCGGGCAGGGACCGGAGGAACGCGGCGGCCTGGGCTTGTGGTTCGGCGTACGTCCGATCACCGGCGCGGTTGAGGTACTCCTCGGGATCGTCAGCGTGCCAGTAGAACTCCCGGCCGGCCCGGCCCTCGTCCCACTCGGTGTAGCGCCAGGACGGACCGATGATCGTGCGCGCCATGACATCACTTCGAGCCGCGACATCGTAGTGGTAGACCAAGCTTGCGGCAGGACGCGAGGGTGATGGAGGCGAAGAAGAGAAGGTGGCGATGAGCGAGCGTCCATCCAGCCCCGCAGGAACGGCGAAGCCGCACGCCTCGGCCAGCGTCGGGTACAGGTCCAGCAGTTCGACGGGTTGCGTGACCACCTGGCCCGCAGGAAGGTTGCCGCCGGCGAGGATGAAAGGCACGCGCGTGGAGGCGCCGAATGCCGACAGCTTGGCCCAGAGGCCGCCGTGATCGCCCAGATGGAAACCGTGGTCGGACACGAGCGCGACGACGGTGGAGGACCAGAGATCCTGGCGATCCAGTTCGTCGATGACCTCCCCGAGCAGTGAATCGATGAACGACACGCACGCGTAGTAGCCGCGCAGCGCCTCGATCCGGGAGTCGGGCGCGGCGAAGCCGCTCAGCTCGGTCTGGAGAGCGATGGCCGGCACACCGCGCAGCGCGGGCTCGGCTGGGCGCTGGAGCTTCTCATCTGGATAGAGTGCGAAGAAGCGCGCAGGTGCCGTCCAAGGCAGGTGTGGCTTGTGGAGGCCGAGCGCGAGAAACCATGGCGAGTCTTGGGTGCGGGGTGACCTCAGGTGTGCGAGAATGGCCCGCGTATTGGTGCCATCGCGGGTGTTTGCCCCGTCCGACGAGAGCGGACGGCCGGAGGGGCGACCGTCGCCGCCGCCATAGCGCGCCTGGAGCGCCGCCCGCTCTTCGGGGTCTTGGGTGGCATCGTCCTGATAGGCGTCCCACGACGCGGCGTCGTTGGTCGCGCGGTTATGAAAGACCTTGCCTGCTCCGGCGGTGAAGTAGCCCTGATTGCGAAAGAACTGAGGCAGCAGCACGGCGTCCGGCAGGGCGGTGCGTGCGGGCGTGTTCAAGACGTAGACTCCCGTCGCCTCGGGACGCCGTCCGCTGAGGAACGAGACGCGGCTGGGGTTGCACAGCGGGTACTGGCAGTGGGCGCGGTCGAAGCGGACGCCCCGCCGGGCAAGACGATCGATGTTGGGCGACTGGACGACCGGATGGCCGTAGGCGCCGAGATCGGTGTTGAGGTCGTCGACGACGATGAGAAGGACGTTCCGCGTCGCTGGTGCCTGCCCGCGGGAGTGTGCCCCCGTGGAGGCGCACGAGAGCGCGGCGAGGGTAAGCAGGGCCAGCCTGCGGAGGCGATGCATCACGGGGAGATGACGGTCAGGACTGACGCTGGTCGGGCAGAGCGCCCTTCCAGCCGCGACGCCACGCGGCCAACAGTTTCTCCTGCAGCTCCCGAACCTCGGGTTGCCCGGCGAGATTGTCGTTTTCTTGGGGATCCTTCGCGTGATCGTAGAGCTCGATGGACTTGATCTGCTCTGGCGCATCGCGATCGACCCAAACCGTGAGCCGGTGCTGTTCGGTGCGCATCGAGTAGCCCATGATACGACCCTCCCTCTGGTTACGCGGATATTGGGAGAAGGCGGCCGACTTCCACGGGCGGTCGGGATTGTCCAGCAGCGGACGCAGGCTGACGCCCTCGACGTGGGCGGGGATCGGCAGCCCGGCCAGATCGGCGAGCGTCGGGTAGATATCGACGAACTCCACCAAGGAGCGGGAAGGCCGACCGGCGCCGCGTGTCCGGGGCGCGGCGATGATCAAAGGCGCGTTCGTATCGTTCTCGGTGTTGCTGTGTTTGCACCATGCATCGTGCTCTCCGAGCTTCCACCCGTGGTCGCCCCAGAGGACCACGATCGTGTTGTCAGCGATTCCGAGACGGTCGAGCTCGTCGAGCACCCGGCCGATCTGCGCATCGGTGTAGCTGATTGCCGCATAGTAGCCGTGCTTCAGCTGCCGGGCGAGGTCGTCGGGAATCGAGCCCTCTGGGATCCCGTGGTAGGAGCGCATTTCGCTCCCGGGAAGGATTGCGTAGTCGGGCGCACCGCGGGGGCGGAAGCGATTGGTCGCGAGCGGAATGGAGGCGGGATCGTAGAGATCCCAGTACTTCTTCGGCGACACGAAGGGCAGGTGGGGCTTCACGAAACCCACTGCGAGGAAGAACGGCTGCTCCTGCTTCTGGAAGGCGCGCAGGCGGTCGATCGCAAAGTCTGCGACCTTGCCGTCTTGGAACGTGTCGTCCGGAACGTCTGCGCCCTCGAACGCCGGGCCGCGGGAGTTACGGCGCGACGACGGTGCGCCAGCGGCGGCGTCCGCCGCCTGCTCTACCGTAGCTGCGGCCTTGCGCCGCGCCTTGCGTCCGGATTTTTCGCCGTTCGGGTCGGTCGCGTACTGCCGCTCGTGCAGGGCCAGATTCTCGGCGAGGGCGTAGGGTGGGGCCTTTGGTGTGAGCCAAGGCGTCGACCACGTGGGCGCATCGTCGTAGCCGCCGTGGTAGATCTTCCCGGTACCCTGCACGAAATAGCCATTCTGCCGGAAGAGCTGGCCGACCGTGACCACGTCGGGCATCGCGGCCCGGAAGTGCGTGACCAAGTCCCAGACCCGTGTCGTGTCCGGTCTTGCCCCGGTCATGACGCTGGTCCGCGACGGAGAGCACACCGCCTGCTGGCAGTAGGCCCGCGTAAAGGCGACCCCGCGCTGAGCCAGACGATCAATGTTTGGGCTCTTGACGATTGGGTTGCCGTAGCAACCGAGCTCGGGGCGCAGGTCGTCGACGACGAGAAACAGGACGTTGGGCCGCTGGCCCGGAGCCGCTCCCGCCGAGCAGGCGATCGCTGCGACGAAAACAACGATGCGGATTACCTGGACGGCGAGAGAGCAGCGAGGGTGCGGCATGAGGGGGGAATTAGAAGCGGACGGTGCCGGTGAATTCCCACGTCAGCGGCATGACGTAGCTGTACCGGTACACATTGCGCCCGTCAGCGAGGGTGGTGAAGCTGGTCTTACGGATCCCGCTGTTTTCCAGATCGACGAGATTGCGGACACCCACGCGCACGCGGATCTGCTGGTCCCAGAGACGCTGGTCACGCATCACATAGGCGTTCACGAGATGTGAGGTTCCGCCGCCGAGTTCCTGCCCGTTGGCGATACCGAAGAGGTAGTTGTCGCGCCAGACCCCGTTCACGCCGACCCGCACGCCGCGCAAGGCGGGGAGGGAGTCGCGCGCGAAGCCGTAGTCCACGACCCAGTTGGCCGACCACGGAGCGGCACGTGCACCGGTCGGCTTGTTGGAGTTGTCGAGGGAATCGAGGAGAAACTTGGCATCCGCCAGCATGGCCGGGCTCTCGTTGCCGCGCTTCACGGCCGCATCGTAATAAGCGCGGAAGGACTTGAGGTCGGGTTCGCCGAGGACCTCGGTGTGACCGAAACCCAGTCGTACCTGCAGTCCCCGAGTTGGGCGAAGCATGACCGTGAGATCGGCGCCGGTCGATTGCTCGGTGGACTTGTAGTTGCGCGAGGCGCTCGCCGTACCCGGTTCGACGTACTTGTAGCCAGGGCTGCCGGGCAGCACGTCATTCGGATTCATCAGGTCCTCGGTTTCCGACGCGCTGAAGTCGATGACGTTGTTCCAGCTCAGCACGACATTTTGGCGATCGATGCTGAAGACACCGAGGGTCACGGAAGCGCGGTCGTCCAGCAGGCTGCCCTTGAGGCCGACTTCCTGGGTGACTCCGGTGATCGGGCCGAAGCGCTCGCGATCGAAGGTGCGGGCGTCCTGGAAGCGAAAGGACTCGGAGTAAATCGCATACAGGTTGATGTCGCGGGTGAGTGTATACGTAAGACCGGCCGTGTAGCTGGTGTTGGCCTGCCGCATGAAGAGATTCTCGACGTACTCACCGGGCAGCGCGTCCCTGCGCTTCGGTGGCGCGATCTCCTCCTTGAATGGTCCCTCGGTGCGGGTGCCGACGTACTCATAGGCGCGGTTCCAGTCGCGTCGGGCGCCCAGCAACGTCTGGACGCGTCCCCCGAAATAGCGTCCGGAGGCGGACAGCGACGTGGAGTAGGACTGGCGCCACTCCGTGCCGCTGGCGGCAGCGGTTCCGGCGGGGAAGTAGCGCAGCGCGACCATGTTGACCGTCTCGGTGACCGGAAGGCGCTCGGGCTTCATACGGTCGAAGAGCGAACGCGAGTAGAACTGCGGATCGTCGAGGTAGATGCGAAGGCGGCCGCGGTCGTTGTTG
>CAIOYO010000285.1 GCA_903862595.1 uncultured Opitutaceae bacterium | reverse complement strand
GGCATCCGTCACCAGCGAGTCCTCGCCGCGGAACGCGTTCGCCACGTCGAACGTGCCCGCGCGTTCCGGATAGCCGATCACGGGAGCCTCCCGCCACCGCACACTCCCGCCGACGCGCGTGCCTTTCAGCGGACCGTGATCAAAGGCGTAGCTCCCGACGAGATTGACGAGCCAATTATTACCGCGCAGTCGCGCCCCGCCAACCTGCGCTTCATGGTAATTCAGCCGGCGCTCAATGCCGGTGATGTAGTCGCCGATCGTCCGGGTGGGATTGAACGCGGGGTTGGCGATGAGCGACCGAATGGCCAAATCGTCCCGGACGGGTTTAACGTATTGCTCATACCACGGCCGGGTAAACGCGTAAGTACTGTTCAACTGCGAATCGTTGTAGGACACGTTGAGCATGACGCGCAGTTGCTTGGTGGGATTGAGCGTCGCCTCCACTTCATAACCCTCGGTCAAATCAGACTCGACGTCCGTCCAGAGACCGTTGCCTGGATAATCGGTGAAGCGGCGGGCACCCGCGATCCGGCTACCAAATCCGTTGAGGGCCATGCCCTCGAGGAATCGTTCGACGTAGCCGTTCTGGCGCGCCATCTCGACGCCGATGGCTCCATCGCGGAGGGGGTTGGAGATTCGGTTACTGAGCTCGTTGCTGAAGTAATTGAGCTTCAGGATCACGCGGTCGCCGAGAAAGAAACCACGGACTCCGAGGTCATAGCCCCGCCCACCTTGGTCGGGCAGTATGCGGTTGAAGATATCGTAATTCGTGCCACCGGCACTGACGGTGTTGGTCGCGCTGTTGGCAAAGGCATCGAGCCATGACGTGACCTTGACCACAGCGCCGTAGTTGGAGTTGGTAACCGATGACGTGGTCGCCGGAGCGAAGGCTCCCTGGCCTTCACCCAGGAAGAGCCGGGTGACCGGATCCTGCGCGAAAACGAAATTTTTGGAGGTGAAGTCGTCGCGACGGACGCCGCCCGTGAGGATCAACCGGCGAGAGAACAGTTCCCATTGGCCGATCGCGGCGTAGGACCGGGTGGTTTCCGGGGCATAGATGGGATTCAGCCGGTGCACGAAGGCCGACGTCACCGTCGGGATGACGCTTCCCGGCGTCGCAGGATTACCGGTCTGATTGATCCGCGCCTGGCTCGGGAGAAAGGCAGGGAAAGAGACGGGGTTTCCCGGAGTGAGATAGTAACGGCGACGAATCTGATTCTGCGTGTCGGACAGCAGACCGGACGCCAGCACCGAGGTCGTCGTCATTTCTTCCGGCTGCTGGAAGTAACTGTCCACATTGCGATAGTAGTGGAATGCCACGGCCGTGAACTTCCCAAAATCCAGACCCTTCATGGGCTCGATCCGGCTCAGGTCGAACTGACGCGTCAGGGTCGCACGATACTGGCCCAAGGTCGTGCGGCGGTTCTGCAGGGTGGCATTTGACTCCAGGTAGGGAGTCCCGAAGTAGGGGTTGAGCGGTTTGGTGCGGTCGGGATTGTTCGCCGCGAGCTGGTTCGGGAGGTAGTAGTTGTTGTCGATGAAGACCTCGTAGTCGCCGCGCTGGATGGGCTGCCAATCTTCGTTCTTCGATTTCTCGTAGGCGCCCGCCAGCTCGATGAAGGTTTTCGGCAGGATCTGTTGCTGCCACGACGCGGAGAACTTTTCGTAGGTCGTGTCAAAGTAGTCCGAGGGCCCGGAAACAATCGTGTCCAGCGGGAAGTCGACCCCCGGCACGCGAGTCGCAGACGACATGCTGGTTTGGATTTGGTTCAGTCCGTTGACGAACGCCTCGGAGCCTCTGGATTTGAAATTCCAGTTCTGCACCCCCAGTTGAGGTGCATTCATCACGTAAACCAAATGATTGGTGGTCGAAAACCCCTGGGAGACGCCCGTGATGAGATTACGGGCCGCGTTGCGGGCGGCTGCAGTACCGGATGCGATCAGGGCCTGATCAATGGTGTTCGCCTTCTGGAGGGGCGTCCGGGAGTCATTCAGCCACGCGGACACGCTGTCGTACGCCAAGTAGGGCCGGGGAGTCAGCTCATCGATCCGACCGGTCTCCGCACTGAAATTGATCGTCGCGCTCTTGAACGGCTGCAGGGTCAGATTCAAGTAAGCCGAGTTGCGCCGCATGTACTGAAACTCACGGGGAGTGCGTTGATCCGTGGACAACGCGGCGAAGCGCAAGGCGACCTTGTTGGGGATGAGAATCCGGTTGATGTCCAGGCTGGCTCGCCTCGAGCCCTCCGAGTCGATGCGGACCTCGGCGGCGTAGCTATCGGCGTTGAATCGCCCCACCTTGTTGGTGGCCTCCAGTCCCCCGCCGACCGAACCTAGACCGAAGAGCAAGGAATTGGGGCCCCGGGATTGCGTCACCGTCTCGGTATTGAAGTTGTCGACCTTGATCCGGCTGATGAAGAAATTATTGGTCAGCGACGAGGACCGGAATCCCCGAACGGTGTACGGTGTGCCGGTGCGAGACGAGACGGACTCCGGGTCGGCGGAGTCACCCTTGAAACTCTGGGTGCTGGGGAGGAACTCGAGGGCCTCCTCATAATTGACGGCACCGATGTCCCGCATGAATTCCTCCGTCAGAATGGTGATCGGGTTGGCCAAGTCGCGTACCTGAGACTTCAGCTGCGTTCCCGACAGAGTCTCGGAGGCGTAATAACCTTTGCTGGCCTCGGTGCTGACCACGAAAGGATTCAACACGATCGTCGAGTCCTCCGACGTCGGGGAAGCCGGGATGGAGACCGGCGCGACAGACTGGGCGACCGCGGTGCTGGTCAAGACGGACAAAAACGCGGCAAGACGGGGGAACTTCATCGTTGGGCGGGGACAGCGGGTTCTGGGAAACGACGGACTTCGGAGACACCGGCCGTCGTGGGGTCCCGCAAGGATGCCTCATCCCGAAGGCCGTGAACATCCCACGTTCGGGGGATGGGCAGGCACGGACAACCTGACTAGGCTTGCAACGATGGCGCGCGAACTGCCGGACCAGATTGAGCTCGGAATGCCGACCGGGATCGCGACACTCCGTCCGGTGCCCTCGCCCGCAAATTCTTGGGTTCGCATCGCGATGCTCTGCATGGGCATGGCAGGTGAAGTTCAAGCGAGCGCCACGAATGAGATCGCCCTCTATTCGGCCCATCCATCGATCGGAGAGATCATGATTGGGGGCCGAACGCTGAGTACTCGGCTCGATCCGCACGGCGAGGCCAACGGCGAAGCGGCGTATGACGGCCTGTCGTTGCTGCCGCGGGAGTTCCCCTTGGAAATCCATCTCAAGACCGCTCCGGGGGCAAAGGCACCGGTGGTCAGACTGCGCTCGCGGCTGGAGGGCCTGCAGGACGGATGGCAGGATCACGAAGGCCAAATGTGGCTGGTGCTGCGCTTCCTAGACGCGGCAGGCCAAGCCGTGGGCAGTGCCGCGTTCATCCGCGAAGGGGAAAGTCCAGGCTGGGGAGGCTTGCCTGCGAACTCGCGCTGGCATCAGCGCGTGGACGAGGCCGTTGCGCCCGAGCGCAGCGCACGCGTTCAGATCTTGCTCGCCTCCGGCGGAATACCGCGGACCAGCGGGTTCTGGGCGGTGCGGCACCTGCGACTGACCGCTCCGGCAGCGGGCGAATTGCCCGGCGCGGCGCCGCTGTTCGAGCTTCCGGCTCTGAGCGGTTCCGACCTTTCGTCTCCACGGGGCAATCCCGACGGATGGTTTCGTGACGGCACCGGACTCAGTACACCTCGGATTTTTTCCCACGTGAATGAGGACGGCGATCTGGAGCCCGTTCTTTCGTTGATCGACGTTGAACCGACCCACACCGGCAGTTGGTTGCAGACAAAGAAAATGGCGTCGCCGGTCACTCCGGGTCAACGACTCCGGATCGAGAGCGAGGAGATGTACAGCATCGGTCGCGGGGGCGATGCCACGGTTTCCTTCCATTCGTTGCCGGTGGGGGATTACGTTTTCCGGGCATGGGCGACGGACGAACTAGGGCGCCCCACTGGACCTTCGCTGCGCCTTCCCGTCGAGGTCCGCCCCGAATTCTATGCGACCGGCTGGTTTCGATTGCTGGGTGTCGTACTACTGGGAGCAGGAATGCTGGGTGGAATCCGTTATCTGACGTGGCGAAGGATGCAGCGCGAAGTGCAGCGTCTGGAGCAACGCCGCGTTGTCGACGAAGAGCGCACCCGCATGGCTCGCGATATTCATGACGAGATGGGCGCTCGCTTCACCCAGATCTCCCTCCTTGCCGCCCGTGCCCTTAAAGCCGCGCCGCCCGACGAATCCGTGCGAGAGCCCATTCGTACAATCAGCGGTGCAGCGAAGGAACTAGCGGCAGCGCTCGAGGAGATCGTCTGGGCGGCCAATCCTTCGCACGACTCGCTTGAGGGCTTCAGCAACTACCTGAGTCAGTACGCCGTGGCCTCGTTGCGCGACGCCGGGCTGCGCTGCCGCCTCAACATTCCGACATTCCTACCGAGCCAAGCGCTGGCGAGCGGGGTACGCCACCGGCTAATCATGGCGGTGAAGGAGGCGCTGAACAACGCGCTCAAGCACTCCCGCGCAACCGAAGTGCACGTCCAGCTTGAACTCGACGGAACCCGCCTGCGCGTGACCGTGACCGATAACGGCGTCGGCTTTGACCCGGCGACGGTGAAACGAGGAAATGGACTCGATCACTCCGCGCGACGCATGGAGGAGATTGGCGGTGTTTGCGTCGTAGAGTCGCGTCCCGGCGGGGTGACCGCGATACGTCTCGATGTGCCGTTGCCTGAGAAGGAGGCCACCGCGTGAAGGCCGGAGTGATTATTGTCGAAGACAACCGCGCGGTCCGCGAGGATCTCGCGGCTCTCGTGCGCACGGACGAAAGACTGTCTCTGCTCGGAGCCTTCGGATCGGCAGAGGAGGCGCTGCGCGAGAGTCCGGGACTGCAGCCGACCCTCGCGGTGATGGACATAAATTTGCCGAAAATGAGTGGGATCGAATGCGTGTTCCGACTCAAGGAACGCCTCCCTCGCCTGCTCGTGCTGATGCTCACGGTCTATGAGGATGACGATAGCATCTTCCGGGCGCTCAAGGCGGGCGCCAACGGCTACCTCGTCAAGCGCGACGCGGCGGAGAAGCTCACGGACGCGCTCCACGAGGTTCAACACGGCGGGGCTCCGATGTCAGCCCACATCGCACGGCAAGTGGTGCAGTTCTTCCACCGCAGTGAGCGACCGGCGACCCTCTCCGAGCAGCCCTCACCGCGGGAACGGGAGATATTGGAACTCCTGGTGAAGGGGCTGGTGCTGAAGGAGATCGCCGAGCAACTTGGCATCGGTCTGGAAACGGTGCGGACGCACGTGAACCACATCTACCAAAAGCTGCACGTGCGCAGCCGGACCGAAGCTGTGGTGAAATACCTTCGGCAGGGCGGGTGAATCGACGCGTGACCCGACTGACTGCCCTCTCATTCACCGAGGAAAGACTCAGCCTCACCGTCGCGCGACGGCTCGGCGTGGCGTATGGTCGGGCCGCCCAGAGCCATCGATCTCACCGCACGGACCGTATGCCGTCCGGACATTCGGTTCGGTGCCGACCAGCTTGGCTTCCGCGATCGCGAATACTTCCAGACCAAGGGCCTAGCGCCACGTTTCAGCGTCGATTGTCGCGCGGCGTTCGCGCCGCGACGGCGACGGAACGGACGATCACCCTCGACGCTCACCCCCCACCACCCCATCCATCTCGTTCGTCAGGCTCCCCATGAAACCGTATCGCCTCGCTCTGCTGGCTGCCTCCTATCTGGCCCTCATTGGTCTCACGCGTGCGGCCGGCGCTCCACCCAACCTCGTGGTCATCCTTGCTGACGACCTCGGCTACGGTGATGTATCTGCCTTCCGGTCCGATTCGGATCTTCGCACACCTCACCTCGATCAGCTGGCGGCGGAGG
>CAIOYO010000284.1 GCA_903862595.1 uncultured Opitutaceae bacterium | reverse complement strand
TGGATGAAGGTCCTATCATTCAACAAGATGTGAGGCGAGTGACCCATCGACACAGCGTGGAAGACCTCGTGCGGATGGGGCGGGATTTGGAGAAGACCGTCCTCGCTCAGGCGGTGCGTTGGCACTTGGAGAACCGGGTGCTGGTGTACGGCAACAAGACCGTGGTCTTCGATTGAGCGGGGCGGTGGGAGGCGGTCTGGGCGCCGGGGCCTGATGCGGGCCGGGGCTGCAACTCCCGTCTTTACGCCTTCCGGTCGCTGTGTCTTTGTGGGGGGCTATTCTGCGTTGACCATGTCGAACTCACCCATTCCCCCGAGCCCCGCGTCGCGCGCGGAAGACCCGCAAGCTGCCGCGTCGGCGGAACCCGTTCCGGTGGCGGGGCCGAGTTTCGAGGATCATCTGCGCGCCTTTTGGGAGGCGCAGCGCTCCCGCATCGTCACGCTCGTGGCGGTGATCGCGCTGGTCATTCTCGGCAAGGGCGCGTGGGAAATGTACCAGGCGCAGCAGGAGGCCGGGATCGCGGCGGATTTTGCCAAGGCGAAGACCAGCGAGCAGTTGCAGCGTTTTGCGGTTGAGCACTCGGGCAACGCTCTCGCCGGTGTGGCGCATCTGCGCCTGGCGGATGAGGCCTACGAGGCGGGTAGGTTCACCGATGCGGCGGCGAGCTACGGCAAGGCCGTGGCGGTCCTGAAGGAGGGCCCGCTGTCGAACCGGGCCCGGATCGGGCAGGGCATCGCGCAAGTCTTGGGAGGCGACCGCGCTGGCGGTACGGCTAATTTGAAGGCGTTGGCGGACGATCTGGCAGCGGCGGTGTCCGTGCGGGCGGAGGCCAGTTACCACGTGGCTTCGCTCGCCGCCGAGGCCGGTGATGCCGCGGGTCTGCAGTCCGCTCTCGAGCAACTGACCCGCGTCGCGCCGCAGAGCCTCTGGGCCCAGCGGGCCTCGCTGCTCCGTCCGATGTCGGCCTCGGCCACGACGGCGACGGCCACCCCGGCGGCTCCGGCGGTGACCTTCCCGACCAAGGGCAAGTAAAGCCGCAGTGCCCGGTTTCCGGGCTGGATCGGCTGGTCGGGGCGATAGGATTCGAACCTACGACCTCCTGGTCCCAAACCAGGCGCTCTACCAGGCTAAGCTACACCCCGCAACCGGGCCCGAATCTTGTCGGACGGCGGGAGGTGTCAACGTATTCCCCGCGGACGCCGCCGCATGGGGCGACGTTTGTGAAAACTTCGTTCCAGTCTCTGCTTGCGTCAGTTCGGCGCGTTCCGTAAATCCAACACCACTCGCTTATTTCTCATGGACACGATTTCTCGGGAAAACACCAGCTACCTTCCGGTTGCCGGCGTCATTGTTGGAGTCCTCGCGCTGGTTTTGGCCGGCGTTGCGCTCGCTAAGGTCTCCTCCACTTCCAAGACGGTCGCCGCTCACACCGAGCAGCTGACCCGAATGGACACGCTTGAAAGCGAGGTTCGCACGGCCGCGACTGCTTCGGACAAGGCCAGCTCGGCGGTGTCCGCGCTGCAGCGTTCGACGCAGGATGCGTTCAACGCCGTGAGCCTCGAGCTCGGCAACGTGAAGGGCGAGATCACCAAGCTGCAGGAGTCCGCGAAGGCTCCGCGCGCTGCCGCCAAGGGCGCGGCCGCTGGTGGCGCCGCCGTCGCCGGCGCTGGCGAGTACGTCGTCAAGGCTGGCGACACGGGTGCGAAGATCGCCCGCGCGAACAATGTTTCCCTTCCCGACCTCATCGCCGTCAATCCGGGCGTGAACTGGTCGAAGCTGAAGGTTGGCGACAAGGTCAAGCTGCCGAAGCGCTGATCCGAAAACGGTTTTTCCTCCGCCCCTTCGGCTCACCGCTGAAGGGGCTTTTTTTTGTCCACCGGCGCCGCTTCCATCCTGCCCCGACCGATTGTGAATCCCCCTTTCCATGACAGCCACCGCCCCGCCGGTGCACCGGCGCCGGCACCAGCACCAGCGCACTGGCGTCGCGGGCCGGAGCGCCGGCTCGCCGCCACGCGTGTCTTCGATGTGCACGGCGTGCAGTTCACGCATCCCGTGCGCGGTACCGAGCGCGAGTTCATCGTCGTGCACGTCCGCGACTGGGTGAACATTGTCGCCCTCACTCCCGAGGGCGAAGTGGTGCTCGTGCGGCAGTTTCGTTTCGGCATCGAGACGCTCTCGCTTGAGGTGCCGGGCGGGGTGATCGAGGCGGGCGAGGATCCCGTGGCCGCGGGCCTGCGCGAACTGCGCGAGGAGACCGGTTACGTGGGCGAGCGCGGCCGCCTCATCGCGTCGATCCACCCGAACCCCGCCATCCAGGATAACCGCTGCCACATGGTCCTCGTCGAGAACGTGCGCCGCGTCGCCCCGACGGAGTGGGATGCGGACGAGGAGATCGAGGTGGTGACGCTGCCGTTTGCGGAGGCGCTGGCCCGCACGCGCGACGGTGGCATCACGCACGCGCTCGCGCTCAATGCACTGCACTTGGCCGCGCCGCTCTGGCAGGGCCGGGATGGCGCGGCGACGGCG
>CAIOYO010000283.1 GCA_903862595.1 uncultured Opitutaceae bacterium | reverse complement strand
CGCCTTGGGGCCGCTCGCCGTCGTGATGCGTCCGGCGCATCAGGTCGTCCGGGGTGGCCCTGGCTGGGCTCGCTTCTACGACCGCGTCGTGCGGGAAGTGCCGGATCCGCGGCTCGATCGGGATGCCGTCCTCGCCCTCGCGGAGACGGCTTACGTCGATCTCCACTGGATTCTCGGTAAGATCGACCGCGGCGAACTCGTCGCCGCGCAGCGCTGGCTCCACCGCACGCCGGTCGAGGTGAACCTGCGCCTGTTGACCGAGTCGCGCCAGCGCCGCGGTCTCGACCCGGTCTTCGATGGGCGTCGGGCGGAATTCCTCCTGACGCCGGCCGAACTGGCCGAGATCCGGATCAGCGCTGCGCTGGAGCCCGCCGCGCTCACCGCCGCCGTGCTGCACTGCGAAGCCACCCTCCGCCGCCGCGTGCAGGAACTCACCGACGCGCCCGCCCCGTGGCCCGCGCTGATGCCGCCCGGCGGCGGCTCTGGCGCGGGAGCAGGATAGGGCGCGGCGCGGGAGCGAGTCCGGGTGGGAGCGGTGCGACGCATGAGCGACTTGAGTCAGTCACGAGGCCCGGCCTCCGCTCCGTCGGAAGGACGCCGCATGGTTGCGTCCTCACGAGGGCATCCTTGACTCGCGAGGGTGTCTTTGGATGCGAGAGCCGCATTAGCGTCCCGTCAGTGGCGGCGATGAAACGTCCGGCTGTCCGCACGCCGCTCTCTCGGGGAACGAAGCGAGCGGCAGTCCGGGAGGTGATTCAACCCGCCGCGCTCGCCTAGCCCGAAAAGAAAAGCGACATCGCGAGGTGATCTTGTCAGGCAGTTGCCCGCTGGGCCAGACGGCGCAGGCGCTGCCATTCTTCCTTCCGCCGCGCCCGGAATCTGCGCTGCCGCTTGGCATTCGCCAGGCGGAGTTCCAGACGTGACTTCTTGGGCCTCCCGGGGCGCAGCCGGAGGGGAAGGTCCACCACCGGCACGAACAAATTTCGCGATTTGAAAGGTTGAGGCGAATCGCGCAAGGCCGACACGCGCGCGAGTTCATCGCCGCTGGTCCCGAACCAGGGTTCCGGTGCGACGCGTCCGGCGGACCATTTCGGCGCGGCGGCATTCAACCGTTTCGCGATGAATTCGGCATACGCGGCGAGCCAAGCATCGGACACGGCCCCGCTGGCGAATCGCTTCGCCAAACGCGGTGGCTCCTCCTTGATCGCCCGCAGCACTTGCGGGCGGGACGAGAAGGTCCGCACGGAATGCAGCCAGTCTTGGAACAACCGCCCGAACGTCTCCAGGGAATCGGCCTGCTCGGCCACCGCGCGCAGGGTAGCGGGCCGGTTCATTTCTTGGTCCCCCTGATTACCCTCTCAACCAAGGCCTTCGTCCGGTCAGGCAAGGCGTCATGAGGGAAGAAGCGAGCGAACAATTCCTCCACGTCCGCCAGAGACCTGGGCTTGATCTTCCGCAGAAGGAATTCGATGTCGGCCTCGTCGCCGGCGTAGCCGGGTAGGCGTGGACGGGAGGCCCTCAGCTTCAGAGCCAATAGATACGCGGCCGTCGGTGCGGTGACCCGGAGCCCGGCTCCGAATTCATCTTCCAGCACGCGTCGCTTTTCTTCCCGGTCCGCGAGGAACTGCGCTACGTCGTCACTGAGCCAGTCGGCCGGGAGATCCTGCTCTTCAGCTACCCTCCGCGCAAAGCGATCACCCTCGGCCTTGGGCCGGATGCGTCCGTCCACGTCACGGGTGGATTCGCGGGAGGCGTAGACGAGCGTGAAGACCGCCCCGCCGTAAAGCGAAAGCTCCAGAGTGATCCCCTCCGCCCGGGCGAGTTCTGCGAGGCGGCGCAAAGCAGCCGTCAGGCGCGGGCGGCTGAGGGGAAGATAGGGCATGAATAAACCGTTACGTGACGATTTACCCAATCTCAACTCCAAAGCCGCCGCGGGCAATGTCGTCCGCCGCCAGAGAACCACGCCACTACGCTGAATGGCGCGGAGTTGGTTCGGGCGGGTGAGAGGCCCGACGCCGCGATCTCGGCGTCCCAAACTCTCATCCGTAACGGCCCGGTTTCCGTCTGTCCCGCCAACTCCGCGACGACATCGGGGCGCTTCCTCACCGGGAAGAGGCGGCGCGGAACTTGACCTTGCCGGATTTCAGCGTGGTGAGCGTGGCTGCGAAGT
>CAIOYO010000282.1 GCA_903862595.1 uncultured Opitutaceae bacterium | reverse complement strand
AGCGGCACCGTCACGGGTACGCGGCCGGCGGTGCGGGGCGCGCCCATGAACGGTGGGTAGACCGGCGTCAGGCACAGGATCTCCTCGCCCGGACCCGCCGTGGCGGCCGCCGTCACGTTCAGCCCGACCACCAGTCCCGGCAGCCAGACGATCCACTCCGGCTCGATGGTCCAACCGTGCAGGCGGGAGAGCGTCTCCACCACCGCCGCCACTTGCGAGGGCACCGGCCGGGCATAGCCGAACACCCCATCGGCCACGCGTCGCTGGAGGGCCTCAATGACCGCGGGCGGTGCCCGAAAATCCATGTCCGCCACCCACATGGGCAGCACGTCGCGACCGGCGTACTTCTGCCACTTCTGGGAGTCAGTTCCCCGGCGCTCGGGCGGATGATCAAAGTCAAAGTTCATGACGGCAGGCCCGGTTCAACCATGCTTTGCGCCGGGCGAACAGGGATTTTTCGGGCGGAGCCGCGAATGCGCGACGGAATTACCCGGGTGAGACAGGATTCGCCGGGAAAAAACGGCGCTTCGTCAGGGGGCCCAGCGAGCAGACGTTTGCCCATGAGGCGTTTGGCCAACCCACCCTGGTCGGCACTCGGGGTGCAGAGAGGAGAACAGATCATCACCTGTAATCCTTCCTCGAACCAACCCTTCGCTCCCTACCATGAGACTCGTTCACTACCGCACGCCCTCCTCCCGCAGTCTGGCCACCGATGGCTTTTTTGCCCGCTCCTCGTGGGCGGGTTGGGATGGCGAAATCGATCGCTTGTTCGCCACGGCCTTCGCTGGGCCGTCCGTCTTCTCCACGGCCGGTGCGCCGCCCGTGGACCTCTATCAGGATGGCAACGCCACCTACGTCCGCGTTGAACTGCCCGGCGTCGCCCGCGAGGCGATCCAGGTCGAAGTGGTCGATGGGCAGCTCAATCTGCGGGCCGAGCGCGTCCGTGGCGAGGGCGAGGCCCGTGAGACCGTGGCCTTCAGCCGGTCGATCACTTTGTCCGACGAGATCGATGAGACCGCCATCCGGGCCCAGCTCGAGCACGGCGTCCTCACGCTGACCCTGCCGCGAAAGGCCGAGGCCACGCCGCGCAAGGTCACCGTGCCCATCAACTGAGCCGCCCCCCGTTCCGTTCCCTCCACCTTCCACGTCACTTCTCTCCCTTACCTACCATGAGCTTGTTCCAACATCTTGTTCCCGCCTTCGGCCGTTCCGCCGAGCCGGCTTCCCGTAACGCAGCGTCCACGTCAACCTCCGCGGCGCCCGCGACCGCCGGGCTCGCGCCGACGCTTCGTCCGGTCTATTCGATTCGCGAGACTCCCGCCTCGTTCGACGTCACGGTCGATCTCCCGGGAGTCGCCAAGGACGGCCTTGAGATCACATCCGAGGAGGGTCTGCTCTCCATCGTGGGTCGTCGCGTCTGGCGTCAGCCGACGGGATGGACCCGATTGCACCGCGAGAGCGTGGACGCGGATTATGCGCTCACGCTGCGGCATGACGACGCCGTCGACGCGGAACGCATCCAGGCGGAGCTGCGCGAGGGTGTGCTCCGGCTCACGCTCCCCAAGGGCGAGGCGCTGAAGCCGCGTCGCATCCCGGTGGGCGGGGCGTAAGCCACCTTTCAGAATCGCAGGCCTGGGTGGGCCTGCCGGTGAGAACCCAAGGGGGTGGGGCGGGCTGTCGTGTGGGCGGCCCGCCCTTTCTCTTGCCTCGACCGTCCGGCGGATCTGCCGCCGGGTTAGACTCCGCTTTCGCGTGGCTTGAAGAGCACGCTGGCGAGAACGGAAAGGGCCAGCACGGATCCGATCACGGCGAGTGATACGGTGGTCGTCACGTGGAGATCGAAGTAGCCGATCAGCATCTTGCCCCCGATGAAGACGAGAATGAAGGCGAGGCCGAGCTTGAGGAAGCGGAACAGCTGCATGATGCCGTTCAGCGCAAAGTAGAGCGAGCGCAGGCCGAGGATCGCGAAGATGTTGGAGGTCAGGGCGACGAAGCCATCTTGGGTGATTGCGAGCACGGCGGGCAGTGAATCGAGGGCGAAGACGAGGTCGGTGGTCTCAACCACGATCAGCACGACGAACAGCGGGGTCGCCATCCGCCGACCATCGATGCGGGTGAAGAACCGCCCGCCGTCCATCGTGGGGCTGACAGGGAAGAACCGGCGGAAGAGGCGCACGGCGAGGTTCTTGTCGGGGTGCACATCGTCCCCGCCCTCTTTCGCGAGGGCCATCTTGACTCCGGTGTAGATGAGGAACGCGCCGAAGACGTAGAGAATCCAATGGAAGCGGGCCAGGACGCTGACACCGACCAGGATGAAGACCGCGCGCATCGCGACGGCACCGATGATTCCCCAGAACAGCACGCGGTGCTGCCATTCGGGCGGGACCCGGAAGTAGGCAAACACCAGGATGAAAACGAAGACGTTGTCGACGCTGAGGCAGAGCTCGATCAGGTAGCCCGCGAGGAATTGTTGGGCGTGTTCCGAGCCGCGCCATGGCACGAGCAGGGCGCAGAAGCCGAGGGCGAGCGACGCCCAGACCCCGCACCAGATCAGGGCTTCCCGCGTGCTCACGGTCTTAGATCCGCGGTGGAACACGCCCAGATCCAAGGCGAGCATGGCGGCGATGAACGCGAAGAACGTCAGCCACGCCCACAGGGGCAGGGGGGGAAGTGGGGTGAGCGTGGCCAGCAGGGTCAGCATGAGTACGGACCTTGGCAGACGGAGCGCCGGAGGAGCAAGCGGCGAGTGCGGTCCGGAGCGGGGGTGAGGCGGCCTCGGGCTGGCCGCGCGCGGCGGTTGACTCCGCGGCCCTGCTGGGAATCAGCTTCAGTCGGCGGGGCCGATCTCCGCCGCTTTTTTCCTGCCATGATTCCGCCCGCCTTTCACTGCCTCCCTCGCCTTCTGAGCCTGTTGGCCGTTGGATCGGTCCTGCTGTCCAGCGCCTATGCGGATGCGCCGGTCGCCGTGCCGACGCCCACTCCGGCGAATGCCCCGGCCCTGACTCCGCTGCCGGCCACGGATATCTTGGAGCAAGCCGTGGATTCGCTGCTGCGTGCTTCGGGTGTTCCGGAGAGCGGCAACACGGCCATGCACTTCGCTATCGCCGCCGTCCTGCTCTTCGCCGCCGTGGTGCTGCGTCGTCTGGCCACGCGGCTCTTGTTCGGCGTGTTTCGCCGGCTTGCGGCTCAGACTAAGACGACGTTCGACGATAAGCTGTTCCCGGCGCTGGCATCTCCGGTCAACGCACTCTTCGCGCTCATCGGTACCTTCGCGGCCCTGAAGGTCCTGAAGCTTTCGCCGGGATGGGACGAGGCGATCCGTTACTCTGCTGGACTGGCATTTTCTCTGGTGCTGCTTTGGCTGATCCTGCGCACGCTGAACACGGCCCTGCAGCATGCCCAGAGCATCGCGGAGGAACGCGCCTTGGGTGTCGCGGCCTTCATGCCGTGGATCCGCAAGAGCCTCGTCGCCGTGGCGGCAGTCTTCGGTGCCCTGGTCGTGGCGCAGTCACAGGGTGCGGATGTCCAGGCGGTACTGGCCGGACTGGGGATCGGCGGTTTAGCGTTCGCCCTCGCGGCGCAAGACACGATTGCGAACGTGTTCGGCTCCGTGGTCGTCGCTGTCGATCAGCCTTTCCGCACCGGTGAAGAGGTGCGCATCGGCGGCTTCACCGGTATCGTTGAGGAGATCGGCCTGCGATCCACCAAGGTGCGGGGCGGAGATCGGTCGCTGATGATCATCCCGAACAAGACCGTGGCGACCGAGAACATCGTGAACCTATCCCGCTTCGACGGTCGACGGGTGGAGCAGTTGCTGAGCCTGACGTACGCCAGCCGTCCGGCCGATTTGGAGGCGCTCGTGTCCGAACTGCGTCAGACGATCGTGAGCGAACCCGAGGTCGATCCCTCTGTCGTGCACGTCTACTTCCGCGACTTCACCGCGTCGTCGCTTGATATCTGGATCCTCTACCGCGTCCGGGATCCGGATCTGCGCAAGCATCTCGCCCTGCGCCAGCGGCTCAATCTGGCGTTCATGCGTTTGGTGGAAGCGAGGAGTTTGGTCTTCGCCTTCCCCACCCAGTCGTACGTCCTTCAGGTAGCCGATGCGAACCGAGTCGCGGCTGCTCAACCCGAGACTTCGCCGGGCCCCCGCTAAGTGGGTCGGCGCTACCGGAGGATGCGCAAGAGCGACGCGCGTTCATCCGTCCAGAGCGGCACCGCATCCACGCGTTCGCTCGGCGCCCGCATGCGCTCGTAGAGCTCGTCCTTCTCCAGCACCTCTTTCTCGCGGGCGAGGAGCATCCAGGTGGTGCCGTAGATCCACCAGAACTCCGAGTCGTCATCCGTGATGGTGAGTACCTTGAGGTCGAGGCGGCGTGCGAGACCTTCGACCACGGGCTGGAGATCGAGGTAGCGGTTGGAGGTGTGGACCGCGATGACGCCGCCGGGCGCGAGGTGTTTCAGGTAGGTGTCCATCGCCTCGAGGGTGAGGAGGTGGACTGGGATCGCGTCGCTGCTGAAGGCGTCGAGCGCGAGAAGATCGAAGGCCTGTGGGTGCCCGGTCGCCAGTTCCCGTTCCAGGGTCAGGCGCGCATCGCCCAAGACCACCGCGACCTCGGCCGGCGTCTCTGCGAGGTAGGAAAAGTGAGCGCGGGCGATGTGCTCGACCTCCGGATTGATCTCGTAGATGCGCAGGCGATCACCGGCGCGGCCGTAGGCGGCGAGTGTCCCGGTGCCTAGGCCGACGAGCCCGACGTGCCGCTGACCTTCCGGTCGGTCCAGGTGTTTGAGAGCGAGTCCGATGCCGCTGCTCTCCCCATAGTAGGTCGTCGGCCACAGCCCTTGTGCGGCGGAGCGGAACTGCAGGCCGTGCGTGATCCGGCCGTGGACCAGCGAGTAGTGGTGACCGCTCGGATCCTCAGCGAGGATCTCCCGGACCTGAAGGGTGCCGTAGAAATTGCGACTGAGGGCCACGGCGTCCTCATCGGCCTTCCGGACCTGGATGATGAGCAGAACGCCGAAGGCGAGGCTCAGCAGCATGACGAAGGCGCCTTGGCGCGCCCGCCAGGTGCCGCGCTCGGCGCGTCGCAGGGGCAGCAGGCAGACCAGCGCCGCGATCAGGCCGGCGGCAACGACGGGCCACTGCTCCAGGTACAGCCGCTCCGCCGTAAACTGGTACACCGCGAGGATCTCGTGCCAGCGATCTCCCCACGAAAGATCGAGGGCGGGAACCCCCACCAGCGCGATCGCCAGTCCGATCGCGGTTCCCATGACGAGCGGCCGACTGCGGTCCTGCAGCGCAAGGATGCCGAGCAGGTAGCTCAGAAGCCAGAGGCCCATCTGCAACTCGGCGTAGCGGTCGAGCAGCGCTGGGGCGATGACGGCGACGCAGAGGCCACCGAGGGCGCCGCCGGCCGACATGAGGAGGTAGAATGAGGTCAGTCGCGCCGGCTCCGGACGCAGCCGGTACAGCTCGCCGTGGCACACCATCGCCGCGATGAACAGCGTGCCGGTGTAGCCCGCCACCTGCAGCGCCAGCGGGGCGTCGGTCTCCGCGTGCAGGAGGTACAGGACGAGGGAGCAGCCGACGACGAGCAGCCCGGCGAACCACCCGCGGTGGTACCAGCGGGGGTGATCGAAGCAGAGAATGAAGCTCAGGAGGTAGAGCGCGAGGGGTAGTACCCAGAGGAAGGGAATGACCGCGATGTCCTGACTCAGTTGGTTGGTGGTGGCACCGAGCAGCACCGACGCGATGGCGGGCAGCGCCACCCACAGGAGCGGCGTCCCGCGCGGCAGGCTCGCGCGCGGGGTGGGGGCTGGCGTCGGCTCCGAGGCCGGCGCGGGGGCGATGTCGCGGATGGCCCACGCGCAGCGAACGGCGACCAAGGCGAACGCCACCAGCCCCGCCGACCAGACGAGCGCTTGTTCGCGGCGAGTCAGGAAGGGCTCCACGACCACTGGGTAGCTCAGGAGGGCCAGCAGGGAGCCGACGTTGGATAATGAATACAGTCGGTAGGGTGAGCGTTCCGGATGGCTCAGGCTGAACCAGCGCTGCATCAGCGGCCCCGTGGTCGAGAGCACTAGATAGGGCACGCCCACGGTCAGGCCCAGCACGAGCAGGATCTGCAGCACCGGCGTGCCATCCCCGGTGGGCCGGAGCGAATCCTCAGGGATGACGGGTAGGAATGCCGCCGCGAGGGCCAGCAACGCCGCCTGCAGCCAGGCCTGCGTACGCGGACGCAGGTAGGTGGAGACGAGGTGCACGTAGCCGTAGCCGAACAGGAGCAGGACCTGAAAGAAGAGCAGGCACGTCGTCCAAACGCCCGGACTCCCGCCGAACCACGGCAGGATGTACTTGCCGATCATCGGCTGGACTTGGAAGAGCAGGAAGGCCCCGAGAAAGATGGCGAGGGCGAAGGGCGGCATAGCGCGATCCGACCAGCCCGGAGTGCCCGCGGCAAAAGCAAAACGAGGTGCCGGGAGCGGAAGTCTGTCACGGTTCACGCCGCTGGCCCACGGCCGTCGCGGGGCTGGGCGCGGCGATGCTCGCGCCGCGGCCGATCCTGCCCGCCTGCGGCGGCCGGGGAGTCGTCACGCCGTCCGCCCGCTGAGCCGGACTTGCGCTTGCGTTCGGGGTCACCGCGAGGCTTGCTCTCCCCCGCGCGCCGCGGTCCGAGCCGCCGCGGCCTCTCCCCTCATGGCGGACCCCCGCACCCGTTCCTACGACCCCGCCGCGCTGCCGCACTGGTTCCGCTGGTTCGTCGCTCTGGTCGTCCTCGTGCCGGCGGCGTTCGTCGGCTGGCGGGCGACGGATACGATGCACAACATCCCGATGTGGGATGAGTTCGAGACGGTGCTCCGGTTCCTGCTCGATTTCCGCGCGGCGGATTCCGTGACCGCAGCGGTCCGCGAGTTCTTCGCCATGGCCAACGAGCACTGCGTGCTCACGAGCCGCATGATCTTTGTCCTGCTCGATGAGCTGACGGGAGGCGTAAACTTCATTTCGCTGGCGCTGGTGGGAAACAGTTTCCTGGTGGGCGCCGTCGTCGCGGTCCGTCTCGGCATCGCCGAGCGCTGGTGGCGGGCGTTCGCGCTGGCTTGGTCGGCACTGGTGTTGCTGCACCTCCAGCACCACGAAAACCTTTTTTCCTCCTACGCCTCGATCGACCACTACCAAGTCGTCTTTCACACCACCGTATGCCTGTGGCTCCTGCAGCGCCCGGAGCGCTGGGCGCTCCCGGCGGCGGTACTGTTCGCGGGCTTCGCGGTGTTCACGCTCACGCATGGTGTGGCCGTCATGTTCGTGGGTGCGGTCCTGCTCGCGTTGGCGGGCCGTCGCCGTGACGTGCTGCAGTGGTGCGTCGCGTGCGCGCTGATCTTCGGCGTCTTCTCCTTCGTCTTCACCTCCGCCACCCTCATCGCGCCGGTCACGTGGTCGCTGCCGGCGGTCGGTCGCCTGCTCTGGTACTGGCTGACCATGGTCGGTGGGGTGATGTCGCTGGGTTCGGCCTCCGTCGCCGCGTGGAGTGGCATCGGTTTGCTTGCCGTGCTGGGGCTTGCGCTTGGGCGCGGCGCATGGCGGCGGGATCCTTTCCTCACGGGTGTGGCGCTGACCGCCATCCTTGGGATGGCATTCATCGCCTATGGTCGTTTCACCGCGACCGGGGTTCCCGCGCTCTCCTCGCGTTATATGGTGCAGAGCGGCTTTGCCTGGATCGCGGTGGGCCTTCTGGTGCTCCGGGCGCTTCCGCAGTCCGGTTGGGGTCGCGCCGGGGCGTGGCTCGTGCTGCTTGGCGCCGGGGCGATGAACGTGCTGGCGAACCAGCGCTTCGGTTACGAGGCCTGGGAGTTTTCCCAGCGGCGCGTCGATGCCGCGCACGTGATCGAGGAAACCGGCTCCATGGCTGGGCTGAAGCGCCCGATCTTCCCGAAGACCGCTCTCGGCGACCAGATTCTGGCGATCTCCGCGCGCGAGGGCCTGTATGAGCTGGACGTGGAGCCCAGCCACGAGGTGGTCACCCCGGAGCGGCTCGAGCTGTATCCGATTGTGTTCTCAATCGACAAACTGACGGTGTCGCGGGGGCACGTGCATTTCCGGGGTTGGATGCTGACGAAGGAGAGAATTTCCACCGAGCTGCAGCCTTACGTGCAAGTGGTGCAGGGCGATCACACGCGGCTGTTTCGCGGGAGGGTGGAGTGGAGACCGGACGTGGAGAAAGCGTATCCGGATCGACCCGACGCTCTGCGGAGCGGGTTTTATTTCACGGCGCCGCTCTCGCAGCTGGACTCCGGTTCCCATTCGCTTAGGGTCGTGCTCATCGGTAGCCGTCGCGTCCTCTACAACGAGACGCAACGCGTCATCGAAGTGCCGTCCGCCGTTCCGTGACCGGCCCCTGCGGTCGTGGCGGCCGCGCATCTTGGGTTGCTGGTCCCGCTTTCTCTTTGCCCTTCATCGCCATGTTCTCACGCGTTCGTTCCGCACTGCTGCTGTTGGCTGTGATCACGTTTTGTCTCGCCCCTGCTGACGGGTGGGCCGCCGGCAGCGCTCCGCCGCCGGCGAAGGATCGTTCGCCGGGGGCGGCGGTCTCGGCCGCCCTGGCCAGCGTCACCGGCATGGCGATCTCACCGCTGTTGGGAACCGGAGTCTACGGGGCGTATCTGTGGTTCCGGGCCGACACGCCTGAGCAGCGGACGGCGCTGCCGTGGTTCGCGCAGGTCGCTTTCTGGCTGCCGGCAATGTTGATCGTGGGCGTATGCGCGGCGAAGGACTCTCTCGCGGCTGCGCTGCCGCCGGGCTT
>CAIOYO010000281.1 GCA_903862595.1 uncultured Opitutaceae bacterium | reverse complement strand
GTTTGCGGATGGCCTGATCGCGGCGGCGGAGGCGGGCGCGACCTGCGCGATTCAGCCTGGCGGCTCGGTGCGCGATGCGGAAGTCATCCAGGCGGCTGACGAGCGCGGCCTCGCGATGGTGTTCACCGGCATCCGTCACTTTCGGCACTGAGCGCCGTTGGGCCCCTCCCTCGCATCTCTTTTCAGTAGAGATGCTTGGAGAGGAAGTACTTGCCCCTTAGGGGCGTCGCATGCATCCTCCCTCGATGCGCGTCTGGACAGTTCTTGTCGTTGCTCTGGGGGCCTTTTTGTCGGGGTGTGCGACGGTGCCCGAGACCGGGCGTCGTCAGGTGATGTTGCTGTCGCCCAATCAGGAAGCGGCGATGGGGCTGTCGGCGTTTGCCGAGATCAAGGACGAGGAAGAGATCTCCGATGATGAGATTGCGAACGCCCGCGTGCAGCGGGTGGGGCGGCGGATTGCGGAGTCGGTGGGGCGCGACTTGCCGAACGCGGACTGGGAGTTTGTGGTGTTTGAGTCGGATGAGCTCAACGCCTTCGCGCTTCCTGGAGGCAAGGTGGGCGTTTACACCGGAATCTTGAAGATCGCGGAGACGGACGCGGAGTTGGCGGCGGTGATGGGCCATGAGATCGCCCACGTGAGCTCGCGGCACGGGGCCGAGCGCACCTCCCAGCAATTGCTCGTACTCGGTGGCGCTCTGTTGACCGAAGTGGGGATGGAGGCGAAGGACGTGAGCGAGGAAAACCGAGAGCTGGTCCGGGTCGCGTATGGTTTGGGGACCACCGTAGGGGTGATGCTGCCTTACTCGCGCTTGCATGAGTCGGAGGCCGACGCGATCGGTCTCCGGTTTGCTGCGGGGGCGGGCTACGACCCGCGAGCGGCGATTTCCTTTTGGCGAAAGATGGCGGCGGCGAACAAAGGCGAAGGCAAAGTGCCTGAATTCCTTTCGACCCACCCCTCCGACGACACGCGGATCAAGAACCTCGAGCTGCTGATGCCGAAGTATCTGCCGCTCTACGAGCAGAGTCGGGCAAAATTTGGGAACTGACCGGGTGGGGTGGGACCGACCAGCGGGTGCCGGAGAAGAGGCGGAAATGACCTCGGCGCGGTCGGTTGGAGCGCTGGACGAGTGCTTTTCCGACTAGCGCGGAAGCGGGGTTTGGGGCAGCTTGGGGGCATGTTTGACCCCGTTACCAAGCTCAAGGAATTCATCCGTCACCCCAGCGTCTCGGCCGACTCTCGTTTCCACGAAGGCATGGTGGGAGCGCGAGACTTCATCGCGGGACTGCTCTCGTCGATCGGCTTTGCGGTGGAGGTGGTGAAAACGCCGCGACACCCCATTGTGTTGGCGCGGCGCGGCGGGCCGGATCACTGGCCGCATGTCATCATCTATGGGCACTATGATGTCCAGCCGGCGGACCCGCTGAACCTCTGGCAGTCGGCACCCTTCGAGCCCGAGATTCGCGGTGAGCGGATTTATGGACGCGGGGCGGCGGACAACAAGGGTCCGATGATGGTGCATGTCGCGGCGGTCGCGCGCCTCTTGGAGAAGCGCCCGGATCTACCGCTCCGCATCACGTTTCTCATCGAGGGCGAGGAGGAGATGGGAAGCCCGAGTTTCCCGGGCTTTCTCGCCGAGTACCGCGATACGCTGAAGAAGGCGGATTTCGTGTTTCTGTCGGATACGGGGATTCCGAATCCGGATCAGGTGGTGATCACCTGTGGCCTGCGCGGGCTGGTGCTGTTCGACGTGGAGATTACCGGAGCGAAGAGCGACCTGCACTCGGGCCTGCACGGCGGCGTGGTGCGCAATCCGATTCAGGCGCTGGCGGAGTTGTGTGCGTCGCTGCACACGCCGGACGGTCGCGTGAATGTCCCGGGCTTCTATGACGATGTGCTGGACGTCGAGCCGTGGGAGCGCGAGCAGCTGGCGAAGCTTGGCGGCGATGCGGAGGCGTACCGTCAATTCCTTGGCGTGCCGGCCTTTCACACCCCGCCGGGCTACACTCCCTTTGAGTGCGTGCGCTTCCTCCCGACGCTGGAGTTCAATGGCATCGGTGGCGGCTATCAGGGCGAGGGCACGAAGACCGTGATTCCGAGCAAGGCGATGGCGAAGATCTCCTGCCGTCTGGTGCCGAACCAGAATCCGGATCGGATTCGTGAGTTACTCTATCGAACGGTCCGGGAACGCGTGCCGTCCGATGTGACCCTACGGATCATCGATCAGCACGAAGGCCAGGCCTACATCGTGGTCCCGCCGGATCGTTCGAACACGCCCCGCGATCAGTCGCCGGTGCTGGCGAAGGCGTTTCGCGCGACGGATGCGGCGGTGGCGGAGGTCTTTGGCCGTCCGCCGCTGTATCTTCGTGAAGGTGGCAGTGTACCGATCATCGCGCAGCTCAAGCAGATCGTCGGACTCGATTCACTGATGATGGGGCTGTTCCTCCCGGAGGACAACCTGCACGCGCCGAACGAAAGCTTTCACCTTGGGGTGATGGAGCGCGGCATTCGCGCCTCGGAGAAAGTGTTGGCGGCGCTGGCTGACGGTGGTCGTTGACCGCGTCTGAGCTTTGCGCCGATGGCGCGTTTCGCCAAAAGCACGAAGGCCCCCGGCGCGAGCCGGGGGCCTTCGTGTTGAAGGGAGGGTTCGTCGCGCTCCGCGCGCCGACGTTACTTCTTCAGGATGATGATCTCGGCGCGGCGGTCCTTCGCCATCTGGTCCTCGGCGGCGTTCTCGATCGCGTCGAGGTCGCCCTTCGAGCGGATTTCGATCTTGGCGGAGGCGACTCCGATGGACTCCAAGTACTGACGAGCGGCGGCGGCGCGACGATCGCCGAGGCCGAGGTTGTATTCAGCGGTGCCGCGCCAGTCGCAGTGGCCCTCGAGCAGCAGGCGGTGGTCGGCGTGTTCGCTGAGGTACTTCTGCGCTTCCTGGAGCTTGGCGCGCTCGCTGGCCTTGATGGCGGAGCTGTCAAAGTCGAAGTACACCGGCTGGATCAGCCCCTTGATCATGTTCTCGTCCTCAAACACCCCGGAGCGGTTCTGCAGGCCGGCGGCCGAAGGATCAACGAGGCCAGCGGCGCCGAGATCAGCGGCGCTCGGATCCAGTGCACCCGCACCCGCACCCTGACCGAGCACCGTGTCGCTGGGCGACGGGCGCTTCGGCTTCTTCGAGCAGCCCGCGAACAGGACGGCGCAGGCGAGGAGGGTAAAGGAAAGGGTTTTCGGGAGGAGTTTCATGATTGGCGTCGAGGTTGACCTTATCGGCCAAGCGTTTTGGGTCGGCAAGTCATTTATCCGAGTGGAAGCGATTGGACTCATGCACGTTCCGACAGCCGTCTTTTTATGCGACAATGGTTCGCTGCGTCCCGCCGCGACCCTCGGCCTGCGTCGGGCGGCGGCCGCACTCGCGAAGCGCTTGGGGCAGCCCGTGTTGCCCGTGTCCTTGCTGCATTCCAGCGGCATTGACGCCGCTCTCCTGGACGGGCGTCCGGCGGACCTGCTGGAACCTGCGGTCGGGGCTGCTCTGGCCCGGGGCGTACCGTCGGTCGTGGTCCTGCCCTTCTTCTTCGGACCCAGTGCGGCCCTGACCGAGTACATCCCGGCGCGCTTGGGAGCGCTCTTGCACGGGGGGGGCCGGGGGGAGATTCGCTTGGCCGCTTCTTTGGTGCGGCTGGACCGCCCGGAGGACGACCGGGTGGGGCAGGTGTTGGCTCAGCGGGTGCGCGGACTGCGGCGGGACCGTGGCTGGAGCGCCGGACCGGTGGTGTTGGTCGATCATGGGAGCCCGCAGCCGGCAGTGGGTGCCGTGCGGGATCGGGTGGCGGAGCAGGTCGCCCGTCTGCTCGGGGAACCGGTGTGGCCGTCGTCCATGGAGAGCCGGGAAGGAGTCGAGTATGCGTTCAACCGGCCCTTGCTGGCCGACCGGCTGAGGGCGGCTCCCTGCGATGCTGGGCGAGTGGTGGTGCTGCAGCAGTTTCTTGGCCCGGGACGGCATGCGGGTGTGGGCGGCGACCTTGATGTGATTTGCCGCGAAGCGGAGCGGGAGCGGCCTGGCTTGGAGGTAGCGATGACCGAGCCCGTGGGTGAGGATCCCGGCATCACAGAGATCCTGGCTGATCGCTATCGCGAAG
>CAIOYO010000280.1 GCA_903862595.1 uncultured Opitutaceae bacterium | reverse complement strand
CGCAGTCCGTTACGGCTGGTCAGCGTCCGCTTCTCGAACGTCACCGAGCCGGAGTCGCAACTGGAGATGTTCGCCGAGACGGACGACCGTCGCCGCCGCTTGGCGGGGGTTCTGGACGCGCTGAATCGAGGCGGGATGGCCCCGCGGGTGAGGCATGGCCATCAACTCGCCCGGCCCGCGGATCCGGGCGGTGCGGACCAGGGCTGAAACAGTTTCGGATTGGCCGCGGGGCTTTGGATGGGTTCGCTGGACGGATGTCGTCGCATCCGGTGCAGGCCATTCGTGAACGGGTTGAGGTGGCCAAGGCTGCCGTACTGGCGCAGGTCGATCTGCTGCAGGCGAACTTTGGCCGCGCTGAGACCCGGTGGAAGAGCGATGGCACCCGCGTCACGGCGGTCGACCTCGCGATCTCGGCCGACCTCGTGGAGCGACTCTCGCGGTGTTTTCCGGAGGACCAGATCTTCAGTGAGGAGCTGACCGAGGCGGACGCACCGATCCCGCTGACCTCGCGTTATGTGTGGGTGCTCGACCCGATCGACGGGACGAACAACTATGCGATGGGGATCGCCCACTGCGCCATCTCGCTCGCGCTGCTGGAGGACGGCGTGCCCGTGTACGGCGTGATCTATGATCTCTCGCGGCACGCGTTGATCCACGGAGGTCCGGGGGTGGGCGTCTTCGATGGCGACCGCCGCGTGGGAGTGCGGATGGGGGAGTTGAACGCGCAGAGCCTGATCGGATTCCACTCGCCCTCGGACAAGCGATTCTCCGGACATGTCGCGGACGTAGCGGCCCACTGCAAGTTGCGGGCGCTCGGCAGCAGCACGCTGCATCTGGCCTACGTGGCGGTGGGAATCTTGGACGGCACGGTCGATCACAACGTGAAGGTGTGGGACATTGCCGCCGCGGTGCCCTTGGTTGAGGCGGGAGGTGGACGCGTCACCTACCTGAACGGCCCGTTGTTCCCGCTGCGTTCCTTTGACCTGCGGATGGGGCGCATCTTCTATGTCGCCGGTTCCCCGGCGGTGGCCACGCGTCTGGAGGAAATTCTCGCGGCGCGGGTCATCCCGGCGGCGACCTGAGGCGCGGTCTGCTCAGAGTATCGTCGCGATCCCCTGAAGTACGAATTGAGCCATGGGAAGCCCGAGTGACCGTGAAGACGTGTTGACCTTCGCGCAGGCGAACAGCCCGCTCGGCTGGGTGCTCGCGGCGGTCGGCGTGGAGGGCGAAGTGCGGGCGGTGTTTCTTTCCGGGACCCGCCGCGAAGGGGTGGACGCGTTGCGGGAGCGCTTTCCGCGCGAGGCGTGGCGCGAGGCCGGCGTTGGACCGGCGACGGCTGCGGTGGACCAAGTCCTGCGCGTGATGGCGGAACCCGCCACGGCCACTTCGGGCGGGCTGCGTTTGGCGCCGGTGGGAACGCCCTTTCAGCAGCGTGTCTGGTCGGAGCTGCGCGCGTTGCGGTGCGGCGAGTCGGTGACCTATGCGGAGCTGGCGCGCCGCGCGGGCTGTCCGCGCGCGGTCCGAGCGGTCGCGCAAGCGTGCGGCGCGAATCCGATCGCGGTGCTCATCCCGTGTCACCGGGTCATCGCCACCAACGGCGCGCTCTCCGGCTACCGCTGGGGCGTAGCCCGGAAGCAGGCTCTGCTGGAGCGCGAAGGCGTGTTCCCCGGCCGCGGACGGCGAGGGAAAACGGACTAGACCTGGTAGAGCTTGCCGGGGATCGGGTCGATGACCTTGGTCCGCGGCATCTTCTCGGTCAGTTGCTGGGCGAACCAAGCGCGGGCGGCGGCTTCACCGTGCGTCAGCACGATGCTTCGGGCCTCGGTTTGGAGGGCGAACTGCAGCAATTCGTCGCGGTCAGCGTGGCCGCTCAGCTGGAAGCGCTCGATGTGGGCGTTGACCTTGGTCTTCACCTTGACGGCTTCGAAGAGGAACGGATCCCCCGTCTTGGCCGACAGTAGCGCGCCACCCGGCGTGTCGGGATCGCAGTAGCCGACGAAACCGATGGAGTTGCGGGCGTGGCCCAGCAGGCCGCTCGCCAGCGTGTAGCTCGGCGTGTTCTCGACGAGCATGCCGGAGCTGATGATGTAGAGCGCGTTTTGCTTCGGGTCTTCGCCGGGATTCATCTTCCGGGGTAGTGGCTTGACCTTCAGTTCCTTGAGAATGCCGCGGTTGAAGCGGACATGCTTGGTCTTCCGGGCGATCTCGTCGAAGTAGTCCGCGAGATCAATGCCGAGTCCGGAGGCGAAAATTGGGCAATCAACCAGGTGGCCGAACTTGCGCGCATCGTGGATGACGGTGAGGACCTCCTGCATGCGTCCGAGCGCGAAGACCGGGATGAGGTAGGATCCCCCGCGGTTGATCGTGTCGTTGATGCTGGCGATGAGGCGACCGAACTCAGTCACGCGACCCCGGTCCGGCGAACGCGCCGTGGTGCCGCGGGTGGTTTCCATGATCACCGTGTCGAAGTGACCGGCGGGGAACTTGGCGCCCGGCAGCGTGCGTTGGTCTTCGAAGAGCACATCACCGGTGATGAAGATGCCGCGGTGCTTGTGGCGGATCTCGATGGCGGCGGCGCCGACCACGTGGCCGGCCGGGTGGAGAATCACCTCGAGCTCGTCTTTGCGGACGCGCAGGCGCTTGCTGACCCCGAACGGCAGGGCCGTGAAGCGCTTGGCGAGCTGGTCGATCTCCGTGTGGGTGAAGAGCGGGTAGTCGGGGATGTTCTGATCCTCGCGCTGCCGCATCATCACGCTCGCGGAATTGTGCAGCATCCGCTCGATGAGCATGCGGCTCGACTGCGACATGATGACCAGCGCGTCGGGATTCTCACGGAGTGCCAGCGGCAGGCTGCCGATGTGGTCGAGATGGCAGTGCGTGACGAGAATGATGTCCGGAGACTGGCCCCGGAGTTTGGCCAAGTCGGGGGCGGCCTTGCGGCCGACCTGCTTGGGATGCAGACCGCTGTCAACAAGGACCCGGATATCGCCGATCTGGAGAAAGAGCGAATTCGCGCCGATGCCGCCGTCGCGGTTCAGGTCGATAAGATTCATGAACGAATCCGCCAGCGAGAGGCACAGCCCCCTGCGGTGCAAGCGTAAGATTCGGCTCGCCGCATTTCATCGGCAAACGACATCCGGAGGCAACTGGCGGATTTTGCCTGACTTACCGCAGTCCAGAGGAGGGAACAGGACCGAATCAATCGCACTCGGGCGGCGAAAGTTGGAACGGGCCGACGGTGACGTGGACCTTGCCCCCGCGTTCATCGACCCCGTGGAAACTGCCGAGGGCGGAGGCAGGTTCCCCGGTGACATGGTAGCTATTGTAGGAAAAGGATTCTCCGGGGACGAGGCGGGGAGTCTCGCCGACGATGCGATCGCCCTCGATGACGCGGCGGTGGCCGCTGGCGTACTCCACGACCCACTTGCGACCCAGCAGAGTCACCGTCCGGTCCGAGGCGTTGTGGATGGTGATGAAGTAAACGAAGGCGTGGGGTGCGTCCGCGGGAAGACTGCTACCACCGTGGTGGTAAATGAGTTTGTCGAGGGAGGCGCGAAGGCCTGGGAGAAGCGCGGAAGCGGACACGGGAGTACGGGCGAACGTTCCAACATAGTGACCCTGGGCGGTAACGCAACGGGTGCGGAAGGGTGGGCGCGGTTTTTCGGGCTGCTTCCGGCTTGCGGGACTGCGTTGCCGCGCGCAGAAACGCCGCTTCCCACCGCTCATGGAAAAACTGGCTCTTCTCTCGGTCAGCGACAAGCGCGGCCTCGTCGATTTCGCGACGGCCCTCGTCCGCCAGCACGGCTATCGCCTGCTCTCGACGGGAGGCACGGCGAAATTGCTGGTTGAAGCGGGGTTGCCGGTCACGGAGGTCGGGGCTCACACCGGATTTCCGGAGATCATGGAAGGTCGCGTGAAGACGTTGCACCCGAAGATCCACGGAGGGCTCCTGTGTCGGCGGGACAAGGCGGAGCACCTAGCGCAAGCGGCGGCGCACGACATCGCCCTGATTGATCTAGTCGTGGTGAATCTGTATCCGTTTGAGCAGACGGTGGCGAAGCCGCACGTGGAGCGTGAGGAGGCGATCGAGAACATCGATATCGGCGGGCCCTCGATGCTGCGGAGTGCGGCGAAGAATCACGAGAGCGTCACGGTGGTCTGTGACCCCGAGGACTATGCTTCGGTGCTGGCGGCGCTGGCGGCGCCGACGACCCTGCTCGCGCTGCGGCGGCGGCTGGCGCTGAAAGTGTTCCAGCGCACGGCGCGTTACGACGCCGCGATTGCGCAGTACCTGGAGCAGCAGGAAGCGGAGCCGGATCTCGATGCCCTGAGCGGATTTCCGCGCCGCTGGACGGCATCATACGACAAGGCCCAAGTGTTGCGTTACGGCGAGAATCCGCACCAGAAGGCGGCGCTCTATGGCACCTTCCATGAGCACTTCTCGCAGCTCCAAGGGAAGGAGCTCAGCTACAACAATCTTCTCGATCTGACCTCAGCGACTTACCTGATCGGTGAGTTCGAGCGCCCGACGGTGGCGATCCTCAAGCACACGAACCCCTGCGGAGTCGCGAGTGCGGATACGCTCATCGAGGCGTGGGACAAGGCGTATGCGACCGATCGCCAGGCCCCGTTCGGCGGCATCATCGTGGTGAACCGCACCCTCGACGGTCCCCTCGCATCGGCGATCGCCGAGATCTTCACGGAAGTCATCATCGCGCCGCGTTTTTCGGACGACGCCCGGGCGATCCTCGGGAAGAAGAAGAACCTGCGACTGATGGTTGCGCGCGAAGGCATGGGCGCGGATGCCCTTCAGGAAGTGCGCTCGGTGGTGGGCGGCGTGCTGGTGCAGGACCGCGACCGCCATCTAGGACGTCGCGATGAGTTCAAGGTCGTGACCCGCCGCCAGCCGACGGAGGAGGAGTGGGCGGCGATGCTCTTCGCCTGGAAGGTCTGCAAGCACGTGAAGTCGAACGCCATCGTCTATGCCCGAGGGGAGCAGACCCTGGGCGTGGGGGCGGGGCAGATGGCTCGCGTCGACAGCTCGCGCATCGCGGTGTGGAAGGCGGGCGAGGCGGGTCTTGACCTCAAGGGATCGGTGGTGGCGAGCGAGGCGCTCTTTCCGTTTGCGGATGGCCTGATCGCGGCGGCGGAGGCGGGCGCGACCTGCGCGATTCAGCCTGGCGGCTCGGTGCGCGATGCGGAAGTCATCCAGGCGGCTGACGAGCGCGGCCTCGCGATGGTGTTCACCGGCATCCGTCACTT
>CAIOYO010000279.1 GCA_903862595.1 uncultured Opitutaceae bacterium | reverse complement strand
CCGATGATCAGCGGCCGCGGCCTCGGTCACTCCGGCGGGACGCTCGACAAGCTCGAGGCGATCCCGGGCTTCCGCACCGACCTTTCCCTCGCGCGCTACCACGACCTCGTGCGCGATCTCGGCTGCGCCCTCATCGGCCAGACCCGCGACCTCGCGCCGGCGGATCGCGTGCTTTATTCGCTGCGCGATGTCACCGCGACCGTGGAGTGCATTCCGCTGATCTGCTCGTCGATCCTGTCCAAGAAGCTCGCGGAGGGCATCGATGCGCTGGTGCTCGACGTGAAGTTCGGGCGCGGGGCCTTCATGAAGACGCGCGACGACGCGCGGCGTCTGGCCGAGGCGCTCGTCCGCGTCGGCCGCGCCGGCGGCAAGCAGGTCCGGGCGCTCCTCACCGCGATGGACGTGCCGCTCGGGCGCGCGGTGGGCAATTCCGTCGAGGTGGCCGAGGCGATTGCCGGCCTCCGCGGCCAGGGCCCGGCCGATCTCATGGAGGTCACGCTGCGCCTGGGCGAACACATGCTCGTGCTCGGCGGCGTGGCGGATGATCTCACCGTCGCGCGAACGAAGCTGGAGGCGGCGATTGCCGACGGCTCCGCGCTGGCGCGCTTCCGCGCCATCGTCGCCGCGCAGGGCGGCGATCCGGGCACGGTCGACGACCCGAGTCGGCTCCCGCAGGCCCGATTCCAGGAGGCCCTGTCCGCCCCGCGGGCCGGTGTGGTCGTGGACGTCGACGCGATGGAGATCGCCCTCGCCGCGTTGCGTCTCGGTGCCGGCCGTGCCCGCGCCAGTGACGCCGTCGATCCAGCGGTGGGGATTTCCGCACTGGTCCAGCCGGGTGAGCGCGTTCGCGCCGGCGACGCGCTGTGCATCGTGCACGCGAACGACGCGATCGCGCTTCGCGACGCCAAGGAGCGCCTGCTGGCCGCGATCACGCTCGGCGACACCGCCCCCGCGCTCCAACCGCTCGTCGCTGACGTACTCGTCGCGTAGCGCGCGCTACCCGCGCGCCCGCCGAGTCTAGGCGATCAATCCCGTCCCCGCTTCGAGGGCGGAGAACACGTGAGGCTCGAGGCCGTTCTCGGACAGCGCGCGCGCCAACGCATGCACGGGTTCGTCGCGACCTTCATCCGTGAGTTGAAAGGTGCCCCAGTGCATGCCGACGCTGCGGCGCGCCCCGAGCAGGCGGTGCACCGTCACGGCCTCGGACGGGTTGCAGTGCTGGCCCGCCATGAACCAGCGCGGTTCGTACGCGCCGATCGGGATCGCCGCGAGATCCGGCTCCCCTGCCCGCGAGCGAATCTCGGAGAAGAGCGAATCGTTCGCCGCGGTGTCGCCCGCAAAGAAGAACGACCGCGCGCCCGACCGCACCATGAAACCGCCCCAGAGCCGAGCGTTGCGCACGCCCGTGGCCCGGTTGCTCCAGTGCTGTGCAGGCGTCACCGTCACCTCCACGCCACCCGGCAGTGCGGTCGACTGCCACCAATCGAGTTCCACGATCGCCTCACGCGCGAAGCCCGCATCGCGGAGCAGGTCGCCGTTCGCGAGTGGCGTGATCACGCGCCGGACGCCCCCCGCGGCCAGCCGCTGGAGGGTCGGCAGGTCGCAGTGATCATAGTGGTCGTGACTGAGCAGGATCGCATCGATCCGCGGCAGCCGCGCGAAGGAAACGCCCGGGGCCTGCACGCGTTTCGGTCCAGCCCAGCTCACCGGGCTCACTCGGTCACTCCACACCGGATCAGTCAGCAGCACCGTGCCACCCAGATCCACCACGAACGAGGCGTGCCCCACGGCGGTCACGGCCAAGGGGCCGCGCAGCGGATCCGTCGGGGTCACCGGTACCGACTCGGGCCACGGCACCGGATCCGCCTTGAGTTTCCAGCGCAGGACATCGCCCCAACCGCGGTTCACGTGCTGGCGCGGGTTGCGAAAGACCCGCCCGTCAAAGTGATCGGAAAGGGGATAGGGCGGGTTCATGGTGCCAGTCGAATCGGGCGTCGCGCAGCCGGCGAGCCGGGG
>CAIOYO010000278.1 GCA_903862595.1 uncultured Opitutaceae bacterium | reverse complement strand
TGGTCGGTGAAGGCACTGCACCGCTACATCATGTCCTCCGCGACGTGGCAGCAAAGCAGCACGGTCAACCCCGCGGCGTTAGAACGCGATCCCTCCAACCGCCTGATTTGGCGCATGCCCCCGCGCCGTCTCGAATTCGAGGCGCTCCGCGACAGCCTGCTCCGCGTCGCGGGCCGTCTCGACGTGCGGCGCGGCGGTCGCAGCGCGCCGCTGGACGACGCCAACGTCCGCCGGGCTCTCTACGCCACCACGGACCGTTTCCGCATCCCGGCACTCCTGCGCAATTTCGACGTGGCCAATCCAGATCAGTCGATCGCCCGCCGCGCTGAAACCAGCCATCCACTCCAGGCCCTCTACTTCCTCAACAGCTCGTTCCTTCGCGCCCAAGCCGAGGGCGTCAACCGCCAGCCGGAGATCGCCGAGTTGATCGACGCCCGCGAACGCATCGACGCGCTCTACCGCCGCATCCTCGTCCGACTCCCTGATCCTGAGGAAGTCTCCCTCGCGCTGAATTTCGTCGGCGCGAACCCCGATGAGAACCGCTGGGCCGCCCTCGCCCAAGCCCTTCTGATGTCGAACGAGTTCTACTTCTGCGACTGAGGCCACCACCCCCACCCTCCCACCGCCATCCGCATGAGATCCTCACCGCACCCGTCCTCGCTCGCCGCCATCACCCGACGCGAAATGCTGCGCCGCTGCGGAGCCGGCTTCGGCACCATCGGTCTCGCCGCCCTGCTCGGCAACCTCACCGCTCGCGCCGCACCCAGCGCCGATCCCCTCGCCCCCCGTCCGCCCCACTTTCCCGGTCGCGCCAAGTACGTCATCCAGATCCTCGCCAACGGCGGGCCATCGCAGATGGACACGTTCGACCCCAAGCCGATGCTCACGCGGTACCACGGGAAGCAGTTGCCGATCAATCTTGAGACGGAACGGCCGACCGGCACCGCCCTCGGTTCCCCGTTCTCGTTCGCCCGCTACGGGCAGTCCGGTCTCGAAGCCAGCGAGCTCTTCGCCCCACTCGCCGCTGCCCATGCCGACGATCTCTGCGTGATCCGGTCCATGTACACGGACACCCCCATCCACGAGAACTCGCTGCGGATGATGAACTGCGGCGCCAGCATCATGGCCCGCCCCAGCATCGGCTCATGGGTCACCTACGGCCTCGGCACCGAGAACCAAAATCTGCCGGGGTTCGTCGTGCTGGTCCCCAAGGGCATGCCCGTCGCAGGCGCCGACAACTGGCAGGCGTCCTTCCTGCCCGGCAGCTTCCAAGGGACCTACATCGAGACCAAGGACCGGACCGCCGCCGAGCTCATCGAGAATCTCCGTAATCCCTTTCTTTCCGGGGATGAACAGCGCGCCCAACTCGCCTTTGCCGCCGCCCTGAACCGCCGTCACCTCGCCCAACGCAACGATCCCGCCCTCGAATCTCGTATCCATAGCTTCGAGACGGCGTTCCGCATGCAGACGGCCGCCACCGACGCGTTTGACTACGAGCGCGAGCCAGAACACATCCGCGCCCTCTACGGCAACACCGCCCAAGCCAAGCAGATGCTCATCGCCCGCCGCCTCGTCGAGCGGGGCGTCCGCTTCGTCCAAGTCTGGCACGGCACGTTGCAGCCTTGGGACAGCCACGGGGAAATCGAAAAGGAGCACCGCCGCCTTGCCGCCGAGAGCTGTCAGGGCATCACCGCCCTGCTCACCGACCTCAAGCAGCGCGGACTGCTCGGCGAGACCCTCGTCATCTGGGGCGGCGAGTTCGGCCGCACTCCCACCGTTGAAATTTCCCAGAACGGAAAGATCGAGCCCACCGCCGGGCGGGATCACAACCACCACGGGTTCACCATGTGGATGGCCGGCGGGGGCGTCAAAGGCGGCATGGTCCACGGCGCCACGGACGACTTCGGCTTCAAGGCCGTCGAGAATCGCGTCCATGTCCACGACCTGCACGCGACCGTGCTCCATCTCCTCGGACTCGATCACGAACGCCTCACCTACCGGCACAGCGGTCGCGACTTCCGCCTGACGGACGTGCACGGACGCATCGTGCGCGAGTTGCTCGCCTGAACCGTTCCGCACGCCAGCCGAGCGAGGCGCACGCATCGCGCGCCCCACGCCGAGGAAAGGAATTAGAGCCCTCGTCGCTCGCTCCCGGACGCACGGAGCGTCCATGCCCGCCCACGAGCAAGTCGGGTGGGGCCGGTCGACGTGGCATTGCACTCCGTGCATTTCCACGTTCAGAGTCATCGGAATCCAGCGCCTCCCCCTCTCCGCATGCACCCCGACCACGCCCCCCGACTCCTCACCAAGCCGCCCGTCGCCGCAGGGTCCTTGGCCTTCGCCGCCGTCCACTTGGATCATCCGCACATCTACGATCAGTGCCGGGGCTTGATCGGCGCGGGAGCCGACTTGGTCTGGGTCTACGACCCGCAGCCGGAACGCGTGGAAGCGTTTCGCAAGGTCTTCCCGCAGGTGCGCGTGGCGCGGAGTCTCGACGAGGTGCTGGCCGATCCGCGGGTGACGTTGGTCACCGCCGCCGCCATACCCTGCGACCGCGGCCCGCTGGGCTGCCAGGTCATGCAGGCGGGGAAGGACTACCTGACCGACAAGCCACCGTTCACCACGTTGGATCAACTTGCCGAGGCGCGGCGCGTCTCCGCGGCCACGGGGCGCAAGTACATGGTCTTCTTCGGCGGCCGCCTCGGCGTCGAATGCGCCGTCCACGCCGAACGCCTCATCCGCGAGGGCGCGATCGGCCGCGTGCTCCAGGTCATCGGTCTCGGGCCCCATCGCATCAAGAAGCCGCAGCGCCCGGCCTGGTTCTTCGAGCGCGCCCGCTACGGCGGCATCCTCTGCGACCTCGGCAGCCACCAGTGCGATCTGTTCCTCGCGTACAGCGGCTCGACCGATGCCGAGGTGCTGCACGCCGCCGTGGGCAACTTCGGCAATCCGGACACGCCGGAGCTCGAGGACTTCGGCGAGGCCAGCCTCCTCGGTTCCTCCGGCGCCACCAATCACCACCGGGTCGACTGGTTCACGCCGGCCGGCCAGAGCACGTGGGGCGATGGTCGCGTCTTCGTCCTCGGCACGCGCGGCACCATCGAGCTGCGCAGTTTCTGCGATGTCGCGCAGAGCCCGCAGGGCGATCTGCTCATCCTCGTCGACGACCAGGGCGAGCACCGCATGTCCTGCGGCGGCAAGGTCGGCCTGCCGTTCTACGGCGACTTCGTGCGCGACTGCATCGCCCGCACGGAGACGGCCATGACGCAGGCGCAGGCCTTCAAGTCGTCCGAGCTGTGCCTGCGCACGCAGGCCGCCGCACGCCGCGTCGACCGCCTGCCGGCGTCGTCCTAGTTGCGGAGTCTCACGCGGTTTTCCACTCCTAGCGCGAGCTCGGCTTCGCCGGCACCGCGGCCTTGACGCGCTTCTGCCAGCGGGGGAATTCGCGCTC
>CAIOYO010000277.1 GCA_903862595.1 uncultured Opitutaceae bacterium | reverse complement strand
TCGCTCGCGGGCTGGCCTCGCTTCCTGCGCACTCTCCGCGCCGCGCGGTTCACGCACGTGCTCGACTTCGACAACAACGACCGCACGGCCCTCGTCACGCGGCTCTCCGGCGCACCCGTCCGCGTGACCTACGACCGCGAGACAAATCCGTTCCGCCACCGCTGGGCCTACACCGGGTCGGCGCGGATCACGAACGCGTTCTACACGTCGCAGCACATCACCGAGACGTACCTCGCCCTGCTCGGCGCTCTCGACGTGCCCGCCGCCGTCCGCACCGTCCGCCTCGTGCCGCGTCCGGCCGACCGCGAGGCGGTCCGCGCGCTACTGGGGCCCGCTGCTCCGTCGCAGTCGGCGGCTCCCTCACCACCCACGGTCGCACGCGCGGGCGGCGGCGCGGCTGCCCGGGCACCACGCGTGCTCGTCCACCCCGGCAGCCGCAGTTCCTTCCGGATCTGGCCCGCCGAGCGATTCGCGGCGGTCTGCGATCGCCTGCAGGATGAACTCGGCGCGCAGGTTTTCCTCGTCGCCGGTCCCGGCGAACAGGCGCTGGTCCGCGCCATCCGCAGCCATGCCCAGAGTCACCTCATCGCGCTGAACCAGCGTCTCAACGTCGGCCAGTTCGCCGCCCTGCTCGCGGAGTTCGACGCCATGCTCTGCCACGACAGCGGTCCGATGCACGTCGCCGCGTCCGTCGGCACGCCGGTGGTGGCGCTCTTCGGCTCGCAAAACGCCGCGATCTGGCGCCCGCTCGGGCCGCGGCACACCGTGCTGCAGACGCCGCTGCCGTGCGCGTGCCTCGGCGCCGCCGCTCCCGGAGCCTGCGTACCCTCGGATTCATACCGGAGCTACTGCGTCCGCAAGCTGGAGCCCGATCTCGTCTTCGCCGCGCTCCGGGCCACGCTCACCGACGCCACTCCCCGCCATGCCTGACACGCCGCTCACCGTCACGATCGCCATCCCGACCTACCGGCGGGCCGCGCTGCTGCGGCAGACGTTGGAGGGCCTCGTGCAGCAGGACTACCCACCAGAGCAGCTGGAGATCCTGATCATCGACAACAACTCGCCCGACGAGACGCGGGCCGTGGTCGAGGCTTTCTCGGGCGCACGGCACGTGCCGCGCTATCTGCTCGAAACGCAGCAGGGCGCGAACTTCGCGCGCAACCGGGCCATCGCCGAGGCGCGGGGCGAGGTCATCGTATTCGGCGACGACGACATCCTCATCGGCCCCGAGTGGGTGCGGGAGATCGTGCGTCCCTTCGCCGAAAATCCCCCGGGCCGCGTGGGCGCGGTGGGCGGCGAGGTGATTCCCGTGTTTCCGGAGGGCTGCCCGCCGTGGGTCGCCGGTTTCCACGGTCCGCAGGCCTTTCGCGCCGACGCCGGGCCGCTCCGCGCCGGGCAAGTACCGATGAGCGCAAGCCTCGCGTTCCTGCGCCGGACGTTCGGGGAGCTGGGCGGATTCGACACCACGGTCGGACGCAAGGGGTCGGTGATCTTCGGCGGCGACGAGAACCTCGCGATTCGCCGGCTCCTGCAGGCCGGATACGAGGTGTGGTTCGCCCCGGCGGCGCGGGCCCAGCACCAGATGCCGGCGAGCCGGACCACCCTCCGCTACGTTCGCAAGCACGCCTTCGATTCCGCCCGGTCGCGGGTGGTGGGACGCCTGCGGGAAGATCGGGAGACCGGACGTTCATCGGCCGGCTACCTCGTCTCGCGCTGGATGGGCAACGTGCTGAAGGCGGCGGGCTTCGCCGGTCTGGCCGCCCTGAGCTTCGTGGTGCTCCGCCCGGACGCCGGCCGGCAGAACCTCGTCCGGGCCTGGCGTAGTTGCGGTTATCTGTATCAGATCGCCCGCAGCGCCACCGGGAGGGTCTGACGCTTGCCCCCGGCGCCCGGCTCGCTTTAGGTCACCACCCGTGAGGATCCGCCGGCATCGGCCCCAGGCCGACCCGCCGGCCGCGCTTCCTCACCCTCCTCCACCTTGAACCGTCCTCCCCTCGCCCTCTCGGTCGTGATCGTTGCCCGCAACGAAGGCCGGATCCTGCCCCGCTGCCTCGCGAGCGTGCATGGCTGGGTGGACGAAATCATCGTCGCGCTGAACGGCACCACCGATGACAGCGCCGCCGTGGCCGGGCAGTTCGGCGCGATCGTGCACACGTTGGAATGGCGCGGCTATCGCGACACGAAAAACGAGGCCCTCGCGCTGGCACGGCACCCGTGGGTGCTGTGCCTCGATGCCGACGAGGAAGTGTCCGGAGCGCTGCGCCGCGATATCGAAGACTTCTTCTTCGGCGGGCTGGATCGGACCCACGCCGGGGCGCGCTTCCCGCGCAAGGTCTGGTTCATCGACCGCTGGATCACCCACGGGGACTGGTACCCGGACCTCTCGCTGCGCCTCGTGGACCGCCGCCGCTCCCGCTGGGGCGGCGACGCGGTGGTGCATGAAAAGATGGAGTGCGACGGCGCAGTCGCTCGCTTGGGCGGCGACCTCCACCACTACTCGTTCCCGAACCTCGCCACCCAGATCGCCAAGATCAACCCCTTCGCCGACCTCTTCGTCCGCCAGCAGCAGGAACGCGGGCGCCGCTTCTCCGCGGCCAACGCAATCGGTCGCGCCGTCTGGCGTTTTTTCCGCGGCTACGTGCTCAAGGCGGGATTCCTCGACGGGTACCCAGGGCTGTACGTGGCGACCGTCAACGCCTTCGCGGTGTTCGCACGGCATGCGCGGTTGTACGAGGTAGAACGCGGCCGTCCCCCTCCCGCGGATTCCTGACCATGCCTCCGGACGCCGAGCCCGCCCGTTTCAGCCGCACCGCGGAGGACCTCATCGCCTCGCTGCGCCGCCTCCCGCTGGAGTCGAACCCACGGACCCGGCGCCGGGCCACTCAGGAAGTTTCAGCGCTGGTGAATGAACTCGTGGTCCGCCACGGCATCGGCATCGAAACCCCCGAGCACACCATCCGCGAACACTGGACGACGATCGTTGGTCCAGCCAATGCAGCTTATTCGCATCCTTTTCAGATCGATCCCAAGGGCCGGTTGATCGTCGTGACGAGCCATGCGATCGTGCGAAACGAGCTGTTCATGCACCGCACCACGATCACAAAAAAGGTGCAACAGTTGCCCGGTTGCAGTGCAGTGCGGGAAGTTTTCCTGCGGTCGGGCTAGCTGAAACTTCGCGCTTGCGCCCAGCGGGGTGAATCGAGACTCTCGGCACTTGCGTTAGTGGATGCCCGTCAGGTTACGGGCGCCCACCATGCCTGGTCCCGCATCCCGCGGGATTGGAACGGTGTTGCCGGCCTAGCCTGCGGTTCTCCCCGCAGGCGCCGCGGGTGACACGGGAGCTGCAGCCCGCCGCCCCCCTTCAGGCGTGTAACTCCATCAAAAACCATGTCCACCGTTACCGCTAAGCCCGAAATCATCGCTCAGTATAAGACTCACGACAAGGATACCGGCTCGTCCGAGGTCCAGATCGCGCTGCTCACCGCCCGGATCAATCACTTGACCGAGCACCTGCGCACGCATCGCAAGGACTTCCACAGCCGCCGCGGCCTTCTTCAGATGGCCAGCCGCCGCCGCAAGCTGCTTGATTACCTCAAGCGCCAGGATCTCTCGAAGTACACCGAGATCCTGCAGAAGCTGCATCTGCGCAAGTAACCCTTCTCTGCACACGGGCGACCCGATCCGCGGGTCGCCCGTTGTCTTCACGACACTCGCCGACGTCCGGGACATTTCCGCTTGCCGCCACGCCCTCCGGGGCCGGGGGCGCCAACCGGAAATCTCTCGTGATTGTCACGGGGATGCAGGGTGGAATCCCACCCC
>CAIOYO010000276.1 GCA_903862595.1 uncultured Opitutaceae bacterium | reverse complement strand
TTGCTTTGCTGGCGCTGGTCGTCGCGCCGCTCATCGCTCAAGACACGCCGGCCACCGCGCCGGTGATGTTCGAGCGCTCGTACCCCGTTTCGTCCAATCCACGGATCTCCGTCCGGAACATCTCCGGCAATGTCGACATCGTGGGCTGGGACCGGAACGAGGTCAGTATCGTCGCCGAGAAGCGGGCTCGTAAACCGGAGGTCGCGGCGAAGGCCGAGATCGCCGTGGAGGCCTCGGCGGATCGCGTCGACATCGAGACCCGCTTCGAGAAATCGTGGCTCTGGGGCGACAAGGTGGAGGTCGATTACCTCATCAAGGTGCCAACGGGGTCGCGGCTTGAGTTGGTGAAGGTCGTCAATTCTGGCGTTCGCGTGCGCGGCGTCACGGGCCCGGCCACGGTCGAGGCCGTAAACGGAAACCTCGACGTCGCCGGGCTCACGTCCGGTGGAAAATTCCAGACGGTGAACGGCTCGATCAACGTGGACTTCGCCGTAGTTTCGGCTCGGGACGACATCGTGATCGAGACGGTGAATGGCAACGGAACGCTCTCCGTGCCTGCCGACGCCGCCTTCAGTTTCGTCGGCAAGACGATCAACGGCAGCATCGAGTGCGACCTACCGCTGACCAAATCGCGCTCGGCGCGCACGGACATCGCGGGCACCGTGCGGTCGGGCGGGGCGAGCGTTACGTTGAAGTCGGTCAACGGCAACCTCCGCGTCCGCGCGAGGCCGTAGCGGATCGAGCGGGAGGAAGCGCATCCGCGCCCGCGTCCGCGTGCGCTTCCGCGTTGCGCCGGGCTGGTAGGCGAGGTGCTTTGGGGCCCGGCGGGGTTCGATACCAGTGTTCGATAACAGTCGGATCCGGATTGCGGGCGGCAGGACGCCTTGTTGAGTTGGAGGCAGTCGCCTGCCGTAGTGGGTGGGTCGCTGACCACCCCATGACAACCCCTTGCTTGCTCGGTCCGGTGATCCGCCGGCGCGGAGACTTGACGCGTTCCCGTGCGGCGGTGGCGCGCGGCGCCCTGACGGTGGGTTTCCTCGGGGGATCCATTACGGCGCCGAAGACCGGCACGCGCTGGCCGGAGCCGTTCCAGCGCTGGTTGGTCGACCGGTTTCCCGGTCTCCGCTTGGTGATCGAGAATGCCGCCCTCGGGGCCACGGGGAGCGATCTGGGCGCGTTCCGGGTGGGTGCAACCGTGCTCGCGCGCGGGTGCGATGTGGTGTTCGTGGAGTATGCGGTCAACGACTACGGCACGCCTTCTGATCGGCGGGGTCGGACCCGGGAGGGTTTGCTCCGGCAGTTGGTCGGAGCGAGCGTGGATGTGGTCCTCGTTCACACTTACTGCGGAGAAATGGAGGCGGACCTGCAAGCGGGACGGACTCCGCCTTCGATCGCGGAGTTTGAAGCCTTGGCGGAGCGTTACGGCGTGTGCTCGGTTTGGGCGGGGCTGCACGCGTGGCGGCAGGTGCGGCAGGGCCTGATGACGCCGGAGGAGTGGTTGCCGGATGGCCTTCATCCGGAGCTACGCGGCAGCCTCAGCTACGCCGAGCCGGTGATTTCGCGGTGTGAGGACGCGTGGGCCGCGGCCGCTTCGCCGATGAATGCGCCCCCGGCGGTGATGTTGCCGGCTCCGCTGCATCTTGCCTGCTGGGAGCGGGTGCGGCGCGTGGACCTGGCGAGTGCGGAATGGTCGGGCCCATGGGTTCTGCGCAACACCGCGAGCTGTCTGGGGCTGGAGCGAGTACTGTGGACCACCGTGCCGGGATCGACGTTGCGGCTACGCTGGATGGGCCGGGGACTCGTGCTCGGGTTCGACTTTGGCCGTCTTTCCAGCGAGGTCCGGTATCGCGTCGACGGCGGGCCTTGGACCCAGACTGAGCGGGATCGACCTGAATGGTGCGGAGATCGCGGTTGGTATCGTCCGGTGACCGTTGCCGAGGACCTTGGGCCGGGGGAACACCTGCTTGAACTGGAGACGATCGCGGTCGCGGTGCGCGGGGGAATCGGAACCGAGACCGCGCTCGGCCTCATCGGAATCATCGAATGATCCGGCGTGCGCTAAGTCCCGTCCTCGTGGCATCTCTGGTGAGTGCTGCCCTGATGCGGCCGGCGCGCCCGGCGGCGGAGGCGGCGAAGCCGACGGAGGCTCGTCGCGCCGCAGGTGCCGACGTCTGATGCGCTCGCGGCGGACCTCAGATGCTCCCTTTCCACGATATGAAAAGAGTCATGATCGCTCTTGGTCTGTTTGCCTCTTTGGGCGCCTCCGCGCTCGTGTCCGGCGCGCCGGTCGTTGCCGCTGAGGCCGCGCGACGCCCGAACATCATCGTGATGGTGACGGACGACCAGCGGCACGACGCCTTGGGCGTGGTCCAGCGCGAACAAGGCGACCATGCCCGCTTTCCTTTCTTTGAGACGCCGCAT
>CAIOYO010000275.1 GCA_903862595.1 uncultured Opitutaceae bacterium | reverse complement strand
GTCGAGCGGGTTATTGAGCACGTTCGCGAGGTCGAAGGCCTCACGCTGCGTGAAGCTGCCGGAAATCTCCGCGGAATCGCTGTTGATCTCCTCGCGGACGGTGGGCGCCGAGTAGAGCTTGCCATCGAGCACGATCGCCAGTTGGCCGGTCCGGCCGATGCGCTGGTTGGACTCCGCGATCGTCCGCGTCACGTCCGCAAACTGCGCCTTACCCTCGCTGGTGAAACGCATGATGATCTTGAAGCGACCGTACTCGTCCATCGTGGGGTACGAGTCCTGAACGCCCTCGCCCGTCATCTCTGGGATGCGTTTGACGAAGACTTCCTGGGTGTAAATCTCGCCGTTCCGCAGCTCGCTCTCGAGCGTCATGAGCTCGTAGCCCGGCGGGACGTCGGAGGTTTGACCGGGTTCGAGGAACGGGTGAACCAGGCGGAAATCGAGCCGAGCCGGCTTCTTCACGCTGTTTACGACCTCGGGATTGTCCTGCGTGCTGACTCCGGGGAGCTGGATCTCGATGCGGTTCTCACCCACCGGGCGGATCACTGGCTCCGCCACGCCGAAGGCGTTGATACGATTGCCGATGATATCGATCGCCTTGGAAAGCTTCTCCTGACGCTCCTCCGTGGAGGCGGCGGCCACGCTGGAGTCATCGACCTCCAAGGTGAAGGCGACGCCCCCCTTCAGGTCGAGACCGAGCTGGAGCTTGCCCTTGGAACGACGGAGCAGCTCCTCGAGCAAAAGCGCATTGCGCTTCTCGAGGTTCCGCACGTCCCCGAGATTCATCTCGGGGAAGAACTGGGAGAGATCGATCTTCCGCTCACGCGCGATCTGCTTCAGCGCGACGAACACGCTGGGGGCGCTGCCAGACTGGGTACGCTCGCTGGCATCCTTGATGAGCGCTGCGAACTCCGCCGACTTAGCGGTCGCGGCAGACCGGGCGTACTCAGGGAAAGGCCGGTCATTCAACGGGATAAGCGTCGCGACCGCCCACAGCACGATGGCCAGGCTGAGCACGAGCTTCCAGAGGTTACGTTTGATCATTGGGGGTTTGGTTTAAAGGGAATTGCACCGACGGCTGAGGGCGCGTGGGTGCGGGAAGACGTACCGAGCGAGGTGCGGCGGTGAGCCGAACCCGGCGCCGAAAGCGCGGCCGACGCTTAAGACTTTTCCTCGGACGCCTTCTTGACGAGAGCGTGCACGAAGCCCTTGCCGATCTCGATCTTGGCGGAGTCCGCGATCCGCACGATGAAGCGGTCTTCTTTGACCGAGGTGATCGTGCCGTAGATGCCACCGGCCGTGACGATCTCATCGCCCGCGACCAAGGCCTTCAGCATCTTCTCGTGTTCCTTCTGCTTCTTGCGCTGCGGCGCAATCATCAGGAAGTACATCGCCGCAAACATAAAAACGAGGAAGAGGATCTGGAACATCCCCCCTCCCGCAGGCGGAGTGGACTGGGCCAGGAAAACGGGGAGGACGAGGTTCGCGGAGGTCATGGACGGTTTGCGATTGAAGGTTTCTGAAAAAGAAACACCCATCTAACCCGCGCACTCTCGCCAAAAGCAAGCCATAACCCGACGCCCTTCCCTGCATTGAAAAGTAAGACTGCCTCCTCCTGGACCGCCGCCCAATCCGAAGAACTGTATGGTTTCAAGCGCTGGGGCGCGGAACACTTCGGCGTTGATTCCGAGGGCTTTGTCAACGTCCAGCCCTGCTCCGATGGACGTGCCATCCGAATCATGGATGTCATTGAGGAGGCCGTCGGCATGGGACTCCGCGCCCCGGTCGTCGTCCGCTTCCAGGATCTTCTCCGCCACCGCGTCGTCCAGCTCAACGAGCTGTTCCGCAAGGCAATCAAGGACGAGGGCTACCGCGGGGAGTACCGCGGGGTCTTCCCCATCAAGGTCAACCAGCTGCGCGAGGTGGTCGACGAGATCATGGCGGCCGGAAAGGACTACCACTACGGCCTCGAGGCCGGGTCGAAGCCCGAACTGATGATCGTGCTGGCACTGCACGACAGCAACAATCGCCTGATCGTCTGCAACGGGTACAAGGACGACGACTATATCCGCCTCGCCCTCCTGGGCCGCAAACTCGGCAAGAAGGTCATTCTCGTTGTCGAACAGCTTTCCGAGATCGACGACATCATCCGCATCTCCGCCGAAACCGGCGTGAAGCCGATGATCGGCCTGCGCGTCAAGCTGCAGACCCGTGGCGAGGGTAAGTGGGCCATGTCCTCCGGGGACAACGCCAAGTTCGGCCTGAACACCGCGGAGATTCTGTTCGCCACCGAGAAGCTCAAGGCGGCCAAGCTCAGCCAGTCGCTTCGCCTCCTTCACTTCCATATCGGCTCCCAGGTCCCGAACATCATCACGATCAAGAACGCGGTTACCGAGGCTTCCCGCTTCTACTGCCAGCTCGTCGATATGGGTTTCCCGATGGGCTACCTCGACGTGGGTGGCGGCCTGGGCATCGACTACGACGGTTCCCGCACCAACTTCGAGAGTTCGATGAACTACTCCGTCGAGGAGTACGCTCGCGACGTCGTGCACAACATCAAGGAGGTCTGCGAAGCCGCCAAGGTGCCCGTCCCCGACATCGTCAGCGAGTCCGGTCGCGCCGTCGTGGCCCCCCACTCCCTGCTGGTCTTCGAGGTGTTCGAGCGGATTAACAAGCGGGAGTCGCTCGGCCAGCAGCACCAACCGAAGGAGAAGCACAAGGTGGTGCAGGACCTCGAAGCTCTCCTGCGCAATCGGCAGAAGCTCGGGCGCCTCGAACGCTACCACGACGCCGTTCAGCGCAAGGAGGAGGCCATCTCACTCTTCAACCTCGGTTATCTCGACCTCGGCAACCGCGCCGCCGCCGAGCAGCTCTTCTGGCGCATCTGCGAACAGCTCGCCAAGGAGGCCCGCGACTCCGGTTACCAGCCGGAGGAGCTTCGCGATCTCCACACGCTGCTCGCCGATCAGTACGTCTGCAATTTCTCCGTCTTCCAGTCGCTGCTCGACCACTGGGCCCTCGGCCAGCTCTTCCCCATCGCGCCGCTGCACCGCCTCAACGAGAAGCCGACCGTCAACGCCGTGCTTGTCGACATCACCTGCGATTCCGACGGCGAAATCAGTACGTTCATCGATCTTCAGGACACCAAGGATTACCTGAATCTCCACCCGCTCAACGGGAAGCCCTACTACATCGGTGTCTTCCTCACGGGCGCCTACCAGGACATCATGGGCGACCTGCATAACCTCTTCGGCCGCGTCAATGAGGTGCACGTATTTCTCGAGCCCGACGAACCCAATGGGTTCTACATCGAGGAGGCCCTCAGCGGCAGCCGCATCGCCGACGTGATCGAAGGGGTGCAGTACCAGCAGGAGGAGCTCTGCCGTCGCATGAAGGCCCAGATCGACGCGGCCACGCGCAAGGACATGGTCAAGCCGCGCGAGGGCGTCCGATTGCTGGAACTCTACGAGAGCCAGATGCTCAACAAGACTTACCTGAACATC
>CAIOYO010000274.1 GCA_903862595.1 uncultured Opitutaceae bacterium | reverse complement strand
GTCCAGTCCCACGGCTTCGGCGGCGATCTCGTCGTCGCGGGTGGCGAGGAAGCCCCGCCCGTAGGTGGAGTTGACGAGGCAGGCGACGGTGTAGACCGCGAGCGCGGCGCAGCCGTAGATCCAGCCGAACGTCGTGTAAGGCGGCATCCCGATCAGCCCCAGCGCGCCGCCGAGGGCCTCGACGTTCTGAAAGATCACGCGGATGATCTCGCCGAAGCCGAGCGTGACCAAGGCGAGGTAGTCACCCTTCAGGCGGAGTGAAGGCAGGCCGATGAGCAGCCCGGCGAACGCGGCGCAGGTCCCGCCAAACGCCAGCGCCGCAGCGAAGAGCAACCCTTGCGTCAGCGCGTTGCCACCGTCTCCTCCGAGCAGGGTGGGACCGAGGAACAGGGTCACGGTTGAGGACAGGTAAGCGCCGACGGCCATGAATCCTGCATGGCCGAGGGAGAACTGGCCGGTGTGCCCGTTGACCAGGTTGAGCGAGACCGCGAGGATGATCGCGATCCCGACGCCCATGGACACATCGAGCAGGTAGGGGTCGAGTTGGCCGGAGAGTGCGGAGACTCCGATGCTGGCCGCGAGGGCGGCGAGGAAGTACAGCAGAGGGCGCGGCATGCGGGATCAGACCTTCTCGGCGACGAAGCGCCCGAGCAGCCCGGCGGGGCGGAAGAGGAGGATGACGATGAGGATCGCGAACGCGATCGCGTCCTTGTAGGTGGAGAACGCGCTGCCGGCGACAAAGGTCTCGACGGTGCCGAGGAGTAGCCCGCCCAAGGCCGCGCCGGGGATGTTCCCGATGCCCCCGAGGATGGCGGCGACGAAGGCCTTCAAGCCCGGCATGACGCCCATCAGTGGATCGATCGACGGATAGTTCATCGCGTAGAGGATCCCGCCGGCTGCCGCGAGCGCTGAGCCGAGGCCGAACGTGAAACTGATCACCACGTCGTTGTTCACGCCCACGAGCCGGGCGGCGTTCGGGTTGAGCGACACCGCGCGCATCGCCGTGCCGATCCGCGTCCGGAAGACGATCAGCTGCAGGCCGATCATGAGCACGAGAGCCACGCCGATGACGAGCAGCTGGTTGCTCGAGACCGACAGCGCCCCGATCTGCAGGGTCGTGACCGGGAAAAGCTGGGGAAAGGTCCGCGGAGTGGCGCCGAAGACGAGCTGTCCGGTATATTCGAGGAACAGTGACACGCCGATCGCGGTGATGAGTACGTTCAGCGTGGGGGCACCGCGGAGCGGACGATACGCGAGCCGTTCGATGCTCATGCCGAGGATCGCGCAGATCACCATCGCGCCGAGCATCACCGCGAGGCCGCCGGCGATCGTGCCGGCCGGTACGTGCTGGCCAAGGTAATAGCCGGCGAAGGCGCCGACCATGAAGACGTCGGAGTGAGCGAAATTGATGAAGCGCAGCACGCCGTACACCATCGTGTACCCGAGCGCGATGAGCGCGTAGATCGCGCCCAGCGAGATCCCGTTCAGGAGTTGCTGCAGGAATTCAGTCATCGCTCGCTGGAACGCTCCGCGCTCAGGGCTCGACGGCCTGCACGAAACGGAACGAACCGTTGCGCACCTCGACGATCACGGCGGGCTTCGAGGCATTGCGCTGCGCGTCGATCGTCGTGCGGCCGCTCACGCCCTCGAGGTTGCGGGTCGCCGCGATCGCGTCGCGCAACTTCGCGGGCTCGGTGGTCCCGGCCCGGCGGATCGCGTCGACCAGCACGAGTGCGCTGTCGTAGCCCAGGGCCGCCATGGCATCGGGCGTTTCCCCGGACCAGCGGGCCTGGAAGCGCTTGATGAAGTCCTTCACGGCCGGCGAGGGGGACTCGGGCGAGTAGTGCGTGGAATAGTAGGTGCCCTCCACGGCGGCCCCGCCGATCGAGATCAGCTCGGGCGCTTCCCAACCGTCGCCGCCGAACAGCGGAATCGTCAGCCCGAGATCGCGCGCCTGTTTGCAGATCAGCGCCGCCTCGGTGTAGTAGCCGGGGACGAAGATCGCGTCCGGCGCCGTCGCCTTGATTGCCGTCAGCTGTGCCTTGAAGTCCTTGTCGCCTTCCGCGTACTTCTGTTCGAGCACGATGGTGCCGCCATCGGCCAGGAATTGCTCGCGGAAGTACTTCGCGAGGCCGACGGAGTAGGCCGACGAGACCGACGTGACGATGGCTACGCGTTTCGCCTTGAGGTGTCCGTGGGCGAACTTGGCGAGGGCGGTGCCTTGGAAAGGATCGATGAAGCAGACGCGGAAGATGTAGTCGCCGATCTCGGTGACCTTCGGGTTGGTTGACGACGGTGAGATCAGCGGGATGCGGTAGCGCTGGGCCACGATCGCGGCCTCGATCGAGCGGCTGGACGCAACCTCGCCGAGCAGGGCGACGACCTTTTCGCGGGTGATCAGCTTGGTGGCGATCGTCCCGGACTCGCCCGGCTTGGACTGGTTGTCCTCCGCCACCAGCTGCAGCGGGCGGCCCAGCACGCCGCCGGCGGCGTTGGCCTCCTCGATCGCGAGGACCGTTCCCTTGTGCGACGATTGCCCGAACGTGGCCTCCTTGCCGGTCAGGGAGGCGTACTCTCCGACCTTGATCGGTTCGGCGGCGTTGGCGCTCAGACCGAGCGCGAGCAGACTGAGGGTGAACGTGAGAAGGCGGCGCATGCGGGGAACGGGGACGCGGGGCGTTGCAGGAGGGAGGAAAAAGGGACTGCGAGCGAGGAAAGGCGTGGGTGGCACCCGTTTCAATCAAAACGGTGCCCACCTTGGAAATCAGTCGACGGTCACCGGCCCTGAAAATTCAGGCGCCTCCCCCGTGGCCGTTTTTTCGTTTCCAATCTCCGGGCGCTCCAGCTTGCCTGCTTCCGGTGAGCCTCATCGACCGCCACATCCTCCGCGAATGGCTGAAGATCTTCAGCCTCGTCCTTGGGGCGACGCTGGGTCTGCTGTTGATGCAGTCGCTTTACGATGACTTTGAAGACCTGCTGAAGGAGGGTGCAGTCACGTCGGACATCGCGTACTACTTTTTGATCAGCATGCCGGCGTCCTTTTCGGTCGTGCTGCCCTTGGCGCTGTTGGTGTCGCTTCTGTTTTCGCTCGGCCAGTTGCACCGGGCGAACGAGATCACGGCGATGCGGGCGGCTGGGGTGGGGATGTTTCGGATCACGCGCAGCCTCTGGGTCTGTGCGTTGCTGCTGTGCGGCGTGTCGTGGTGGCTCACGGCTTCGGTGATCCCGCATTCACTGGAGCAGTCGAGGACCCTCCGTGACCGGTTGCGGTACGAGCGGGACGGGCAGGCGGGCCCGAGCGACCGGATCGGCGCGGTGAAGAGCGTCGCCTTCGATAACCAGCGCGAGCATCGCGTCTGGTTCATGAATCGCTTCTCGCCCTACACGGGCCGTGGCTATGGGGTGAGCGTGACGGAGCTGGATCCGCAGCGGCGGGAAAAAACGCGCTTGCTGGCCCGGGAGGCGTGGCGCGATGCGACCCTGGGGCATTGGGTATTCAAGGACGGGCAGGAAATCTGGTTCGATCCCGAATCAGGGGAAACGGTGCGGCTGACTTTCTTTGCGGAAAAACCGGTCCCCCACCTGCGCGAGGATCCGGATCTCATGCAGGTCTTTGACCGGAAGCCGGGGGATCTTTCCTTTAGCGAGCTGCGGACGATTCTGGGGCACTTCGAGTTGGATGACAGCCCAAAGCTCCCGCTTTACGCGACGCGCTACTACTCGCTCTGGTTCGACACCCTGGGGCCGCTGGTCATCCTCGCGATCGCGATTCCCTTCGCGGTCCAGGGCGTGCGGGTGAACCCCGCCGTCGGTGTTTCCAAGTCCATCGGCCTTTTCGCGCTCTACTTCCTGCTTGTGAAGGCGAGCTACGCCCTTGGCGGCAAGGATGTGATTCCGCCGGTCGCTGCCGCCCTGCTGCCCAACGCGGCTATGCTGGGCCTCGGCATCTGGCTCTTCCTGCGCCTGCGCTGAGCCTGCGGCGGGCTCCGGACCTCGGCGCGTGGGGGCGCGGCTGAGGGGTCGGGCGGGGTGGGTGCAGGCTTGCACTGGACGCCGTTCTGCATCCGGTAGGCGGATGATTCATCG
>CAIOYO010000273.1 GCA_903862595.1 uncultured Opitutaceae bacterium | reverse complement strand
TCCTCCGTGAACCGCCTGACCGTGGCGTAGGTGGCATCGTAATACTGCTCCGGGGTGAAGCTGGAAACAAACTGCCCCGGATTCGCGCGGAACAACCGGCCGAGCGAAGCGGTGTTCGCGAAGGGGGGAAAGGCTCTGCCGCTGATGGAGGTGGCCTTGGGGCCGAGCGCACCGGGGTCGAACACGAAGTCTCCGGGGTGCCCCGACCAGTCGCCCGTCGTCCCGCCCCCCGGGCCGATGTAGCTCCAGCGCTGCACCATCGCCGCGCGGTCGGAGTCGGTGATCTGCTCGCGCATCTTGGCACCCCAGCGCAGGAGTAGCGGCGCCGTCTTCACGCGGGTGGAGTAGGTGAAGTCGAGCGCGGCGATGTTCACCTCGTCGATGACCGAACGGACGTCATCGTTGATGGCGGGGTTCTTGTAGCTGGCGAGGTTCGCCCAGTCCGCTCCCCCGGTTTGCACGATGTTCCAGTCGCCCGACAGCGGGTCCGAGCGGGTCGCCCGGAACTGCACGTTGGTCAGACTGTCGGAGAGACCGAAGCCGGCGCGACCGTCCCGGAGAGTGCCGTAGTCATTGACCGACTTGGACGTCGAGAGCCGACCCTCGACGAGCAGGCTGCCGATGCGCCACTCCATCTTGGGGCTGATGTTGTAGCCATTCGTGGTCTTGGTCACCGTGCCGCCCGAGGTGGAGACGAAGCGATTGCTGGCCGATGCCGTCGACGTCGAGTTGGTGGAGAACGTCGTCAGTCCGTCTCCGCCCGCGACCGCGCGCCCGTTGGTCGCGCTGGTCGTGTTGGCGGAGGCCCGGAAGGCCACGTTGCGATTCCAGAACTTCGCCTCGTAGTCGTTGAGGATCAGGTTGAGCGAGAAGACGAGATCGTTCGTGGCCTTGAAGTCGACGGTGCCGGTGTACGTGGTGCGATTGGTCCACTTGGGGCCGTCCTTGAACGTGATTTCAGTGAGCACCTGCGGACGCGGATCGGCGGCCGACGGCGTGCGCTGGTAGGCGTGCTGCACGCGATACTGCTCGTTGTAGAGGTTGGAGACACTGTAACCGAGGAGAATGCCGAGGCGGTTGTTCAGGAAGGAGTCCGCGAAACTGAAGCTGGCGGTCGGCTTGTACTTGCGCGAGACGCCCTCGTCGCCGGGACCCGGGGTGCGGCCGAGCGTCAGCTCCTCCGAGTTGAAGCCCGTGCTGAGGGCCCAGCGAATCAGCCGGCCGCGACGGTCGAACGCCCGCTTGGGCTTGAGGTTGATCGTGCCGGCCGGCGCATCGGCGTCGAGATTGGCCGGCGTCACCCGTGAGATCTCGATCGATTCGATGGAGTTGATCGAGACCTGCTCGAAGCTGAAGGATCGCCCGCCGCCACCGGTGGATCCGTTTTCCGTGCCGCCGTACTGCATGAAACCGTCGGCACTCGCCGACTTCATACCGTCGATGGAAACACCGGTGTATTCCGGATTCAGACCACCCAGACGGGGGCCGCGGGTATCCGCTTCGACATACTCCATCTCGATTCCGGGAAGATACTTGAGGAACTCGCCGACGTTGCCCTCGGTCACGTCGCCGAACACGTCGGAGGCGATGGAACGCCCCAGATCCATCGAGTTGCGCTGCTCCATCAGGGCCTTGGCGTTGCCTTCGACTTCGGCGGAGACCACATAGGCCGACAACGCGACCGTACCGTCGCGCGTGACCGACCCCGCCTTCGCCGGAGCCAACTCGATTTCGACCGTCACGGTCTGCCCGGCGGCAACGACGAACGGGGTGCGCGTCTCGGGGAGCCCGACATACGTCACCACGATCTCGCCGGGGCCGGCGGGCACGCCGGTGAGACGGAAGGCGCCTCCCGCACCGCTCGCGCCGGAGATCGTGGAACCCACCACGCGGATTTCCGCGTTACGGACATACTCGCTCGTGGCGGGATTGAACACCCGCCCGGTCACCGTGCCGGTGGCTGCAACTTGCGCGCTCGCGAAGGAAACGAAGAAGAGGGCCAGAAGGCCCGCGAAGAGTACCTGGAAATGGCGGAGGCGTAGATTATGCAAGAATTTCATTTTAAATGGCTTGCGCAAAGTCCACCGAGGTCGGGGACAGGTTGTGGATGGGGTCGTGGGGTGTCAGGGACAACCGTCCTGACCAACGGAAGATTATCACACGCTCGGCCGGGGAATCCATCGCCCCGTGAGGATATTTTTGTCATTTTGCATCCCAGTCGACGCCGCGAAGGGACTGAACGTTCCTCGCGGTAGAACCGTTCCGACGCTAAAGAGGAGCTGACGTCAGTCACTCAGCCCGGCTTCGGCCACCGACGTTTGCCTGCACCGAGCGCGCTGGGGTGCGGATGAGGGCAGAAGGATCAGGACCCTCCACGCTGCTTGGCGGCCCTCGTTCGGGTCTGAGGAGCGCCCCGCCTCACCGGGCAACAAAGACGGAGGGAAACGAAGGAGCCACCGCGCGCCGGGACTGGGACTGAGGATCTCCGTACGCCACACTCCAACCTCCCTTTTCGCGACCTTCAGAAACTCTCGGTCGGCCTTCGGTGAACCGTTTCCCACAGGGCTGCGGGAGCGCCTTCATGAGCAAATTTTCGGAGAGGAAACGGCCTGCACAAATGTCTTGGTGCCGTCGATCGTCCGGCTCCCCTCCCCCGATCTGGATGGATGACAGACGAGCCGAAATCGATCAGCGCGGTCACCACCTGAAGCGCCCACGAACCCGCATCCTGATCAGGTGCCTAGCGGCAGCCGCTCAGCAAAAAACGGCCGGACGAAAAACGCCTTCGGGGCTCGGCGACTTACGCTCTGTCCCCTACCGGGGCCCTCACTCCGAAAATGGTGCTCAGGAAGGGACTCGAACCCTTACGCCTTACGGCACACGCCCCTCAAACGTGTGTGTCTACCAATTCCACCACCTGAGCGACTCGAAAACCGAGGAACGGCGACTAAGCGAAATCGGCTCGCGCGTGTAAAGCCTCATTTTCAGGGCCGCCAAGATCCGCTTTGACGTTCCCCTCCCCGCCAGACGTCATCTCTGGCCGTGGCCCAGACGCTTGCGGACATCACCGACGCGCTGCTCCGTTCCTACGAGCGGGACGGCGGCATCAATCACTTCGACGGCACCAACCTGCCGTCCGAGGAGTCGGTCAACCGGCTGTGTTCCGACTTCATGCGCCTGCTGTTCCCGGGCTTCTTCGACCAGGATCCACTCCGCAAGGATGCCGTCCCGGCCGCCACCGCCGAACGCATCAGCGAGGTCCACCGGCGTCTCGTCACCGAGCTCGAGAAGTGCCTGCGGTTTTCCCGCCACGTCGACCCCAGCGGGGCCGCCGGGACGCTGGCGATGGAATTGCTCGGCGAACTTCCCGACATCCGCCGCGCCGTCCACACCGACGTCGTCGCCGCCTACGAGGGAGATCCAGCCGCGCGCAGCATCGAGGAAATCATCCTCTCCTACCCATGCGTGCTCGTCATTTCCCTGCAGCGGATCGCCCACGCGCTCTATCGCCGCGAAGTGCCGCTGCTGCCGCGCATGATGACCGAGTACGCGCATGAGCGCACGGGCGCCGACATCCATCCCGGAGCGCACATCGGCTCGCATTTCTTCATCGACCACTGCACCGGTGTCGTCATCGGCGAAACCGCCCGCATCGGCAACCACGTCAAGATCTACCAAGGGGTCACGCTGGGCGCCAAATCGTTCGTCACCGACGATCAAGGCCGCCCGGTCAAGGGAGTGAAGCGCCATCCGCAACTGGAGGACCATGTCATCGTGTATCCGGGAGCCACGATCCTTGGGGGTGACACCGTCATCGGGCGCAACTCCGTCGTCGGTTCAAATGTCTGGCTGATGGAGTCCATGCCGCCCAATACCATCGCGTATTACCAAGGCGATCAGGCCTCCATCATCCGCCCGCGCAAGAGTCGCGAGGCCGGTGGCGAGGTCGCACCGGACTGGGTGATCTGAGCGGATTGGGTGGATCCGGACTCGATCAGCGGCGATCTCGCTCCGCGAGCGCGCGCGCCAACTCGGTCGCCAAGCGGGGTCCGCGAAAGACGAGGCCTGAATAGACCTGCACCAAGGTGGCTCCGGCATCGAGCTTCTCCGCCGCGCTGGCGGGGTCGCTGATCCCGCCGACCGCGATGATCGGGAGGCGTCCGCGCGACTGCAGCGCCACGTAGCGCACGATCTCGGTCGAGCGCCGGCGCAAGGGCGCGCCACTGAGCCCGCCGGCTTCGTTCACCTGCGCAAAGCGGCCTGGCCGCGCGAGGGTCGTATTGGTGGCGATCAAGCCGTCGAGGCCGAACTCCCCGACCGTCCCGAGCACCGCGTCGATCTGGGCCCACGACAAATCCGGGGCGATCTTCAACAGAATCGGCACGCGCCGCCCGCCCGGGCGCTCCGCCGCCGCGCGGTTCGCACCCGTGACCGCCGCCAGCAACTCACGGAGCCGATCTTCGTCCTGCAGTTTCCGGAGGTCCGGAGTGTTCGGACTGGATACGTTGAGCACCAAATAGTCCGCAAAAGGCGCGAGGCGCTCGAAGCTCGCGAGGTAATCTGCCGGGGCCTGCTCGATCGCCGTGACCTTCGACTTGCCGAGGTTGATCCCCAGCGGGATCGAGCGGCGACCGCGCTGCGGCTGACTGGCCAAGGTGCGGGCGACCGCTTCGGCGCCTCCATTATTGAAGCCCATGCGATTGATCACTGCTTCCTCCGCCGGAAACCGGAACATCCGCGGCGCCGGATTGCCCGGCTGGGCCAGCGCCGTCACGGTACCGATTTCGACGTGACCGAAACCTAGCGCGGCCGCCCCCGGCCAAGCCCGGGCATTCTTGTCGAATCCCGCCGCCAGTCCCACGCGGTTGGGAAACTCCAGTCCGAAGACCCGGACCGGAGCGTAAAGGTCGCGATCCAGCCGCGAAGCACGCTCCGCCAGCGCCCGTAAAGGCCCCAGCCGACCCAACAGCGCCAGCGCCTCCACGCCCCACTCGTGGGCACGCTCCGACTCAAGTTTAAACAGCAACGGTCGAAGCACCCTTTCGTAGAAAAAATCCATACGAAAGAGCAGGCTAGGAACCCCCAGGACCAAAAACAAGCACCCCGGGATCCATCCGGCCCACAAAAAAAGCACTTTCCCGGTTTGACTCACAGCAAGCCCCGCGCTTTTGCTCCGGAAATTCCCCTCACTGCGGGATCACACTCATGGCAAAATCCTCTGGCATTCTCGACTGGTGCAACGTCCGACTCGGCGACGACCATAATTGGTGGGTCCATGAGGTCAGCGACCCCGTGCGCTGGGACGTTGACGGTCTGAGCATCATCGACCCCCGCCAAGTCGCCCATCTGATCGAATCCGTCGAACCGCTCCGCGATTACGGCTTCGATCAGGATATCATGGAGGCCGCCTTCATTCCCTTCCGCATCGACAAGGACCTCGGTAGCGGCAAGGTGCGGCTCAAGCGGGTCAAGGATTCGATCTTCGAGTCCGAGGAAAAGCTCTTCGCCCTGCCCGACATCGTCGACGAGGAAAACGGTCCGTTCGCCGACCTGCTGGATCATCTCACTCGCTGCCGCGTCAAGATGCTCAACGACATCTTCGACTTCGAGCAGAAGCTCAGCGTCGATGAGGTCGAGGACGAGATCCGAGAGGACCAGAACGCCGAATTCATGGAGGGCAAGGCCATCCATTCGTTCGAGGAATTGTGCGCGATCCTCGACTACGCGCCCGCCGGCTGGGAAGGCGAGGAAGAGGGTGAGGAAAAGCCGAGCGTCGAAGAAGGCGACGGCGAAGACCTGCCCGAGATCGACGAAGAGGATGAAAAGGCTCTCGAAGGCGACTCATCCCTCAAGTGGGACGAAGACGAAGAGAAGGAGGAGGAAGGAGACGGAGAGAAGAAGACGTCGTCAGACGATGAGGACGACGAGGACGAGGACGACAAGGACGACGAGGACAAGGACGAGGACGAAGAAGACGAGTCCGACCGTCCAGCCCGCGGCCGTCGCCGGCGCTGAGGCGTTCGCTCCGTTCCGCGGCACCCGCGCGAGCCGATTACAATCGACTCGCGCCAACCGTTTCATCCGCCCTCAAAGGGCGAGTTCCGTCGCCATTTCCTTGGCGAAGTACGTGAGGATCATGTCCGCGCCCGCACGCTTGATCGCGAGCAGCGATTCCCGACGGGTTCGGGCAAGGTCCAACCACCCGCGCTCGGCTGCCGCCTTGAGCTGGGCGTATTCGCCGGAGACCTGATACGCCGCGACCGGACGCTGGGTGGCGTTACGAATCTCGCGGATGATGTCGAGATAGGGACCCGCCGGCTTGACCATCAGCACGTCCGCGCCCTCCGCCTCGTCCAACGCGGCTTCGATCAGCGCCTCGCGCCGGTTGGCCGGGCTGACCTGATAGCCGCGCTTGTCGAGCGAGTGCGTCCCCGCCGCCTTGGCGCTACCCACGGCATCGCGGAAGGGCCCGTAATAGGCGGAAGCGAACTTGGCCGAATAGGCCATGATCGCGGTGTGCGTGCACCCGGCGGCATCCATGGCCCGGCGGATCGCCCCCACCCGGCCATCCATCATGTCCGACGGAGCCACAAAGTCGACGCCGGCCTGGGCGTGGAGCACCGCCATGCGGGTGAGGACACCCACGGTCTCGTCGTTCGCGACGGTCTCGCCATCCGGCAATAGAAGGCCGTCGTGGCCATGCGTCGTGTAGGGATCAAGCGCGATGTCGGTCATCACGCTGATCTGCGGGACGGCAGCCTTGACCGCGTGGACGGCCCGGATGATGAGCCCAGTGGTGTCCAGCGCTCGGGTTCCCCGCTCGTCCTTGAGGCTATCCGCCAGCTTCGGAAACAGCGCCACGGCGGGAACGCCCAGACCAGACAGCGTGCGGCATTCCGCGACCAAGTCCGCGATGCTCAGGCGCGAGACCCCAGGCATGGACGGGATTGGCTCCGGCGCGCCGTCACCCTCCACCACGAACAGCGGGGCAATGAAATCCGCAGGCGTGAGGATCGTCTCCTCGACAAGGCTACGGAGGGCGCCAGTCCGGCGCAGACGCCGGGGCCGGTGGGTGAGATCGAGCTTGAAGTCGGCGCTCATATTCGCGTTGTTGCCACCCAATCACGCCATGGCCCAGGTCGCCACACGTTTTTTCACGGACTGTCGCCCGCTCAAGGTGCGGCGAACGCCGTGCGCCGGCGCCTGATTTCGCGGCCGCCTCCCGGCCGCGCGGTCCCTCACCGGCGCCGGCTGTTTCGTCACGCCGCCGCCCCCGGAGGGGAATGGAAATTGTCGTTTCCCACCCACCCCCTCCCCTGCTAGGTCTCCCCTCCGGTATCTTTCCCTTTTCCACGCATGGCCCTTCGCCTCTACGATTCCCTCCGGCGCGAACTGCGCCCGCTGACCGCCGCCCAGGCGGACGGGGTCTTCCGTTTCTACAACTGCGGACCGACCGTCTATGCTCCGGCGCACATCGGGAACTTCCGGACCTTCGTGGTCAACGACCTCATCCGTCGCCTCGCTGACCGACAATTCGGCCCGGGCCGGGTGAAGCACGTGCGCAACCTCACGGATGTGGACGACAAGACGATCCGCCGCGCCCGCGAGGAGCGCCGCCCGCTGGCGGACGTCACGCGGCAGTGGACGGAAAAATTCCACCGCGATTGCGCCGCCCTGAACTGCCTCCCGCCGCACGTCGAGCCCACCGCCACCGGTCACATTCCCGAGCAGATCGACATGATCGCCGCGCTCGAACGCCGTGCGCATGCGTACCGGACCGAGGACGGCTCCGTCTATTTCAAGGTTTCCTCGTTCGACGACTACGGCTCGCTCTCGCGGCTGAAGGAACGCGAGCTGAAGCTCGGCTCGGCGCTCAAGGCAACCACCGCCGACTCGGACGAAAAGGAAGACGGCAGCGACTTCGCGCTCTGGAAGGGCCACAAGCCCGATGACGGCGATGTGTTCTGGCCAAGCCCCTGGGGCCCCGGTCGCCCGGGCTGGCACATCGAGTGCAGTGCGATGAGCAAGAAGCATCTCGGCGACACCATCGACCTTCACACCGGCGGGGTGGACCTGCTCTTCCCGCATCACGAGAACGAGATAGCCCAGAGCCAGTGCTGCAACCAGCAGCCGTTCACCCTCCACTGGTACCACAGTGAGCACCTGCTCGTGGACGGGAAGAAAATGAGCAAGAGCCTCGGCAACCTCTACACGCTCGATGACCTGACTGCGAAGGGCTTCTCCCCCGTGGCGGTGCGCTACGCGCTCCTCTCCGGCCATCCGCGCAAGCAGCTCAACTTCACCCTCGAGTCGGTCCACGCCGCCGAGAAGGCGCTCGGGCACCTGCGCGCCTACGCCACCAGCCTTCCCGCCACCGGCGGGGATCCCGCCACCCTCGCGCCAGTGATCGCTGCTCTGGAGGACGACCTCAACACCCCGGCCGCCCTCGGCGCTCTGTTCACCGTCGTCAACCGCGGCACCCAAGGCGTCGACGCCGCCGGCTTCGCCGAGGTGATGAGCCTTTTCGGCTTCGATCTGCGCACCACCCCGACCGCGGTGGTTGAGGCGCCAGAAGCGGTCCGCGCGCTGGCCGACCAGCGCTGGGCCGCCAAGGCCGCTCGCGACTTCGCCCGGGCCGACGCCCTGCGTGCGGAAATCGCCCAAGCCGGCTGGACCATGCTCGACCGCAAGGACGGGTTTTCCCTCGAACCCAGCAAACGCTGACCCCAACCTCCCCTCTCTCATGTCGATGTCCCCCCTCGAGGAACTCCGCCACTCCGCCTCGCATATCCTCGCGACGGCCCTGCTCCGCATTTTCCCGGACGCCAAGCTGGACATCGGGCCACCCACCGACACCGGCTTCTACTACGACGTCGACCTCGATCACAAGCTGACCCAGGACGACCTCACCCGCATCGAGGCGGAAATGAAGAAAGTCGTGGACGAGAACCAGCCGTTCACCCGCCGCGAGGTCTCGCGGGAGGAGGCCATCGACATCATCCGCCAGCGCGGCCAGGAACGCTACAAGCTCGGCCGTCTCGCGGACATCCCGGAGGGCGAGAAGATTTCGTTCTACCAGAACGGCGAATTCATGGACTTGTGCGCCGGCACCCACGTGCGCTACTCGTCCAAGGTGAAGGCCTTCAAGCTCCTCTCGATCGCCGGAGCCTACCACCGCGGCGACGAGCGCAACAAGCAGTTGCAGCGCATCTACGGCACCGCTTTCCCGAACCGCGAGGAGCTCGAACAGCACCTCGAGCGACTCGAACAGGCCAAGGCCCGCGACCACCGCAAGCTCGGCAAGGACCTGCGCCTCTTCGTCATCGACGAGGACGTCGGCCAAGGACTCATCCTTTGGACGCCCAACGGCTCGATCATCCGCCAGGAACTCCAGACCTTCATCGGCGAGGAACTGCGCAAGCAGGGCTACCATCAGGTTTTCACGCCGCACATCGGTAAGCTCGAGCTCTACAAGACCTCGGGCCATTTCCCGTACTACAAGGAATCGCAGTTCACGCCCGTCGTGGAGAATGAGTCGCTCGCCGCGATCGTGCGCGAGGGCTGCTCGTGCGCCGACATGGTGGCGCGGCTCGACGGCGTCTCGGCCAAGCTCCGCGAGGACGTCAATCGCCGGGCCGGTCGCGAAATCATCTCGCAGGACCGCGTGCTCGATGCGGATCGCCTGCTCGACGGCTTCATGTTGAAGCCGATGAATTGCCCGCACCACATCAAGATCTTCGCCTCCCAGCCGCACAGCTACCGCGACCTCCCGGTCCGACTGGCGGAGTTCGGTACGGTCTACCGCTGGGAACAGAGCGGCGAGCTCAACGGCATGACCCGCGTCCGCGGCTTCACGCAGGATGATGCGCACTTATTCTGCACGGAAAGCCAGGTCCCCGCCGAGGTCCTCGGCTGCCTGTCCCTCGTGAAGGTCGTGCTCACCACCCTCGGCATGAGCGACTACCGCGTGCGCGTGGGCCTCCGCGACCCAGATTCCAACAAGTACACCGGCACGGCCGAGAACTGGGACAAGGCCGAGGCCGCCTGCCGCGAGGCGGCCAAGACACTGGGCGTGCCGTTCACCGAGGAACCGGGTGAGGCCGCCTTCTACGGACCGAAGATCGACTTCGTGGTGAAGGACGTGATCGGCCGCGAATGGCAGCTCGGGACCGTGCAGGTCGACTACAACCTGCCCGTCCGCTTCGATCTCTCGTACATCGGACCCGACAACCAGCCGCACCGCCCGGTGATGATCCACCGCGCCCCGTTCGGCTCGATGGAGCGTTTCTGCGGCGTGCTCATCGAGCACTTCGGCGGCGACTTCCCGGCCTGGCTCGCCCCCGAGCAGGCACGCATCGTGCCGATCAGCGACAAGGTCATCGATTACGCCCGGGATCTGCTGGCGCAGTTCAAGGCCGCCGGTATCCGCGCGTCGGTCGACGAGCACAGCGACAAGCTCGGGGCCAAGGTGCGCCGCGCCGAACTCGACAAGGTGCCCTACACCCTCGTCATCGGGGCCAAGGAAGCCGAGGCCGCCTCGGTCAGCGTGCGCTCCCGCGCCCGCGGCGACGAGGGTGTAAAGCCCGCTGCGGCGTTCCTCGATAGCCTGGTCACCGAGATCCGGACGCGCGCGCTTCCGGCGAAACGCGCCTAACAAAAGAGGCGACTCGCGTCGCCTCGTGGTTTCCAACTCGGGCGCGCGGTGCTCCGGCACCCGCGCCTTTTCTGCGCCCGACGGCAACCAATCTGCCGTCAGATTGCGGCGTCGCCCCGCTCGTCGGTGCGGATGCGGATCGCTTCCTCCAGCGCCACCACGAACACCTTGCCGTCGCCGATCTTACCGGTCTTCGCGGACTTGACGATCGCCTCGACGGTCTTCGCGACCAGCTCGTCAGTCACGACGATCTCCAGCTTCACCTTCGGCAGGAAATCCACCGTGTACTCGCTGCCGCGATAAATCTCGGTATGGCCCTTCTGGCGGCCGAAGCCCTTCACCTCGGTCACAGTCATGCCCTCGATGCCAATGGCCGACAGGCCTTCCTTCACTTCCTCCAGCTTGAACGGCTTGATGATGGCGATGATGAGTTTCATGCGATGACAGGGTTGAGGATTCGCGCGCAGCCTAGCTCCCCTCCGGCCACCGGAGCAAGCCTAGTCGCGCCCCTGCCCCCGGGAAGCGCAGCCGGTCTCCACGACCCCGCCAAACCCCGGAAGCGGATACGCGCGTACCCGACCTGATCGGAGCCCCCGCGAAGACCGAGTACCGGACGCTGATCTTACTCCGGAATGACGGTCTGAATATGCAGCTCCTTGAGCTGCTTCGGAGTGACGGGCGTGGGGCTCTGGGCCATGAGGTCCTGCCCCTTCTGCGTCTTCGGGAAGGCGATCACATCGCGGATGCTGGTCGTGCCGCAGAGCAGCGCCACCATGCGGTCGAGGCCAAAGGCGATGCCACCGTGGGGCGGGGCGCCGTAGGTGAAGGCCTTGAGCATGTAGCCGAAGCGGCTCTCCACGACGTCGGCCGGGATCTTGAGTACGTCCTCGAAGACCTTCTTCTGCAGGGCCGGCTGGTGGATGCGGATCGAGCCGCCTCCCAGCTCCATGCCGTTGAGGACGACATCGTAGTGCTGGCCACGGACGGCCTTCGGGTCGGAATCGAGCAACGCAGCATCCTCGGGAACCGGAGCCGTGAACGGGTGATGCGTCGCGGCGTAGCGGTTCTCCGCCTCGTCGTAGCTCATCAGCGGGAAATCGACCACCCAGAGGAACTTCCAGTCGTCGTGCCGGATCGTCAGCTTGCCGCGTTTCTGCAGCAGGGCGGCGGCCTCGAGACGGATGCGGCCAAGGATCGCGCAGGCCTTCTCCCAGGGAGCGGCCGCGAAGAAAATCATGTCACCTTCGGCAACACCCAGCTTTTCGGTGAGCGCCTGCTTCTCGGCGTCGGAGAAGAACTTCACGATCGGCGACTTCCACTCGCCCTGCTCAACCTTGATGAAGGCGAGGCCCTTCGCACCCAGGGACTTCGCGACCTCTTCGAGGCTCTTCAGCTCTCCTTGGGTCAGGTCGGAAAGACCCTTCGCATTCAGCGCCTTGATGACGCCGCCGCCGGCGGCGGTAGCCTGGAACACCTTGAAGGCGGAGTTGCGGAACAAATCCGTAAAGTCGACCAGCTCCATCGCGAAGCGGACGTCGGGCTTGTCCACGCCGTAGCGGTTCATGGCGTCGACGAACGCCATGCGCGGGAACGGCGCGGGTAGGTCCACGCCGAGCACTTCCTTCCACACGCGCTGCAGCATGCCCTCAAACAGGGCGTAGACATCCTCGCGGGTGATGAAAGAGGCCTCCACGTCCACCTGCGTGAACTCCATCTGCCGGTCGGCCCGGAGATCCTCGTCGCGGAAGCAGCGCGCGATCTGGAAGTAGCGCTCCACGCCCGCGACCATCAGGATCTGCTTGAACTGCTGCGGGGACTGCGAAAGCGCGTAGAACTGCCCCGGGTGAATGCGCGACGGCACGAGGTACTCGCGGGCGCCCTCCGGCGTGCTCTTGAACAGGGCGGGCGTCTCCACCTCGATGAACTCGCGGCTGTCGAAGTAATCGCGGATCGCCTTGGTCGCGCGGTGGCGCACCTGCAGGTTGCGCCGCATCTTCGGGCGGCGGAGGTCGAGATAACGGTACGTGAGGCGCAGGTCCTCGTTCACCTTGTCACCCCCCGCGTCATCGAGCGGGAACGGGGGCGTCTCGGAGACGTTATGGATCGTCAGCTCGGTCGCCTCGATTTCGATGCCACCGGTCGGGAGCGAAGGATTCACCGTACCGGCCGGGCGGGCTGCGACCTTCCCGGTCACCCCGATCACCGACTCCGGCTTGAGGTGCGCCGCCTGCTGACCGAGCCCGGCGTTCACCTGCGGGTCAAACTTTACCTGGGTGATGCCCTTGCGGTCACGCAGGTCGACGAAGAGGATGCCGCCGTGGTCGCGGACAGAGTCCACCCAGCCAAGCAACGAAACGGTTGCTCCGAGTTCGGCAGGCGTGAGTTGGGCACAATGATGGGTGCGATGCATGGGCGTGGTCGCCGTCGAGCTAAGCGGCCTCGCCGGGGGGCCCGCAAACCAATTCTCCGAGGGAGAAGCCGAGCCGGCGCCTCACGCGTCCGCAGTCCGGCGACAGGGCAGCAGCGCCGCGTCCTGCATGCCGTGGATGATCTTCTTGTCCGGCGGGCAGAAGGTGGCCAGCGCGCCTCCCAGTTGCACGCCTCCGCCCTGCACGAAGTAGTACGGGCAAAGGCGCAGTCGCCCATGTTCCTCAGCCGCGGCGTAGGGTGCAGCGTCCGCGTAGAGGCGGTGCGCCACCCGCTGGGGTTTGCGGTACTCTTGCACGAGGTGGAGGTTGTGTGGCGCTGCCGCCACCGCCGCCTCGATCGCCGCCTGCCATTCCTCCCGAGATGAATCGCTCCCCAGGGTCACCCCCCGGGCGCCCCATGCCGTCTCGTGGAAACCAGAAATCTTCACGATCAGCTCGCGCTCCCGCTGGGAGGCAGCCGAGAGTTGTCGCCAGTCGGTCAGGGCCCGTCCGCCCACCTTCGGCCCGTCCAGAATCGCACCCGGCGGGAGCGGCGCCGCATCCATGATCCAGGTCGCCGGAATCAGCCGCCGCAGGGTCTCGAGCGCCGTCCGCGACAGGGTCTCGGCCCAGAAATCCGCCAGGCGATGATGGTGGAAGAGCCCAAAGGCCAATTTCTCCTCTTGGAACGGACGCAGCGGCGGCGCCACCGCCACCTCGCCCGCGCGCCATGCTTCCAACAGGTGCTCCGCCGCCGGGATGTTGCCGAGGTCGAAGAGCTCAAAGAAGCGATAGACGATGTCGATCTTCTCCGGATTTCCCTCGAGGTCGAAGCACAGGGTCGAACCCAAGGGAAAGAGTTCATCCGGACGCAGGCAGAAGACGCGCTTGCCCTGCAACTGCAGTTGCTGCGCCAGCCAGTGCATCTCCGGCCGGTACGTCGCCGCCTCATCGGACACCACCAAGGCGATCAGGGGGTTGCGCAGGTCGGGCTTCAGCGCCGCCAGACCGGCGTGGAAAAGCCGAACCATCGCATCGCCCGAACCGATCACCGCGGCGTCACCACCTGACGAATACATCCGATTCAGGAACGCGGTCAGCCCGATGCCGCCGGGCACCGAGTCGAGCTCGGTCATGACAAACCCCTCGGCCGTGAGCAGGAGGTCGGGACGCAGCACCGTCGGCAGGGACCCGCGGTTGCGGGCATCGCGGGCGTGCGCGAGGAGTTCCGGCGGCTTTCCGCGGTCGAGGTACTCGGCGACCCACGGGGCGAGCAGCGGCTTGTTGCGCAGGAGGTTCCGGCCGGCCACGGAGCGCAGGTAAAGGGTCTCCAGCGCCTGATGGAATTCCACGCAGGCCGCGCCGATGCCCTCCAGCTCGCGGACCTGCGCCGGACTCAGCGGCCAGGCCCCGGGAGCCAGCCGCCATGACTTGGCCTCGAACAACGGCTGCCCGGCGAAGGCGGACTGCAGGGTGTCTCGGGCGAGCTCAGGCATGGCGACAGGGGAAGCTGCGTGCATGGCATCAACCGCGGCGCCATGCGAGCACTTCAGCGCGCCGTCCGCGGCCACGACGGACGCGACGCGGGCGCCCGGAAAAAGCGACCACGCTACGCGAGCTTCGACTGCAGCAGGCGGCTGACCACGGCGAAGTCCAGTTGCCCGGCACTCGGGTGCTGCTTGAGCGCACCCATCACCCGGCCCATGTCCTTCTTGGTCGTTGCCCCGGTCGCAAGCAGGACCTCCGCCACCAACGCCTCCGTCTGGGCGGCATCGAGTCCCTTCGGTAGGTAAGCCTCGAGGAGCGTGATCTCGGTCGAGTTGGCGTCGACCAAATCCGTGCGGCCAGCCTTGGCGAACTCGTCGCGGGCGTCGGAGAGGTTCTTCACGGCCTTGCGCAGGGTCGTCATCACCAACCCCTCGTCGATGGGCTTGCCTTGATCCATCGAGGCACGCTGGATGGCGGCATCGCAGGTGCGGAGGATCGTCGCCGTCTTGGTGTCCCGGGCCTTCATTGCCGCGATGATGTCGGCGCGGATGCGTTCGTAGGTGGAGGGCATGCGGCGAGTGTGACGCCTGTCCGCCGCCTGTCGAGCCGTCCTCCCCGGCTTGCGCCCTCCCCGCCGGCGCGCTGGTATCCCCCAACCTCCTTTTCCTGACCCCATGACCTCTTCCACCTCCCCCACCTCGATCGGCTTCGGCATCGTTGGCCCCGGCATGATCGCCGACTTCCACGCGCGCGCAATCGCGGCCATTCCCGGTTGCTCGGTCAAGGGCGTGTGCGGCCGGTCGGCGGCGACCACCAAGGCCTTTGCCGAGAAGCACGGCGTGGCGTTCACGACGGATCGGGTCGAGGACCTCGTCGCCCGCGACGACATCCAGGTTATCTGCGTGACCACCCCGAGCGGCGCTCATTTGGAGCCCGCGCTGACGGCCATGCGCGCCGGACGCCATGTGGTGGTCGAGAAGCCGATCGAGGTGACGCTGGAGCGGATGGACGCGTTGCTCGCGGCCAGCCAAGCGGCGGGCGTGCATCTGCTGCCAATCTTTCAGGCCCGCTACGGCGAAGGCGCACGCACGGTGAAACGCGCCTTGGACGCGGGGCGCTTCGGACGCCTCGTCCTCGCCAGTGCCTACGTCAAGTGGGTGCGCGCGGCCGCCTATTACCACCAGAGCTGGCACGGCACGCTGGCGCTCGACGGCGGCGGGGCGCTGATCAATCAGGCGATCCACGCCATTGATCTACTCCAATGGTTCGCCGGCGTACCGACGGACGTCTTCGCCTGGACAACCCGTCGCGTGCACACCGGCATCGAAGCGGAGGACACGGCGGCGGCCACGCTGCGGTTCGGGAACGGAGCGCTGGGAGTGATCGAGGCTTCGACCGCCGCATACCCCGGTTGGTCGCGCCGCCTTGAGCTCTGTGGCGAGAACGGGTCGATCGTGCTCGAGGATGACCGCATCACCCGCTGGGACTTCCGCGAAGCTGCGCCGGAGGACGAAACGATCCGGCAGGGCGCCACCGCCACCCAGATGGGTTCCGGGGCCAGTTCGCCCAGCGGCATCAGCCACCTCGGCCACCAGAAGCAGATCGCAAACCTCGTTGAAGCAATCCGCTCCGGCACCTCCCTCGAAGTCGATGGTCCCGAGGCCCGCAAGGCCGTCGCGCTCGTGCTCGCCCTCTACGAGTCGGCGAAGACCGGCCGCCCGGCCCAGCCCTCGACCGGCCCTCGCCCGGCTTGAGCACCGTGCGAACGCCGCATCGGGAACGGTCGCATCCCTGAAGCGGGTCGGCCCGAGCGAATCGGCGGCGCCCGCCGCTTCGACGGCGCTGGCTTAGCCGCCCGCAGCACCACGGATCGGCTCCGGGTGCGTCTTGGCGTTCGGCGAGAGATGCACGTCGGTCCAGCGGCCCTGCGGAGCCGCCCAGCGTGCGGCGTTCGCCAGCACCCGACGCACGTTTGCGTCGTGATAAGTCGGATACGTTTCGTGGCCAGGACGAAAGTAGAAGATTTTCCCATTCCCACGGCGCCACGTGCAACCGCTCCGGAACACTTCGCCGCCCTCGAACCACGACAGGAAAACCTGCTCGTCGGGCGTCGGAATGACGAAGGGCTCGCCATACATTTCCTCCTGCGGCAACTCGAAGTACGGCCCAAGGCCGGCAGCGATCGGGTGGCCTGGATTGCAGACCCAGAGCCGCTCGCGCTCCCCCGCTTCCCGCCACTGCAGCGAGGCGGTCGTCCCCAGCAGACGGCGGAAGATCTTCGCGTAATGTCCGGAGTGCAGGACGATCAGGCCCATGCCCTCCAGCACTCGCTGCTGGATGCGGTCGACGACCGCATCGGCGACCTCGCCGTGCGCCATGTGACCCCACCACGTCAGGACATCCGTCCGCGCCAACCGCTCCGCGGAGAGCCCGTGCTCCGGTTCCTGGAGCGTCGCCGTCTCCACACTGGCCTCAGGCGCGCCTTCCCGGATCGCCTCGGCGATCGCCTCGTGCATCCCTCGCGGATAAACGGCGGCCACCTTGGGATGGCGCTGCTCATGGACGTTCTCACCCCAGACCACCACGCGAAGCGAAGACATGGGGGCGCAGTACATGCGGACCGTCTCGGTTTACAAGCTCGACTGAAAGCAACTCGATTGCTTTTATCTTTCGAGTATGGATTTTTCGGCTCTTCCCAACCGGCTGCGCGAAACGGCTCCCCAGGAGCGCCCGCAGGAGCGCCTTCTGGCGGCTGGGCCGGCTGCTCTGAGCGATGCCGAGTTGGTGGCGCTGCTGCTGCGGAGCGGGACGCGAGGGCTGGATGTGATCACGCTGGCCAATCGGCTCTTGCAGGAGGCGGGGTCTCTGGGCGGCCTGCTGAGTTGGTCGCCCGCCCGCTTTCGGCGGAGCAAGGGGATCGGCGCGGTCAAGGCCACGCAATTGGCCGCCGTGATGGAGATCGCTCGGCGGGTGCTCAGTCAGGAGGCGATCGCCACCCCACTGCTCGATCACGCGGAAAGCGTCTCCGCCTACCTGAGTCCCTTCGCGGTCGGCCTCGAGGTGGAAAAGTTCTGGGTCCTTTGCCTGAACCGCAAAGGGCGACTGCTCAAGCGGGTAGAAGCCACATCCGGAACCGCCTCCAGCACGCTCGTGCACCCGCGGGAGGTGTTTCGGGAGGCGGTCCGCGAAGGTGCCTCCAGCATCATCTGCGCGCACAACCACCCGAGCGGAGATCCCAGCCCGAGTGCGCAGGACATCCGTGTGACCCGGAGCCTGCGCGAGGCAGCCGGGGCGTTGGATATTCCGCTGCTCGACCACGTCATCCTTGGTCGGCGCGGGCTCGATCCCGCCGGTCTGGGGTTCTACAGCTTCCGTTCCGCGGGCCACCTCTGATGGGCAGAACTGGGGCGACGCGCCGGTGAGAGCCCCCGCGCTGGCTCAGCCTTGCGCGAGGCCCACGAAGTCGGCAGCGTTAGTCTTCGGATGGATCCATCGATCGATCGCTTCTGGTTCTGGCTCGCCGGTGCCTGCTACTTCGCGGGCCTCGCGCTCGGCACGTCCGCCGTGCTGCGCCGCCGCGCGCATTCGCGCGGCATCATGAACGCAATCGTGGTCGTCGGCTACATGCTGCACACGTACGCCCTGTACCTGCGCGGAGTCGAGGTGCGCGGTTGCCCGCTCGGCAACCAGTTCGAGATTTTCCAGTTCACCGCGTGGTCGGCCACGAGCCTCTACCTCGTCGTCGGCACCACGTTCCGCATCAGCTTGCTCGGCTACTTCACGTCGATGCTGTCGGCCGCCCTGACCCTGCTCTCGCTGTCGGTGCCCGCCTGGGACGCCGAGCACCGCATCAACGTGTTCGGCGGCAACGCGTGGATCGAATTCCATGCCGCTCTTGCTCTCTTCAGCTACGGGGTCTTTGGCCTGCTCTCGCTCACGTCGATTCTCTTTCTGCTCCGCCATTTCTCGCTGAAGAACAAGCGGCTTGATGGCACCTTCGCGTTCCTTCCTTCCATCGTTGACTTGGATCAGATCGGCCACCGCCTCCTGATCACCGGCGTGGTGCTGCTCGCGACGTCACTGCTCGTCGGTGCGTCCTGGTGGATGCGCAACCCGGGCGGCGTCAACCCGGTGAAGATCGCCGTCACCGCCTCGATCTGGATCGCCTATGCCGTCGCGCTGACGCTGCGGCTGCGGGGGCGTCTCCAGGGCAAGCGACTGGCCAAGGCGTGCATCGTCCTCTTTGCGGTCGCCCTGCTGTCCCTCTCGTTGATCACGCCGCGCCGCCCGGTTTCGGGTCCGGCCAGCGTCCCTTCGCAACAGCCGTGAGTTCGCCCGATGTCTCGCCGGCGCTGTTCGTCGTCGGCGCCAGCCACCAGACCACGCCGATCGACCTGCGCGAACGATTGGCGCTGACGCCGGAGAAGCTGGCGCAGCTTCACGATGCAGCGAGCCGCCTCGCCGGTCTGCGGGAGCTTGCGGTAGTCAATACTTGCAACCGCGTGGAACTCTACGGGGTAGCCACCGATGCGAATGCCGTCGCCGCGCTGGAGCAGGAGTTCTGCCGGCTTTCAGGGCTCGATCCTGCCACGTTTGCGACGATCCGGCGCCTCGCCGATGGGTCGGACGCCATCCGGCACCTCGTCGCGGTGGCCAGCGGTCTCGAGTCCCAGATGCTCGGAGAGAACGAGATCTTCGGTCAGGTGAAGAGCGCGTACGAGGGCGCCCAGCAGCGCCGTAGCGTCGGTCCGGTCCTGAACCGTGTTTTTCAGAAGGCCTTCCAGAGCGCGAAGCACGTGCGCACGCAGACCGCGATCACGGTCGGCCAGGTGAGCGTGGCCAATGTCGCGGTCGAGCTCGCCGGCACCATCTTCGGCGACCTGAGCGCTACCCGCGTCATGCTGCTGGGTGCGGGAGACATCGGCGAAAAGACGGCACGCGCCTTCCAGAGCCGCGGCGCGGGCTCCCTCACCGTCGCCAGCCGTACGCTCGCGCGTGCCTTGGAGCTGGCGACCGAGTTCGGCGCGGTGGCCCTGCCATTCGAGCAGGTCGGTCAGCGGCTGCATGAATTCGATATCCTCGTCTGCTCCACCGCGGCTCCGCACGCCGTGATCACGCACGAAGCCGTGGCGACCGCGCTCCGCCGCCGCCCAGCCCATCCGCTTTTCTTCATCGATCTCGCGCTGCCGCGCGACGTCGAACCCGACGTTGCCACGCTCGAGAACGCGTTCGTCTACAACCTCGACGACCTCGCGCGGATCGCGGAGCACAATCGCGCCGCCCGTGAGGCCGAGGTCGCCAAGGCGCTCGCTCTCGTCGGTGAGCGGGCCGACTCGATCTGGCGCCAGGTCGCACCGCAGGCCAGCGGTCGCATCGAACCGCGCTAGCGATCGGAGGAGAGCCGCCTAGCGTTGCAGCTGCCGGCTCACCCAGCGCGCTGCTCCAGCATCCGTCGGCGAACGCAAAATGTCCCGCAAGCGTTCCGCGGTCCGCTGCGCGCCGGCGATTCGGGC
>CAIOYO010000272.1 GCA_903862595.1 uncultured Opitutaceae bacterium | reverse complement strand
CTGGCGATCGTGCTCGATGGCAAGCTCTACTCGGCGCCCACCGTCCGCGAGGAGATCAACAGCGATTCCGCGGAGATTTCCGGCAGCTTCACGCAGCGTGAGGCCTTCGACCTCGCGAACGTGCTCAATAACCCGCTCGACCTTCCCCTGCAGGTGAAGGAACAGTTCGAGGTTGGACCGACTCTCGCCGAGGACGCGGTGGCCAGCGGCAAGGTCGCGTTCATCATCAGCACGCTGCTCACGCTCGGCTTCGTGGTGTTTTTCTACACGGTCGGCGGCCTCGTCGCGGCGGTCGGTATGGCGGTCAACGTGCTCGTGACGCTGGGCGTACTTTCCGAGTTCGGCGCAACGCTTTCGCTGCCGGGCATCGCCGGTATCGTGCTGACCTTGGCAATGTCGGTGGACTCCAACATCCTGATTTTTGAGCGCATGCGTGAAGAGCTCAGGGTAGGGAAGTCCCTGCCCGCGGCTTTGGAAGCTGGTTTCGAAAAGGCATGGAGTGCCATCATCGACTCCAACCTCACGACGCTCATCGTGGCCGCGATCATGATCGCGCTGGGCACCGGTCCGGTGAAGGGCTTCGGCATGACCCTCGCGATCGGTATCTTCACGACGATGTTTGCCGCCGTCGTGGTGTCCAAGCTTCTCATGGAGGCGCTGATCCTCCCCGGCGTGATCAAGCGCATGCCGATGTTCTCGGTGCTGCAGAACACCAGCTATGACTTCCTGAAATACGCCCGTCCTGCCTTCATCGGCTCGTGGATCGTCGTCGTCATCGGCATCGGGGTGGTCTTCGTCAAGGGTCGTGACATCTACGGCATCGACTTCACCGGCGGTGACTCAGTGACGCTGAGCTACGCGCAGCGCGTGGAGACGGCTTCGCTGCGCAATGCGGCGGAGAAAGCCGGTTATCCGGAAGCAGGCTTCAGCTATCTTTCCCAAGTGGGGAGCGACCTGCAGGTGCTCAAGGTCACGGCCGACTTCGATCGCGGCAAGCCACTGGTCGAGGCGCTGCAGAAGGCGCTTCCGCAGGCGAAGTTCCAGGTCGTGGGTGAGAACCGAATCGGTGCCTCCGTCGGCGAGGAGATCCAGTGGAATGCCCTCCAGTCGGTGTTCTGGGCCTTGGTGCTCATTCTGGCCTACGTCGCATTCCGTTTCGAAATCGGCTACGGCATGGGCGCGGTGGTCAGCACCGTGCACGACTTGCTCATGACCATTGGCATCTTCGTCCTCTTCGATCGCGAGTTCAACGCGTCGATGGTGGCGGCCATCCTGCTGATCGCGGGTTACTCGATCAACGACACCATCGTCGTGTTCGACCGCATTCGTGAGGAATTGAAGCTCAATCCGAACCTGAGCCTCGCGAACGTCATCAACCGCGCGCTCAACCTCACGCTGTCGCGTACGATCATCACCGGCGGCACCACGTTGCTGACCGCGATCACGCTCCTGATCGTGACCACCGGCGAGGTGAACGATATCGCCTTCACGCTCCTGATCGGCGTCATCACCGGCACCTTCTCGTCCCTCTTCATCGCCAGCCCGATCTTCTACTGGTGGCACAAGGGCGACCGGAAGCACGTCGAGAAGCACGAGGATGTGAAGCCGACGTACGAGTGGACGGGTTCGAGCAAGGCCTCGGACTAGCCTTGGGTACCGTGTCGAGCGGTCCTTGACCGCTCGACCTCGGCCGCTGGTTCTCGACGCCCGTCGCACCGCGCCGCAGAGTCTCTCCCGAGGAACGCCATGCGCTGGATCTACACGCCGTTGCGACCGGAAGCCGTCGCCGAGCTCAGCCGCGAGGCCGAGGTCAGCCCGGTGATTGCCGAATTGCTCCTGCGTGCGGGTTTTAGCGACCCCGCAGCGGCGGCGCGGTTCCTGCGCCCGACGCTCGCGGAGCTGGCGGATCCGTTCCGCCTCGATCAACTTGACGCGGCAGCGCGTCGGTTGCGGCAGGCGATCGTGGGGCGCGAAGAGGTCGTCGTACTTGGCGACTATGACGTCGATGGAGTCAGCAGCACCGCGTTGCTGGTGAGTGTCCTGCGGCGCTTCGGCCTGAGTCCTCGCTTCGTCGTACCGCGGCGGATGGAAGATGGCTACGGTCTTTCACGCAGCGCAATTGATCGCGCTCTCGAGCAGGGCGTCCCCAAGCTTTTCGTTGCGCTGGACTGCGGGACCAATTCTCAGGAGGAGGTCGCTTACCTCGAGTCGCGTGGCGTCGATGTTCTCGTAGTGGATCACCATCGCTCGAAGTCGGGTCCACTTCCGGGCGGGCTCCTCGTTAACCCGCACGTCTACGACCGTCCGGACGATGAACCATGGCGGCATCTGTGCACCGTCGGGCTCGTGTTCAAGCTGGCGCATGGGCTCCTCAAGCTGCTGCGCTCGGAGAACGACCCGGTGGCGGGAGCGATCAAGCTGCGCGATTACCTGGATTTGGTGGCCATGGGGACGATCGCGGATCTCGTGCCGCTGCACGGGGAGAACCGAATCCTCGCGCGTTACGGGCTGCGCACGCTGGAGGAGACGAGGCGGCCGGGCCTGCGCGCGCTGATGGAAGTAGCCGGCGTGCGCCCCGAGAATGGACTCCAGCCGGTGGATATCTCATTTCGCCTCGGACCTCGGATCAACGCGTCGGGCCGACTCGCGGATGCGTCCCTTTCCGTGGAACTGCTCCTCAGCGAAGACCGGACGTTCTGCGTGGAGACCGCGCGTCAGCTCGATGCCTTCAACCGGGAGCGACAGGAGATTGAGCGCCTCATCACGGATGAGGCCGAACGAATCGTTGAGTCCCAGTACATTGATCGTCCGGCCATCGTGCTCTACGGTGACTCGTGGCATCCCGGGGTGGTTGGGATCGTCGCGGGACGGGTCAGCCGCAAGTACCACCGCCCGTGCGTGGTGCTCGGTAACGAAGGAGAGTTTGCCAAGGGTTCGGGCCGCAGCGTCGATGGAGTGAACCTTGTCGAGGTCCTGGCGTCGTGTGCCGATGGCCTGAATAGCTGGGGCGGTCATCCGATGGCCGTCGGCGTGTCGGTGGCCAAGAGCCAGGTGGAGTCGTTCCGTGTCCGCTTCGAGGCAGCCGTTGAGGCGCAATTGGGTGGTTCGCGCGGGGAGTCGTCACTTACCGTGGCCGCTTGGATCCCGCCAGAGCAGATCCGGGATTCCCTGATGGAGGAGCTCGAGTCGCTGCATCCCTTCGGGCAGGGCAATCCCGAGCCGGTGTTCGGTGTCCGCGGCGTCGTGCTGCGGCAGCGGCCGGAGGTTTTCAAGGAGCAGCATTTCCGGTTCGTCGTCGAGGACGGTCGAGGGCGGCGGCTTTACGGAGTGGCATGGAAGATGGCCCGACGGATGCCTCCCGTGGGGGTGCCGCTGGACCTCGCGGTGGAGCTCGCCTGGAACCATTTCAACGATCGCCGTCTGCTCCAGCTGGAGCTGATCGACTGGCGCCCGTCCGTCAGCGCCTGAGTCCGTTGGGGACGGTCGCCCGCCGGAGGCGTGCACTCGCCTCTTGCCACCTGATGGGGGAAGGGACCATCCTTCCCGGTTTCCATGCCGACGCTCACCTTTGCCGTTCTTCCCGGAGACTACATCGGGCCCGAGGTCATGACCGAGGCGCTCCGCGTTCTCGACTACATTGCCGCCAAGGAGGGCCTGACCCTTTCGTACGCCATCGCCGATGTCGGTGGGGCGGGCATCGACCGCCATGGCAAGGCGCTGCCCGATAGCACCCTCGAGCTCTGCCGGCGCAGCGACGCGATCCTGTTCGGCTCGGTCGGTGGCCCCAAGTGGGAGAAGCTGCCCCCGAAGGAGCAGCCTGAGCGCGCGGCGCTCTTGCCGTTGCGCAAGGCCTTCAGCCTCTTCGCCAACATCCGCCCCGGCCTGCTGTACAAGGACCTCGTGGACGCGTCCCCGCTCAAGGCCGAGCGCATCCCGAACGGCATCGATATCGTCTGCATCCGCGAGCTCACCGGTGGCATCTACTTCGGCCAGCCGAAGACCACGACCACGCTTGAGAATGGCGAGCAGCAGGCGATCGATACGATGGTCTACAAGACCTCGGAAATTGAGCGCATCGCGGAGGTCGCCGCCGTCACCGCCCGCTCGCGCGGGCGTCGGGTATGCTCCGTCGACAAGGCCAATGTGCTCGAGACATCCGTCCTCTGGCGCCGCACGGTGACCGAGTACTTCGCGCGGAAGCATCCCGATCTCGCGCTCACCCACATGTACGTCGACAACGCGGCGATGCAGCTCGCGCGTGATCCCAACCAGTTCGATGTGCTCTTCACCGAAAACATGTTCGGTGACATCCTGTCCGACGAGATGGCGGTGATCTGCGGCTCGCTCGGCATGATGAGCAGCGCGTCTCTCGGCGTCGGCTCCAATTCCCATGGCCGCCCGTTCGGACTCTACGAGCCCGCCGGCGGCACCGCGCCCGACATCGCTGGGCAGGGTGTGGCCAATCCGTGCGCCCAGATCCTCTCCGCGGCGCTGATGCTCCGCTACAGCTTCGGCCTCGACGCCTTGGCCAACCGCATCGAGGCGGCCGTTCGCAAGACCGTCACCGTCGACGGGGTCCGCACCGGCGACATCGCCTTCGGCCGCCCCCGCGTCGGCACCCGCGAGATGGCGGACGCGATCATGCGTAACCTCTGAACTGAGTTCCACGACCGACCCCGACCGACCATGACGTCCGCGCAGATCCGCCAGTCGTTCCTCGACGCCTTCGCCCGCCAGGGACACACCATTGTCCCGTCCTCGTCGCTGCTGCCCGATTCGCCGGGCCTCCTGTTCACGAACGCCGGGATGAACCAGTTCGTCCCGATCTTCCTCGGCGACCGCATGGCTGACGTCTCGAAGTGGGCCGGAGCCCGGCCGGCCCGCGACACCCGCGCTGCCGATACGCAGAAGTGCATCCGCGCCGGCGGCAAGCACAACGACCTGGAGGATGTCGGCTTCGACACCTACCACCACACGCTTTTCGAGATGCTCGGCAACTGGTCGTTCGGCGACTACTTCAAGCGCGAGTCGCTGACGTGGGGCTGGGAACTGCTGACGAAGGTCTGGGGAATCCCGCCGAAGCGCCTCTTTGCCACGGTCTACGCCCCGAAGCCGGGCGATCCCTCGGAGTTCGATCACGAGGCGGCCGCGATCTGGACCGACCTCTTCCGTGCTGCGGGACTGGATCCCGCAGTGCACATCGTGCATGGCAACCGGAAGGATAACTTCTGGATGATGGGCGACACCGGCCCGTGCGGTCCGTGTTCGGAAATCCACTTCAACCTGTTGCCGAGTGACGACGAGGCCGAGGGTCGCCGCCTGGTCAATGCCTCGAGCTCGCGTTGCATCGAGATCTGGAACCACGTCTTCATCCAGTTCAACGCGAACGCCGACGGCACGTTCTCGCCGCTGGCCGCGAAGCACGTCGATACCGGGATGGGCTTTGAGCGCGTGGCGGGAATCTACGCCACGACCAAGGGCTTCACGGAATTCGGCGCCGAGCCGTCGAATTACGAGGCTGACGTCTTCGCGCCGCTGTTCGCGCGCGTGGCGGCGCTCTCCGGCAAGACCTATACCCGGACCGTGCCGAAGTCGCGCGACGGCCTGAGCGCGCAGGAGATGACCGACGTGGCGTTCCGTGTGCTGGCCGACCACGCCCGTACCATCAGCTGCGCCATCGCCGACGGGATCCTTCCCGGCAACGAAGGCCGCAACTACGTCATCCGCCGCATCCTCCGCCGCGGCATTCTTTACGGCGCCAAGCTCGGACTGAAGACCGGCTTCTTCGAGCAACTGGTCGAACCCGTGGTCGAGAGCCTTGGGCCGGTTTTCCCGGAGTTGGTCGCGCAGCAGAACATCATTCGCCGGGTGATCCGCGCGGAGGAAGAGAGCTTCGGACGGACGCTGGAGCGCGGTCTCGCGCTCTTCGCGGCCTCCGTCGCGCGGGCCGGCGGCTCGCAGGTCTCGGGCGCCACGGCCTTCGAGCTGTATGACACCTACGGTTTCCCGCTGGACATGACCCAGCTCCTGGCGACTGAGCGCGGGCTTACCGTGGACACCGCGGAGTTCGAGTCGCTCATGGAGAAGCAGCGCGAGCGCGGTCGCGCCTCGCAGCGCAAGGAGATCGTCGTTGCGGCTACCGAGGGCGAGAGTATCCAAGTCGAGCCGACCCGTTTTCTCGGTTACACGGCCACCACGGCCAAGGCGACGCTCGTCGAGGTGGTGCGTTCCGGTGATGACGCCTTCCTCGTGTTCGACCAGACCCCCTTCTACGCGGAGATGGGCGGGCAGGCCGGTGATTCCGGCAATGTGCTCCTCGGCGGTCACCTCGTGCACGTCGTCGACACCGTCAAGGACAAGTCGGGCCGCCACCTGCACCGGACGGACGCCTCCCTGCAGGCGGCGTTGCCGGCGGCGGTTGCCGGGGCTGCGGGCGAGCTCGCGGTGGACCTCGTCCGGCGTCGCGCGATTTCGCGTCACCACACGGCGGCGCACCTGATCCATTGGGCCTTGCGAAAGGTCCTCGGTGCGCACGTGCGCCAGGCGGGTACGTCGAAGACGCCGGATCGGATGCGATTCGACTTCTCGCACTTTGAGGCGATGACTCCGGAGCAGCTTCGCGAGGTCGAGCGCCTTGTGAACGAGAAGGTCATTGATAATGCCCGCGTCGATACCTACGAGACCGACTTTGACCGCAAGCCGGAGGGGACGCTGGCGTTCTTCGGCGAGAAGTACGGCAAGGTGGTCCGGGTCGTCGACATCGGCGGGTACAGCCGCGAACTTTGCGGCGGCACTCATGTCGCGTCCGCGGGTGAGATCGGCTTCATCAAGATCGTGGCGGAGATGGCGATCGCGGCCGGCACGCGCCGCATCGAGGCCGTGTGCGGTCAGGCGGCCTTTGACCTCCTCACGCATCACGACCAACAACTCCGAGCGGTGGCGGCGAAGCTCAATGCCGGTCCCCAGGACGTGGTCGTGAAGCTCGATTCACTCCTTGGCACCAAGGTGGAGATGGAGCGCAAGCTGAAGGCCTTCGAACAGAAGGCGGCGGCGGGCCTTGCGGACCAGTTGATCGCGGGCGCGACGGAGCGCGACGGCCTGCGCTGGGTGGCAGCAGTCGTGCCGGCTGACAGCCCGGACGCGCTGCGCTCGCTCGGGTCGCAGGTCCTTGCGCGCGTCGGAGAGGGCGTGGTGCGCCTCGGGGCCGTGTTCGATGGCAAGGTGACGGTGATTGCGCTTTGCAGCCCGGCCGCGATCAAGGCCGGTCATCAGGCCGGAAAGATCGTCGCGGCCCTCTGCGTTCAGTTGGGAGGAAAGGGTGGCGGCAAACCGGACTTTGCGATGGGCGGCGGCAAGGACGCGGCCCGACTGCAGGAGGTTATCGCCGCCGGCCCGTAAGCCGCAGCGACGAACGACCCGCCGGCCCGAAGTCCCTTCACGGTGGCTTCGGGAAAGCATGATCCGCGCATCCCATGCCTGACCTCCCGCGACTGTGTGCGATCCTCGCGTTCGACGGCCATAACCGGCCGGCCGTGCGCAAGCTGGGCAGCAAGCATGGGCTGCCCTTCACCGGCACGGACGAAGCGATGGCGGTGCAGCGCCTCGAGTCTGCATTGCCTGAGCATTCCGCGCTGACGGAGATCCTCTCTCTCGAGGCGGGGGGGCGTGCCTACCGGGTGTTCTTTTGCCGGGCCACCGGAGAGTCGCGCGATGCGGAGGTGGTTCGGAGATCGGTTGCGGAGCTGCTCGCGCAGCCCGATGCGCTGGCCCCCTCGCTTCAGGCCATCCTGGTGGCGTGCGAGAGTGAGCTCGCGCGCGTGCCGTACCTCCATCTGAGCGAGAGCGATTTCATCTACAAGTTCCGGCCGGAGCGGGAGCGCAATCAGGCGATCTACCTGCGGGACGAGGGTTCACGACGGCTCTACCAGTCTGTGCTCTGCGCCGCGATCAAGGAACTGTCCCGGCAGAACGAGCGGTCGGTCGGTGCGCCGGTCGGCCTTGATTTTGGTCCGGTGAGCTACGTGATCCCGAGTCACTTTGGTTTCTGTCTCGGCGTCCGGAATGCGATCGAACGCGCGTACGAGACCATCGCCGAGAATCCGGGACAGCGCGTGTTCATGCTCTCGGAGCTGATCCACAATCCCTTCGTCAACGACGACCTCGCCCGACGCGGCCTGCGTTATCTGCAGACGGACAAAGGGGTGCCCCTGACGGAGTCGGGGATTCCGGTGACCGCGAATCCGAGTGGTCGGCTGCTCTGGGATCTTCTCACTTCCGACGACATCGTGATCATTCCGGCGTTCGGCGCGACCGACGCCGACAAGGCGCGATTGGTGCGTCGTGGCGTGGCGGTGTGGGAGCACGATGCGACCTGCATGCTGGTCGAAAAAGTCTGGAAGGCGGCACGGACCTACGGGCGGGAGGGCTATACCGTCATCATTCACGGCAAGTCGGAGCACGAGGAGACTAAGGCCACCTTCTCCAACACGCGGCGCCACGCGCCTGCAGTGATCGTGCGGGACCTCGCGGAGACCCGGGCTCTGGCGGAGTTGCTGGATCTTCCTCCGGCGGAGGCGCAGGCGCAGTTCGAGCGCGTATTCCGGGAGCGGTACACGCCGGGGTTCCTGGTGGAGTGCGATCTGCAGCGGGTGGCCGTCGTGAATCAGACGACGCTGCTGATGAACGAAACGCGCGGCATCATCCAGTTCCTCCGGGAGAGCTTTGCGCGCCGGTACGGACCGGACCTCGCTGGGGCTTTGCCCCGCATCGGTGGGGGAACGCGGAACGATACGCTGTGTTACGCCACGCAGGTGAATCAGGACGCTTTGGCGCGGGCACTGGAGCTTCCGCTGGACGCCGCATTCGTGGTCGGGGGCACCAATTCATCGAACACCTACCAGCTCTATCGCTTGTGCGAGCAGCGACTGCCCGGACGCACGTTCTTCATCCAGAGCGAGGCGAACATTCGTTCGCGCGAGGCCGTCGAGCATACCGTTTTTCCGGCGGCGAGCGGCGCGGGCCCGCGGGAGAGTCGTCGCGAGATGCGTGCACTCTGGCCCTCAGATGGCGGACCGAAGCGGGTCCTGATCACCGGCGGCGCGTCGTGTCCGGACGGCGTGATCCAGCAGGTGATCGACCGGATCAACGGGCTCTGGCCAGCGGCGCAGCTGCGGCCGATCGAGACCGTGCTGGCCGAGTTGCGTGCCCGTGCTGTCGCGGATTAGAACCGCGTCGTAACGCCCATCCGGAAGCCGGCGTTGGAGCCGATTGAGACGGCGGCGGTGCGGCCGGCGAGCGTCTGCTCGTACTTGTCGAGCGTCTCCGCGGTCACTCCGGCGAAGAATCCCGTACGTTCCGTGACCAGCCACTCGGCGTTGATCTCCGCGTAGGCGCCGGCCATGAACTTCGTGTAGTCCTGCTCGCCCTCGATGCGGATCGGGAGGGCGCCCGTGACCCTGAGTGATTCGTCGATCCGGTATTGCGTGCCGATGTAGGCGCCCGCGAAGCCGGCGCTCGCGTTGATCGCGATCCGGTTGCTCACGGGAAAACGCAGCACGGGGCCCGCGCGGAAAAGGAAATAGGCTCCCTTGATCTGCCAAGTGCCGGTCACCGTAGCTCCGTTCGGGGTCGATGTCGTGGTGCGGCTCGTGGGCTGTGCGCCGAGCGGGACCGTGGTCTCGAACGAGGCACCGAAGATCGTGCCGTTGCTCGCGGTGTAGTTCGTGTAAGAGGGGGCGACGTACGGCGTGGTCGGTGCGGCCTGGCCGCCGAGCGAGTAAAGGTCCGTCAGCGTCTTGAGGGTCGCTTTGACCTCACCCGAGGTCTTGCCGTTGATGTCGGTCATGCCCATGCCGAAGAGCAGGCCAAGCTCGATCTTTCCGCCGAACGTGCCGAGCTTTCGGACGTAGGTGAATTCAAAGCCGGGACTGGCGCCTGCATCCGCATCCGCCCCGGCACCGCTGGCCTCGGAGCTATAGTCGTTCATCGCGATCGAGCCGGGATTGGAGGTCGCTTGGCTGGCGTTGGCGTAGGACCAAACGCGCGTGTAGCCGGGACGGTACGAGACGTAGTCACCGATGACCTGCGTCACCGCGTTGCCATTGCCGTCGAGCACGGGATTGCCGTTCGCATCGAGGACGCCGCCCCGGACGGTATAGCGGCCGCCCTGGGGCGAGGTCTGATTGCCGTTCGCGTCCTTTTCCGCATCGCGGAGCGCGTCGAGGCCCACCGATCCATTCGCGTAGTTGATCGCCTGAGGAGCGAGCGATAGTGTCGGGATGGTGAGGTTGGAGGGCACGCTGCCCAGATTGCCGAAGCGGATGTTCGCGCTGCCGATGTAGCGCACGCCCACCGAGAAGGCATTATTGCGCACCGGTCGGAATTCGTAGGGGATCTGCATGCCACTCTGCGCGCGCAGGGGGGCGAAGAGGCCAAGAAGGACCAGGCAGAGGGTGAGGCGGGTGGACGTCATCGTGCGAAAAAGGGAGCGGTCGCGAAGAAAAGGATCCGGGGAAGCAACGAGAGACAGGAAGCGGGCGCGCGGGTTGCGCGAAGGTGCCGAAAAAGAGTTACGAGAAAGCGGGAAACCTCCCGGGGCGTCAAGGCGTCCGCTCGGCAGCTTGTCGCAACGGCTTAGCGAATGACGCCTTGTCCGGGGGCGGCTTGTATGGAGGAGGTGTGACGGTGCTGAAGGACGGAGTCCCAGGTGTCGGCTTCTCCCGGGTGCCCGTGCTCGCGCAGCGCCTGCGCGATCTCCGCGTCCGTGGGTTCTCGGACGTCATGCCGGGGATCTGCGGGCCACTCGGGTCGCGCGGCCCGCGTGATCGCCCAGCAGGCCCAAGCGCGCCAGCGGCGCTGGTCCCGGCGGGGCTCGTTCATCCGGTCCGCGTAGTGCTGGAAGTGCACCCGGGGGTTGCCGATGAAGAGGTCGCGCGGCACGTGCGCCAGCATCCAAGCGAGCGCCTCGTAGGGCATCGGCCAGCGCGCCAAGGCGGGCTCGGATCCGGTCAGGTCCGCCCCCATCGCGCGATCGAGGCAGAGGATGGCCCGGGCGGGCAGGGCCTGTTGCCAAAGCGCCTGACCGTATTCGAGGCAGGCGAGGTAGAAGGGTTCGCCGCGCGCGTCGTCCCGCTGCGCGTGGAGGTGACGCCAGGAGAGTCCTTCACGGGCCGGAGGCAGGTGCGGGCAGGGGGCGAGGCGGCGCATTCCTCCGGTCGGTGAAGCACAGTGGCCCGGGCGTCAATTCTTCGCTTGGCGCGGGCGGGTGCTTTCCGGAACACTCTGCGAATGGTCGATGGTCCGTCCGCCGCTCCCGCAGCCACGTCCGATGCCGCCTACACGGTGCACGGGTGGCAGCGTCTGGTGCTGGCTGCACTCGGCAGTCTGATGCGGCTGTGGGGACGGACGCTGCGGTTCGAGACCACCGACGCTTCTCTGGCGGGCCTGACGAAGACCGACGAGCCGATCGCGATGGTGCTGTGGCACAACCGGCTGTTCCTCGGCGCCGAGATCTTCCGACGCTTCCGGCAGGGCCGACCGGTGTATGCCTTGGTCAGCGCGAGTCGCGACGGGGCGTGGCTGGCCGCGTTCTTTGCCCTGGCGGGGCTTCGCACGATCCGCGGATCCAGCAGCCAGCAGGGGCGGGAGGCAGCGCTGCTGCTGGTCGATGTCCTCCGCCGTGGCGCCGACATCGGGATCACGCCAGATGGTCCGCGCGGCCCGCGCTACGATTTCAAGGCGGGCGGGTTGGTCGTGGCGCGGCGCGCGGGCGTCCCGATTTTGCTCCTTGGCGGTGTATTCGAGTCCGCCTGGGTCGTCCCGAGTTGGGATCGCTTCATTTTGCCGCGCCCGTTTTCCCGCGTGCGCGTTTCGGGAATCCTGGTTCCGGCGGAGCAACTCGCGGATCGCCGTGCGGCCGCCGAGGAACTGGCCGGGCGGCTGCAGGCGATCAACGATGATACGCTGGGTGGCGGTCCGGGAACCGTGATCTGATCGAGCGCCTTCGATCGCTACCTGCTGCGCGATGACTCTCGTGGATGCTCTCAGTCCGGACCGCGACCCCGATCTGGTCGCGCGGTTTGCCCCCTGGGCCGGTCGTCGGCTGCTCGTCTTCGGAGCGGGCTACATCGGCGGTGCGGTGGCTCGGGTGGCGCGGGCGGCTGGGCTAGAGGTCTCCGCGCTCACGCGTAATCCCGCGACGGCCGGTGCGCTCGCGGCGGCTGGGGTGGACGTGGTCGTGGCGGATCTGGCGAGCCACGACTGGCATGCGCGGATGCCGCGAGACGCCGACTTCGTCCTCAATGCGGTCAGCTCTGGCGGCGGGGGCGTGGAGGGTTATCGCCGCAGCTATGTCGAGGGCGCCCGTTCGCTGATCGCGTGGGCCTCCACTGCCTCGCCTCCGGTCCGGGCTCATCTGATCTACACCAGCAGCACCTCCGTCTATGCGCAGGGTGGAGGCGTCCGGGTTGATGAGACAAGCGACGCGGAGCCGGTGGAGGAGAATGGGCGCCTGATCCTCGAGTCGGAGCGCGTGGTGCGTGGGTGGCTGGGTCCTTGGACGATCCTGCGGCTCGCGGGGATTTACGGGCCGGAGCGACACCTGTTGCTCGACCAGTTGCGCGCCGGTGCGACTGAGTTGGCGGGGCGGGGCGAGCACCGCCTGAACCTGGTGCACCGGGACGATGTGATCGGCGCGTTGGTGGCGGTGTGGCGCGGCCGGGAACGGGCTGCGGGACAAGTTTACACCTTGGCCGACGGCTGTCCGGAGGCGAAAGCGACGGTCGCCGCATGGGTGGCATCGCGTCTGGGGCGTGAGCCCCCGGGCTTCTCCGCGGAGGGCGCGGGCCTGCGGCGGCGGCAGGTGCCGGATCGCGTGATTGCGAGCGACCGCATTCAGCGCGAGTTGGGTTGGCGGCCCCGCTACCCCTCGTTTCGCGAAGGGTATGCGGCGCTACTTGAAGCTTGAAGCCTCCGGCTAGTTGTCTGTCCCTCAGACTCACTCTTAACCCTATCCTGATCCCATGGCCGGCGTCGGCAAACTCCTCAAGCAAGCCCAGAAGATGCAGCGTTCGATCGAGTCGCTCCAGCAGCAACTCGAAGCGAAGGAATTCGACATCACCGCCGGCGGCGGCGCGGTGCGGATCAAAGTCAACGGCGCCGGCCGTTTCACCGGGCTCGTGCTCGATCCGGAGTTCTTGAAGGAAGACGCTAAGCTCGTGTCGGAGACCATCCTCTCCGCGGTGCAGGATGCCGCGAAGCAGGCGAAGGAGCACAACGACACGGAAATGCAGAAGGTCACCAGCGCCTTCCAGATGCCGGGGTTCATGTGAGCCTGGCGGAGGTCGCGCGAGTTCCTGGATCTCTGGCAGGGCGTTGATCATGGCCTCGGCGTTCGAGTCCCTGCAGGGTCAGCTCAAGAAGCTACCGGGCGTGGGGTTTCGGTCCGCCGAGCGAATCGCCTTGCACCTCTTGGTGGAGAAGCCGGAGCAACTGCCGGCGCTGGTGGAGGCTCTGCGGACGGCCGCGACCGCCGTGCGCCGTTGCACCCGCTGCGGACAGCTTGCGGAGGCGGATCTCTGCCCGATCTGCGCCGATGAACGACGCGACCAAGGGCTCGTGTGCGTGGTCGAGCACGTGCCAGACCTCGTCGCCCTGGAGCGCAGCGGGGCGCACCGCGGCGCCTACCACGTGCTCCACGGCAAGCTTTCCCCGATCAGCGGGGTGGGGCCCGAGCAACTCAATCTTGCCTCGCTCCTCGACCGTGTGCGTCGGGGCGAGGTGCGGGAAATCATCCTCGCTCTCTCCAACGATGTGGAGGGCGAGGCCACGTGCCATTACCTGACGTCCCATCTCCCACCCGGTGGCGAAGTGAAGGTGAGCCGGATCGGTTTCGGCCTGCCGAGCGGCGGAGGGGTGCTGTATGCGGATTCGGTGACGCTGCGGAGCGCGCTCGACGGGCGCCGCTCGTATTCGTGATTGCGCTGGAAGGCTGGATTCCTTTCTTCTCCCGGTGTCTGGGGTCTGCGGGCGTAGTATAGTGGTTATCACATGTGCTTCCCAAGCATGGAACCCGGGTTCGATTCCCGGCGCCCGCACCAGAATTTGAACTAACGCCCTGCTGCGATCAAAGGGTCCGGGCTCGGGGTTTGCCTGAAAAGCGGGATTCTCGTCGGGTCCGCGGCAGGGATTCGGGACGATTCCAGGGCGTTCGCACGGCCCACGCATGGATGGAGTGTCTTGAGATCCGTCCGTCGCACCGGACGACGATGCCAAGGCGGTGACTGGGCACGGGGACGGAGGGGGAGATGGCTACTCTTTGAACGCTGCGGGGTGGCGGAGAGACGGCGTGGCTGAGCAGTGTTTGGGCGTAGTGGTTTCTGGGTGACGCGCCTAAGCTTTTGCCTGCGCTTGGTTCGCTTCGCTCTGGTCAAGGCGTGGGTCCTGCGGCACGCTCCGGCCACCATGTTGAACCTGGTGCCATTTCGTCGGATCGTGTGCGGCTTGGGCGTGATGCTCGCCCTCCTGAGCGAGGTCGCGGCCAATCCGGATCTTCTGCTGATTCCTCCCACTCAAGCCGTCGAGGCGGGGCAGATTTTGGAGCTGACGGTGTACGTCAACAATCCCTCCGGTGGCCCGTTTGATGTCGTAATCCCGCGGGTCCTGCGCGCGGAATTCGCGAGTGGTGGCGGCCTGCAGCGGATCGAGGTTCGACCCTTGGGCGTCGCCTTGGGTGCCCAGTTGGCAATCGCGCCCCAGAGCTTCAGTACCCTGCGCTTCGCGGTCACGGTGCCAGCGACGGCGTCGGGCACGGTCTCGCTCCGTTTCACGGACCTGCCGACGAATCCGGTGATGTTCGTCGTGACGCCCTCGGCCGCCGGCGCGGCGGCGGCAGCCACCGGTGGCAACGGCACTGATGCCGTGAAGGGGGCTTCGTTGCGGGGCGACAGCCTCGACCTCGAGTCCGAGCGCGAGACGGTGAGGCGGCACGTTTCGACCTACGAGCCGACGTATTTCCTGCTCGGCCCGGTGGGTGGCTGGAACGCGCGCCTCCAGTTCAGCTTCAAGTACCGTCTCGTCGCGCCTTCGGGCACGGACCCGCGGTGGTGGCAGTCACTTTACTTCGGATACACTCAGACCAGCGTCTGGGACCTGAACGGCGATTCGAAGCCGTTCCACGACTCCAGCTACCGGCCGACGATGTTCTTCTTCCGCGACGATTTTCATCTCAAGCCGGATTGGATGACCCGGCTCGGGATCCAGGCTGGCGTGCAGCACGAGTCCAACGGGCAGAAGAGCCTCGCCTCGCGGAGCTTGAACACCGCGTACTTCGCGCCAGCGGCGATCGTCCCGATCGGCGACCGCTGGCGGGTGTGGATCACGCCCCGGTTCATCAACTACGTGGAGAAGGAGGAGAATCCGGACATTGCTCGGTACCGCGGCAACGTCGAGTGGCGCATCCGGGTGGGCCGGGACCAGGGATTGCAGTTCGCCGCGACCCTCCGGAAGGGCAGAAGTTCGGGCTACGGCAGCGGCCAGTTCGACTTCACCATGCCGCTCCGCATGGTCCCGACCGCTCGCCGCAGCGCGGCCGGATACCTACACCTCCAGTATTTCAACGGCTGGGGTGAGACGCTGATCGACTACAACCGGCGTGAGGATGACCAGTATCGCATTGGGTATTCTTTGACCCGCTAATTGGCGCTGGCGGAGTGCGATGGCCGGCGGAAACGCGGCTCGTGGCGTGGCGTTGATCGAAGTTTACGAGGGCCGCTGACGGTGCGCGGTCGAGGTTCCTTGGTGGGAGGGAGCGCGGGCAATTCACCAGACTGCGCGTCCGGGTGACGGACGGTTCTGGGGATGGACGAATTCCTGACTTTCCCTTGGGCGCGCTGTGCTATCCCATGAGCTCGGTGAGTTACCCTGCACCTCCATTCCCATTCCCTCGGTTCCTACCTTGGCTGGTGGGGCTCTCGGTTGCGGTTGTTCCATCGCTGCGGGCCTCGCCGGAGCCGAATGTCGAGCTGTTGCCGGGTGCGCGCGGGGTGCTGGAGCGTTACTGTTTCGATTGCCACGGCAACGGCATCGCTAAGGGCGGCGTTACGCTCGACGGTTCATCCGAAAGGGATGCTCGCACCGATCCGGAGCTCTGGGCGCGCGTCCTGCGCAATGTCCGAGCCGGCATCATGCCGCCGACTGACGAGGCCCGGCCTGAGCCGGCGGAGCGAGCGGTGTTGGAGACGTGGATCAAGTCGTCGGTCTTTGGGCTCGATCCCCGGGAGCCAGATCCGGGGCATGTTACGCTACGTCGGCTGAACCGTACCGAGTACCGCAACACCATCCGTGATCTGATGGGCGTGGACTTTGATACGACCGAGGCATTCCCGCCGGACGACTCGGGGCACGGATTCGATCATCTTGGCGAGGTCTTGACCGTCTCGCCGCTGCTGCTGGAGAAGTACCTCGACGCCGCCCAGACGATCGTCGGGCGTGCGATCCCGCTGGAGTGCCGCGCACCGGCCGAGCGAGTGCTGTCCGGACGCCAACTGGCGCTCGGATCCCTTGCGTCTGGCTCCAGCGCTCCTTCGGCGGATGGGGACTCCACCGCGCCGCGCGTAGTTGGCGATGCCGTGGATCTCGCTTACGCGGCCCCAGCGCGACTTGTCGGGGCGTTCGCGATCGAGGAGTCGGGCCGTCACGAGCTGATACTCCGCCTGCGCGCCGTTGAGCGGTACGTCGACGACGTCTTCGACTTGAACGAGTGTCAGCTTACCGTGCGAGTCGACGGCGAACTGGTCGTCACCCAGCGGTTCTCGCGCGAGGGAGACAAGGCGTTTGAGTTCCGGGTGCAGCGCGAGTGGCTGGCCGGTGAGCGCCAGCTTGAGATTGAACTGACGCCCCTGACGCCGCAGCTGCCCCGCCCGCGGAATTTGCGGTTGCGAGTTGGGGCGGTAGTGGTGCGCGGGCCGCTGGATCCCGCGCGCTGGGTGCGGCCGGAGCGGTACGCGCGCTTTTTTCCGCGGGATCCGCCGGCTGGTCGTGCGGAGCGAAGGGCCTATGCTACGGAGTTGCTCGAGGACCTCGCCTCCCGGGCGTTCCGGCGGCCGGTGGATTCGGCCACGGTGTTGCGTCTGGTGAATCTGGCGGAGGCCACGTGGCAGCAGTCGGATTCTTCCTTTGAGGCCGGCGTAGCGCAAGCAACGGTCGCGATCCTGGCGTCGCCGCGATTTGTGTTTCGTGAGGAAGATGTGTTGCCGCAGGACGCCGGTCACCGGCATCCCCTCGTCGACGAGTACGCATTGGCGACGCGTCTGTCCTATTTCCTTTGGTCGACCCAACCGGATGAGAGGCTCCGTCGGCTCGCGCGGGAAGGACGCCTGCGGGCTGAGCTTCCCGCACAAGTCGACCGTATGCTGGCGGACGAACGTTCGCAGGCGCTGATCCGAAATTTCGTCGGGCAGTGGTTGCTTTCCCGCGATATCGGCACGGTGGTGGTGGATGAGGCAGCAGTGTTCCGGCGAGAGCATCCGTTTTCGGAGGAAGAACACGCTTTGCGGCAGGCTTACCGACTGCTGGTCGCGATTCCCGACGCAAGCCGCACTGCGGAGGACGAGGCACGGATTCTGGATGCGAAGCGGCTCCTGAGTGTGCGCGACCGTGAGGATCGTGGAAAAATCGTTCGGCTCCCGACGTCGTTGCGGGAAGCCATGCGGGATGAGACCGAGCAGGGCTTTGCGTATTTGCTTCGCGAGGATCGCCCGCTGACCGAGCTGCTGGACGCGGATTATGCCTTCCTGAATGAGGACTTGGCGCGCCACTACGGCATTGAGGGCGTGGAGGGCTCGAAGATGAGGCGGGTGACGTTGCCCCCGGACAGCCCGCGTGGGGGTGTCCTCACGCAGGGAACGTTTCTTGTGGTCTCCTCCAATCCCAGTCGCACCTCGCCGGTCAAGCGCGGGGTGTTTATCCTTGAGTCGATCCTTGGTACGCCCCCGGCGCCGCCGCCACCGAACATTCCGCCGCTGGAGAATGCGGTCAGTCCTGAGCGACTGCGCACTATGACCTTGCGGCAGAACCTTGCGGCGCACGCGGAAAATCCAGTCTGTGCGTCCTGCCACAGTCGGATGGATCCCTTGGGGCTGGCCTTGGAGAACTTCAACGCGGTCGGTCGCTGGCGTGAGACGGAATTCCGTCAGTCCATCGATCCGGCGGGGCGTTTGATCACCGGGGAATCGTTCGCCAATATCCGGGAGCTCAAGCGCGTGTTGGCGACGTCCCGTCGAGATGACTTCCTGCGGGCGGTGACCGAGAAGATGCTGACCTATGCCCTTGGTCGAGGGCTGGATCACCGAGATACGGAGACCGTGGACCAATTGACGGCGCGGCTCCGGGACGCGGGCGCGCGACCCTCGGTCTTGTTGAGAGGGGTGATTGACTCGGCGCCTTTTCAGCGTCGTCGTAAGGAGGAAGCTCAAGCGTGGGCGGGTCTGGTCTCGCCGCCTGCGAACCCCCCTTCACCCTGAGTCCCCCATGCCCTCTCCCCAGGCGAATCCGGTGTCCCCGTCGGCGATGGATCGGCGGCAATTCCTGCGTGGAGTCGGAGCGTGTCTTGCCTTGCCGACCCTAGTCTCGCTGTTGCCCGCGCGGGGGGTGGCAGCGTCTGTGCAGAGTGCGGGTCCCGGTTTGGGGGTGACGGCCAGCGGAGCTCCCCTGCGCACGGCTTTCGTCTATTTTCCGAACGGAGCGATCCCGGCGGCGTGGTGGCCGGAGGTCGCGGCGGGGGGCGTGCCTAGCTTCGCCCGGACCCTCGCGCCGCTGGCTGCGTTGCGCCATCGTGTGCAGTTGCTCGGCGGGCTGGACCACGCCAACGCGATCGGTGGTGAAGATGGCGGTGGCGATCATGCCCGGGGTAACGGCGTCTTCCTGACGGGCGTCCGCCTGAAGAAGAGCGCCAGCGATCTCCGCGCCGGGGTTTCGATCGATCAGGCCATGGCGCAGGAGATGGGGCATCTCACCCGGCTACCCTCGCTGGAGCTCAGTTGCGAAGCCACGCGTCGCGCGGGCGTCTGCGACTCCGGGTATGCCTGTGCCTACCAGTTCAATCTCTCGTGGCGTGATGCTTCGACCCCCTTACCTCCGGAGTCCAATCCGCGTCTCGTGTTTGAACGACTCTTCGGCGCCGGGCCCCACGGCTCAAGGGCGGAGGAGGCGAGGCGTCGCCTGCTTGCCCGCAAGTCGGTCCTCGATGCGGTGATGGACGACGCGCGTCGCCTGCAAGGACGGGCGAGCCGCGCGGACCGCGAGAAGGTCGATCAGTACCTAACCGGCGTTCGTGAGATCGAGCGCCGGATCCAGCAGTCCGAGCGCTTCGGCCCGAATGTTGATCCCGCCCGCGATACGCCCGCCGGGATCCCGCAGTCCCACGGGGAGCATGTCCGGCAGATGTATGATCTGCTCGCGCTGGCGTTTCAGACGGATTCGACCCGGATCGCGACGCTGGCGCTGGCCCACGACGGAGACAACCGGTCGTTCAGCGAGATTGGGATTCCGGAGGGCCACCACGACCTCTCGCATCACCAGAACAGCCCCGAGCGCATCGGCAAGGTCGAGCGGATCGACCTGTGGTACGCGGAGCAGTTCGCGCGTTTCCTGCGTCAGTTGGAGGACCTGAAGGATCAGGATGGACAGTCGCTGCTGTACAACACGCGCATCGTGTACGGCAGTGGCAACGCCGACGGGAATCGTCACACCCATGATAACCTACCGGTGTTGCTGGCGGGCAACGGTGGCGGTCTGCTGACTCCTGGCCGCTACGTGCGCTACGGATCCCGGCCCATGAGTAACCTTTTCCTCAGCCTCGCGGATCAGGCCGGGTTGACGGGTTTGCAGCGATTTGGTGATTCCACGGGACGTCTGAGCGGCGTCTGATCCCGATCGTGGTTAGGGCTTCGCGGTGCCGGCGGGAGTCGCGGCGCGCTTAGCGGCGTAGGCCGCAACATCCGTGGCGGCCTTGGTCGGTAGACTCGGCGCCTGCAGGAATCCGAGATCGCGGAACCACTCGACGAAGCGGTAGTGCCAGGTGCCGAATGGGATTCCCCCGCGGTCTTTTATCCCGCCGGCGTGCACGCCGTTACCGTAGATGTGCATCTCAAGGTTCGGGACGCCGCGGGTCAGCATCGCGGTAAAGTACTCGGTCGCCCACAGAGCGTGGACCTGATCGCCGGAGCCCGGCGAGGTGATGAATGATGGCGGAACGTCGTCCGGAATCGAGGGCGTGGCCCCCTTGGCGAAAGGACTTGGGCCGGGATAGACGAGCGTGACGAAGCTGGGTCGGGCAGATACTGCGGCGAGGGGATCGTTCGCGGGCACGGCACGGTTGTAGTCGATCGCGGCCCAGGCCGCCAGTTCGGCGCCGGCCGAGAAACCCATGATGCCGATCTTCTCCGGATCGAGCTTCCATTCCTTGGCACGGGCCCGGACGATTCGCACGGCCTGCAGAGCATCGTTCACGGCGTCGACCGTAGGCTCGTAACCGTCAACCCGGAGTCGATTGCGAAGGATCACGGTCGCCACGCCGTGTTGGGCAAAGAACGACACCAAATCCGCGCCCTCCGGACCGACCCAGAGGATCCGATGTCCTCCGCCGGGCGCGACGATCACTGCTGCGCCCGTGGAGGCTCCGGACAGATGAACTTCGATCGAGGGATTATGGATGCCGATCACCGATTGCACGCGGGCGGACGGCACGGTGTGCGTGGTGTTGTACTGCTCACGTTCGCCGATCCGGTCGTGGCGCAGGGATGGCGAATCGGGTGCGAACAAAGGCACGACGAACCCGCCGGGGAGAACGGGAGCGGGGACGAAAGCTATGGCGTCGTGGGCGGGAGCGGAGCGTTGGGTGAGGGCGAGGACGAGCGCCAGCAGTAGGCGCAGGAGCAGGGGCTTCATGGAGTGGATCCAGTAGAGCGGCCCCGGCGCGCGGACGCAATCCGTGCTCTCAGTGACTGGTGCTCTCGATCCGGGCGGGAGGCGTGGTCAGCGAGGCGAGATACTCCACGAGATCGCGGAGTTCGGTGCGGGTGAGGACCGTACCGAAGATCTCCGGCATGCTGGAAGGGGCGTTCTCGCGTTTGGCGATGTCCGCGCGCGGGACGCGGATGGGAGCCTCGCCTGAGACCGGCCGCAGCGTGAGACTGGCGTTGTCTTCCCCGGCGATGCTGCCCATGACGGTGGTGCCGTCGCGGCGGGTAACGAACACCGCGTCGTATCCGGGCGCGATCGTGGTGTTGGGAGCGACAATGGCCTGCAGCAGATACTCGCGTGAATGGGTGCGGCCGATGCCGTCCAGCGCGGGGCCGGCTGCGCCGCCCTCGCCGCCGACCATGTGGCAGCGGACGCAGGCGAGCACGGGGTGCTCGTTGAAGAGTTTGCGGCCGCGCGAGCGGTTGCCGCCTTGCAGCGCGAAGGCGTACCGCTGCGTCGCAGTGGCCGTGGCAAGGCGCGAGCTCCGGACTTCCAGCAGGGACGTCAGTGCCGGGGTCCCGCGGGCCTCCGCGGCGTTGAGGAGCTCTGCTTGCAGCGCGGCGTAGACCGGGTTGGCGTCCATCGAGCGCAACCCCTCGGCGAGGAGCGCATCGGCGTCGGTGGTGCCGAGCGCTCCGAGGGCGGTGATGGCGCT
>CAIOYO010000271.1 GCA_903862595.1 uncultured Opitutaceae bacterium | reverse complement strand
TCACGTGCGCGTCGAAGTACTTTCGGCGCGATATCGGGGCGAGGCAGCTGCGCCGGGAGTCGGTCTAATCCTCCGGGCCCTCTCCGTGCTCCGCCCTTCCTCCGTTCTCTTTCTCGCCCTCAGCCTGACCGGCACGCCGCTGGCGCTGCCGTCCCGAGCGGAGCCAGCGCCCGCCGGCGCCGCAGCGGCAGTCCGGGCAGACGAACCGTCCCCACTCTCGACCCTTCCCGCGCCCGCCAGCCCGGCTTCCGTTGCCGCTCCCGGCCACGCGCTGACGTCGGACGCGGTCGCGACCGCGTCACCGCGATCAGCCACGCGCCCCCCGCCGTCTGGTCCACAGTCACGCCTGCTTCCCGACGGTCCGGCATATGTCCGCAGTCGTGATCTAAGCCAGCTGGACGTGGCTTCGGCGCCGGTGGAGTTGATCCTCGACCTGCGCGGACTCGGTGAGACGACTGCCGAGGGCAGCGCGCGGCTGAACGCCCTGCTGGCGGCGGGTACGGTCCGGACCGTGCGCCTCGTGTTGGTTGATCCGGAGACGGCGCTCAGCTTGCGCACTGCCGTCCGAGCCGCGCCCGGCCGCGTCCTGATCCTCGGGGCCAACCTGCCACCGGAGGCCGTGGATGTCGCGGTGGCCACCCCGGCGGAATCCGACCGTCGGGCCGTCGCGGCTCTGGATGACGGAAAGGCTCCGCAGGAACTCCTCGCCGCCGCTCCGGAGAAGGCCCGCTACGACGAATCGGCCATGGTCCGTGATCACGCCAAGGGCCTGCCGATTCCGGAGGCCCCGCCGGAACAGGAGACGGACGACGCGAAGACGGCGCTCCCCGCTCCGGAGGACGCCGTCCTCGTCGACCGCGTGCTCGAGCGGGCCCTGCACCTGCATCGCGCGTTGCGGGCGATCCGCCGGATCTAGGACGGAACGGGTAAGCGACGCCCCCCGCGGAGGTTGCCTTTCGTCGGGAAGCGGATTGCTTTGCCGAACCCAAGGTATGAGCGAGAAGCGCACCCTCCTTACCGTCTGCACGGCCAACACCTGCCGCAGCCCGATGGCAGCTGGCCTGTTGGCGCATGCGCTCGCGGCCCAGCCAGAACCCCTGCGCTCGCTCCAAGTGATCTCCGCCGGCGTGGCGGCGCGAGGCGGAGAGCCCGTTTCCGCCAATTCCGTAGCCGCGCTGAAGCGCGTGGGCCTGAACATCGACCGCCACGTCAGCCGCCCGCTCTCGCAGGCGCTCGTCGACGACGCCTTGGCGATCTTCTGCATGACCGAGGGGCACCGCAGCATGATCCAGCTGCGGTTCGATCCTCCGCCCCGCCACCTTTACCTCTGGCGGGAGTTCATCCCGGCGGGGGATTCCGAGATCGCGGATCCCTTCGGCGGCAACCTCCGCGTGTACGAGTCGTGCCGCGATGAAATGGTCGAGGCCATCCCCTCGCTGATCGCCTTCCTCCAGCGCCTGCGGCGCGGAGAGGCCTAAGCGGCAGTTTTTGCTTCCGATCCGGGGATTTCGCTGCTTCCTCGGAAGCCGGCCAATGCGGGTGCGGACCGTTGCCCGCCGAGGCCACTCCCTCATGCTCAACACGTCACCGCTCGCCCAACTCGACCCGGAGATCTCCGCCGCCATCGCCGCGGAGTTTGATCGTCAGCAAAGCCACATCGAGCTGATCGCCTCGGAGAACTTCACCTACCCGGCGGTGATGGAGGCTCAAGGCAGCGTCCTGACCAACAAGTACGCCGAAGGCTATCCGGGGAAGCGCTGGTACGGCGGTTGCGAGCACGTGGACGTCGTGGAGACGCTTGCGATCGAGCGTGCCAAGCGGCTCTTCGGCGCGGAGCACGCGAACGTGCAGCCGCATTCCGGATCCCAGGCCAATTTCGCCGTGTACACCTCGGTGCTCTCGCCCGGCGATAAGGTGCTCGGCATGAACCTCGCCCACGGCGGCCACCTCACGCACGGCAACCCAGCGAACTTCTCCGGCAAGCTCTACCAGTTTTGCCAGTACGGCGTGCGCGAAGACAACGGGCTGATCGACTACGATGAACTCGCCGCCGTGGCCCTCCGCGAGAAACCGAAGATGATCACCGTCGGCGCGAGCGCGTACTCGCGGATCATCGACTTCGCCCGCATGGGCGAGATCGCCCGCAGCGTGGGCGCTTACCTCTTCGCGGACATCGCGCACATCGCCGGCTTGGTCGCGACGGGCGTGCATCCGTCACCAGTCCCGCACGCGGATTTTGTCACGACCACGACGCACAAGACGCTGCGCGGCCCGCGCGGCGGGCTGATCCTCTGCCGCGCGGCGCACGCGAAGGCGATCGATTCAGCCATGTTCCCCGGCAGCCAGGGCGGCCCCTTGATGCACGTCATCGCCGCCAAGGCGGTGTGCTTCAACGAATGCCTCAAGCCCGACTTCCGCCAGTACGCGGAGCAGGTCGTGCGCAACTCCCGCGCCTTCGCTGCCGCCATGATCTCGCGCGGCTACAAGGTCGTCTCCGGCGGCACCGACAACCACCTCTTCCTCGTCGATCTCCGCGCCAATCTCCCGGAGCTCACCGCGAAGAAGGCCCAAGAAACCTTGGACCTCGCACACATCACGCTGAACAAGAACACCGTGCCGTTCGAAACCCGCTCGCCTTTCCAGGCCTCGGGCATCCGCATCGGCACGCCGGCGGTGACCTCGCGCGGGATGAAGGAAGGCGACATGGACAGCATCGCGGGCGCGATCGACTTGGTGCTGAAGGCCATCGGTACGCCGGACGAAGCCGCTACCTTGGTCAAGGCGCAGGAACGGGTCGCCACGCTGCTCTCGCGTTACCCGCTCCCCTACCAGCGCTGAGCCGCGAGGCGGTCGGACCCGATCCACCGCGCGACACGCAAGTGCGCGCCGCGCCCGGCGCGCGGTCGCCGGATTTACCTGCGCCGCAGGGCGTTTGGCCGACCTTCTCACGCCGCCCGGCGTTTGCCGCTTGGCGGCCCGGGCGCGACGGGTTTTGCTCCCTCTCTCGTGTCCACGTCCGCTCCCTCGTCCCCGCGCAGGCTGTCGCTCGGCGTCATTTTCCTGACGCTGTACATCGACCTGATCGGGTTCTCGATCATCTTCCCGCTGGGACCGGACTTGCTGAGGCACTACCTCGCGGCGGAGGGGCACTCCGGAATCCTGGGATTCCTGCTGCAGGGCCTGACCAGCGCTGCGGCGGCGCTAGGCAACGAGCGCCACCTGCCCGAGGTCCTCTTCGGCGGAGTGATCAGTTCGCTCTTCTCGATTCTCCAATTCGTGTTCGCGCCTTTTTGGGGAGGGCTCTCGGACAAGCGGGGGCGGCGGCCGATTCTCCTGCTCACCGTGGCGGGAACGGCGGCGAGTTACCTGCTCTGGGTCTTTTCCGGATCGTTCTGGCTGTTCCTGGTCGCGCGCCTGATCGCCGGCGCGTTCGGCGGCAACCTCTCGGTGGCGACGGCGGCGGTGGCCGACGTGACCACGCGGGCGGAGCGCTCGCGCGCGATGGGACTGGTCGGGGCGGCCTTCGGTCTCGGGCTCGTCACGGGACCCCTGCTCGGCGCCGTGGCCGTGCAGATCGACCTGACCGAGTGGTTCCCGTCGCTGGTGCCGTGGGGCCTGAACCCATTCTCGGCGCCGGCCCTGCTGGCCTTCGCCATGAGCGTGGTGAACCTGATCTGGATCGCCGCCCGCTTCCGCGAACCGCTTTCGGACGCCGCGCGCAGCGAGGCCCGCGAACCGCGGCTGCGCAATCCTGTACGCGCCCTGCTCGAGCAGCGACGGCCCGAGGTGCGCCGCATCAATATCGTCTCCTTCCTCTACTCGGTCGCGTTCGTCTCGATGGAGACATCCCTCGTCTTCCTCGCGGCGGAGCGCTTCCGGTTCTCACCGCACGACAACGGCCTGCTCATGGGCTTCCTCGGCGTTTGCTCGATCCTCACCCAAGGCGTGCTGGTGCGGAAGCTCCTCCTCCGCCTGCGGGAAACCCGGGTGTTGCTCCTCGGTCTGGCCACCTCGGCGACCGGTCTCGTGACGATCGGATTTTCACCGACCCCAGTCTTTCTGTACATCGGCGTCGGACTGCTCGCGCTCGGTGGGGGGCTCATCAATCCAGCGTCCAGCGGGCTGATTTCCCTCTACGCGGATGAGCAGGAACAGGGACGTGTCCTAGGCATCTTCCGGTCCCTCGGATCGCTCGCCCGCGCGATCACACCGCTCTGTGCCGGGGCAATCTTCTGGACGCTGGGCGCGGAAACCATCTTCAGCGCCGGCGCGGCACTCGCGGTCGTGGCGGCTTGGCTCGCCCTGCGCCTGCCCCAGCCCCGCATCGGATGACGGCGGTTTCACGCTCCCTTCGCTCTCCCTCCTTCGCCCGGTCGTTGCTCCTCGGCGGGCTGCTGGCCGCCGCCCTGTTCGTGCTGTCCGGCTGCGCACTGCTGCCCCGGAACCCGGAACCGGGACGCACCACGTTCTCCGCCCCGCTGGTCAGCCTGCCGGTCGTCCTCACCGCCAACACGCCGGTCATCGAAATCCCCCGCAACAAATCAGGGCCGTGGCGCTTCCTCGTCGATACGGGCTCGTCCGTGACGCTCGTGTCGCCGGAATTCGCCGCCCACGCCGGCCGCCGCGGCGCCACGCCCGAGGCCGCCGGGGTGTCCGTGCGCTCCGCCGGCGGCGAAGTCATCACGCTGCCGGCCGTCACGCTCCGGCGCCTGGACCTCGGCGACGTCCGCTTCGAATCCGTCCCCGCCGTCGTCTACGATTTCGACGCCCTGTCGGATCACTTCGGCGAGCGGATCGACGGCGTGCTGGGTTTCCCGCTCTTCCGGGAGACCGTCCTCACGCTCGATTATCCGCAGTCCACACTTCACCTGACTCCCGCCGGCAGCAGCGGCGGGCTCATGCCGGGCGCGCGGCTGCGCTTCGACCCAGCGAACCGCGTCCCGCTCGTCCCCCTGGAGGTCGCGGGGCAAGCCGTGAACGCGTTGGTCGACACGGGCAGCGACGGTGGACTGCAGCTCAATCCCGCCGGGCTGGCACTCCGCTTCGTGCAACCTCCCGTCGCGGGCGCAAAGGTGGCCACCCTGACCGGCGATCGCCAACAGCGGCTTGGTCGCATCGAGGATCACGCCCGTCTCGGCACGCACATCCTTTCCCAGCCGATCATCGACGTGAACGACTCGCTCAGCTCGCTCGGCGGCGGGGTGCTGCGGCACTTTGTGGCGACCTTCGATCAATCGCGCGGGGAGCTGACGCTGTTCCGCGACCCGGGTACGAGCCTGGCCACGCCGGCGATGCGAAGCGGGGGCCTGAGTTTCCGCCGCACCCCCGCCTACTGGCGAGTCTCGCACGTGATCGCCGACTCACCCGCCGCACGCGCCGGGATCCAGGAGGGCGATCTGGTCATCCGAATTGAGGGTGAGCCAGTCGCCAACTGGACCCTGCGCCGCTACGACGCGGTCATCGCCCGCGCGTCGGCGTTGCAGCTGACCTTCCTGCACGGGCTGCAGGAGCGCACCGAGCGGATCGAGTTCTTCACGCTGGTGCCCTAGCCTTGGGCAGCGCGCGGAGCCCGGAGGCGGAACGCGCCCGCACCGTCCTCGCCGGTCACCCAGGGTCGCGCCACAACTTGATCCTCGAGGGTCCACCCTCGACCCGCGGGGGAAGCGAGGAAGGCCTCGACGACGCCTTCGTTCTCCTCGCGCTCGAGACTGCAGGTCGAGTAAACGAGCCGGCCCCCGGGGGCCACCCGGCCTGCCGCGGCCCGCAGCAACCCGAGTTGCTGGCTGGCATGGCGCCCGATGTCGCCGGCCTGCAGACGCCAGCGGACATCGACGCGATGGCGCATCACGCCGGTATTCGAGCAGGGCACGTCGAGCAGCACGCCGGTAAATTGGTCGGGTAATCCCTGCTCACGGAACGTCTCGGCCCGGGCGGTCTCAAGGTCGATCCCAACGATGTCCACCCGCACGCCCCGCACCTCGGCGAGGTTCTCACGGAGCCGATCCAGCCGTGGCCCGGGCAGGTCAAGGGAGACGAGTCGGCCCGTCCGCTGCAGGCGGTCCGCGATCGACACGCTCTTGCCACCCGGGGCGGCGCAGGCATCGAGCAGCGTCTCACCGGCCAGCGGCTGCAGCAGATCGACCGCGTGCCGGGTCGCGGGATCCTGGATGTAAAGTTGCCCGGCTTGCCGGAGGGCAAGCACCTCGGACCAGCGGCCCGCGGGGACCTCGAAAAACGATGGCGCACTTGTCGGGCGCAACCAGTCAGGAACCGCCACGCCCTCCCCGCGCCAGCGGACATGGATGCGGGCGGGAGTCTGGTGCAGTTCGAGCAACCGCAGCGTCGCTTCGGCGCCAAAGGATCCGAGCCAGCGGGTCACCAGCCACTCGGGATGAGAAAACCGGCGAGCCAGCGCCACCGCCGTCAGCTCGGTCGGCAGCGGCTCCGCGAGGCCCTCCGCCATCCGGCGGACCACGGCATTCACGAGACGCGCCTCCGACGCACTGGTCAGGCGCTTCGCCTGCTCCACGGCGTGGTGCACCACCCGGGCCACGTGGCCCTCCTCGCCACCCTCAATCAGCTCAAAGCCCGCCGTCAACAGCACCGCCCTCACCCGCAGCCGCGGCGCACGCTCCACCCGGCGCCCCACTTCCCGCTCCAAGCGGCTGAGGTGGCGCAGAACGCCGAGAAACAGATGTTGGACCCGCGACCGCTCCGCCGAGGTCAGGGTGCGCGGCAGCCCCTCCAGCAGGGCGTCCGCCCGCTCCGCGCGATC
>CAIOYO010000270.1 GCA_903862595.1 uncultured Opitutaceae bacterium | reverse complement strand
CTGTGTAATGGGGGGAACTACCGCTTTGCGCGCAGGTGCGGGCGCACCTGCGGATTGACCACGTTGGCGGCCCAGCCGTCGGTGTACCAGTTCCGGACGGTGGTGCAGACTTCCTCGCGGACCGCCTGCCAGCTCTCCTCGGAGTAGGCGGCGGTGTGGGGCGTGAGCACGACCTGCTCCATCCGCTGCAGCGGGTGGTCGCGCGGCAGGGGTTCCTGCTCGAACACGTCGAGACCGGCACCCGCGAGGTGGCCGCTCGCGAGCGCCTCGACCAGCGCGGCCTCGTCCACGACGGGACCGCGGCTGACGTTGAGGAGGATCGCTCCGCGGCGCATCTGCGCGAGGCGGGCGGCGTTCATCAGGTGGTGGGTGGATTCGTTGAGGGGTACGTGCAGCGACACGTAGTCGGATTCGCCGAGGACCTCCGCGAAGGATCGCGGCTCGATGCCCTGCGCGCGCAGGCGTTCCGGGTCCACCGCCGGGTCGAATGCGACCACCCGCAGGCCGAGCCCGCGCGCCCGCCACGCCGTGGCGGCGCCGATCCGGCCGACGCCGACCAGCCCGAGGGTGCGTCCCTTGAGGCGGTGGATCGGACGGCCGACGGGGCTGGTCCATTCGCCCTCCCGCATCCGGAGGTGGAACCACGAAATCTGCCGGGCGCAGTCATGCAGCAGGGCAATCGCGTGCTCGGCGACGTCCTCGACCGCGTAGTTCGGCGTGTTCGCCACCGCGATGCCGTGGGCCGTCGCGGCCGCGACGTCGATCATGTCGTAGCCAATTCCCCAACGAATAATCAGCCGCACGCGGGGCAGCGCGTCCATCACCGCGGGCGTCAGGATCTTCTTCCACGAGAGCAGCAGGATCTCGGCGTCGCCCGCCTGCGCGATGACGTCCTCCGGGGTGTCACAGTTGCCGATGACCATCTTGCTGCCGAGCGCGGCGATGGTCGCCTGCTCGTAGGTGTAGGGAGCGAGGGAATGGGTGGGGTCGACTTGGAAGACGGGGGGATGCATGGTGGCGATCGGCAGGGTGGTGTTGCGGAGTGGAGGGTAAAGGCGGTGGAACGCGGACGCGGTCCTAGGCTGAGGGAGCGGGGCCGAGCAACCAGCGGTCGAACCAGCGATCGACGGCCCGGGCCCGGGCCAGCCGGCGACTGGGGCGGCCGACGAGATTCATGAGGTGGCCCTCTCCGGGGATCCGCACCAACTCGACCGGGCAACCGGTCGCGGCGACCGCGGCGGCCATGTCCTCGCTCTGCTCGATTGGGCAGATGCGGTCCTCCTCGGCGTGGACCAACAGCAGTGGCGTGCGGATCCGCGGGCCCAGCCGCGCGGTGGAGAGCGCCTCGTAGCGCTCCGGCTGCTCCGCGGGCGAGCCTCCCATTTCCCATTCCCAGAAGACCGGATTGTTCCCGTCGCGGTGGCACGTCGCGAGATCGCTGACCGCATTCTCGCTGACGGCGGCGCGGAAGCGCGGGCTGCGGCTGGCGAGGAGGTGGGTCATCAGCCCGCCGTAGCTCACCCCCGTCACCGCGACCCGCTCGCGATCCACGGCGGGATGCTGGAGGGCGCGGTCCACCATCTCGATCACGTCCGCGTAGTCCCGCTCGCCCCACGCCTGGCGGATCTGCGTCGCGAACGCCTCACCGTAGCCCTGGCTGCCGCGGGGATTGCCGAGGAGGACGGCGTAGCCGCGGGCGGCAAGGCGCTGGAATTCGAAATAGAAGCGATGCCCGATCGCGTAGTGCGGTCCGCCGTGGACGTGCACGATCAGCGGATACGGTGCCTTCCCCGCGCCGGGCGGGGGGAACATGAGCCACGCGTCCAGCGGGACCCCGTCCGAGGCGGTCAGCCGCAAGGGTTCCAGAGCGCTGAGGCGCCGCGATTGGCACCAGGATTGAGTGACCGAGGAGAGCGTGCGCTCACCGCCTCCCTCCAGATCCGTTTCCACCACCTCTCCGGGAGTCACGGCATCAGAGACCACGGCCAGCAGCCGTCGCGCGTCCGGGGCGGCGGCGAACGCGAGGCAGCTTCTCGATCCCGCGAGCACCCGGTGGATCCTCCGGTCCGTCCCGATCCAGGCGAGGGGGCTCGTGCCGCCCTCCGCGTGGATGAAGTAGATACGATCTTCGCCGTCGACCCGCAGCCACGCCAGCGGAGGTGTGGAGAGGCCGCGGGCGTCGTCGGCCCGCGTGGTCAACCCGACCGGGCGGTCGAAGCCGGCGGTGAGGAGGACCGGCGTCGCTCCCGGCGTGAAGGTGAGCGTCCAGATGCCCGGATTGACGCCCTGCGCCGGCCAGCGATCGTGGCCGATCCAGGCCAGCGCCCGGCCATCGGGCGCGCTGGCAAGGGCGGCGATGGGACCGCGCTGCGCGCCCAGCCACTCGGGGTTCCCTGTGAGCATGGCCCGCCACAGCTGGCTCTGACCGTCGGCTTGCGGAGGGGTGCCCCACGCAAGACCCGAGCCGTCCGCTAGCCAGCAGAAGGCGGCGGCCGCGGTCGCGACGAGCCCGGACGCATCGCCGTCGACGCTGACCCACCGCAGCTGTCCCGCGGCCAGAAACGCGATTCGCTTCCCGTCGGGTGACCAACGGGGCTGCCGGCAGTCGGCAAGCGTAGCCGTGAGTGCGCGCACGTGCTGGCCTGTCTCGTCGCGGCATACGAGGCGCGTCGCACCGGAGGCGCGCTCGACCTCGATCAGGGCGAGGTGGCGGCCATCAGGTGACCAACAAGGGCTGCTCCCGGGGTGGCTCCTGCCGTCCCAGACCACTGCGGACTGCAGCGCATCGCTGGCGCGATCGAGGGAGGAGACGGAGTAGGCGAACCGACGACCGTCGCTGGATACGCAGGGCTCGTCGACCCACCGCAGCGCGAAGAGGTCATCCACGTCCACCGGACGACGCGAATCTGCCGGAAGGTCCGTTGCGGAAGACAGAGAGGGCATGCCGTCGCGGGGTGGCGGGTTCGGCGGGGCTGCGGGGAACGCGGTGGGGGAAAGATTTAGCCGTCGCGTCACGGCGTCCAGTCCCTTTGCCGGCAAGAAGTGGGGTCCCGGGGAGCGGACGCGGGAAGAAAACGGGAGCCTGGCGACCGGCGCGGAGCGGCAGAGCCACGCGGCGGGCGGTGCCGGATCCGGCGATCAGCCGCCGTAGGTGAACACCACGGTGGCCGGTCGGTCGGGAG
>CAIOYO010000269.1 GCA_903862595.1 uncultured Opitutaceae bacterium | reverse complement strand
GAGGTCGCGAGGAACTTGCCGCGCGCATCCAGGATGTCGCCCCGCCGCGCCGGCTCGACCACGATCTGGCGGCGGACCTTTTCGACGAAGCTGGTCAGGCGCTCGCGGTCGATGACGTGCAGGTGCACGAGGCGCAGCGCGATGCCGGCGAGCGAGACCATCACGGTCGCCGCCACCAGCACGATGCGATAATTAGAGGCAAAGCCCCGCGCCATGGTGAAGGGGAGAGTCGTTGGAGGTCGCTGCGCCTCAGCGCCGCTCGACCCCGCCTCCCACGCGGAAGATCACCACGCCCGAGCCGTCAGCCGGGCGGTCCGAAAAGACTTCCTGGTTGCGCAGCGCCGCGAGCCGGCGCTCCGGGGACATCGCCACGCGATGCACCTGACTCTCCAGCGGCGGCATCAGCCCCAGCTTCCACTCGGCATTCCGCCGCGTCAGTGCCTCCAGCGTTTCCTCGGCCGCCACGCGGATCGTGGTCTCGGCCATGCTGCGCTCCACTTCGGCGACACTCGCCTCGAGCACGCGCGTCGAGTTGGCGGTCACCGAAATCTGATGCCGCAGCCACACGGTGCCGAGACCGATCGAGCCCGTGAGCGAGATCATCACGAGCGTGTAGACAAGAAGTTGATTGACGAAGGCGCGGTTGCCAAAGGGACGCATGGGGCGGAGGCGGACAGGCGGTGGCGGAAGAGAGTGAGCGACGAAAGGAGAAGGGAGGCGGGTCAGCGTTTGCGGATGGCGCGGAGCTTCGCGGAGCGGCTGCGCGGATTGCGCTCGATCTCGGCGGCATCGGGGACGATCGGGCGGCGGGTCAGAGGCTCGGCCACCTGCGTGAGCGCGCGCTCATCCTGCGGGCGCGCGTCGTCCGCACTCTCCGGCTGGCCGCAGAGGCGACGGAACGCCTGCTTGACCGGACGATCCTCGAGCGAATGGAAGGAGATCACCGCGAGCACGCCGCCGGCCCGGAGTTTCGCGAACGCCACCGGCAGCGCGCGCTCCAGCGCGCCCAATTCGTCATTCACCGCGATGCGGATGCCCTGAAACGCGCGGGTCGCCGGATGGATGCGCGAGGCATGCCGCTCCCGCGGCGGAATCGCCTCCGCGATCAACGTCGCCAACGACGACGTCCGCTGCAGCGCACCCGTGCCCCGGGCCGCCACGATCGCCCGCACGACCCGCCGCCACGATTGCTCCTCGCCGTAATCACGCACCGCGCGAACCAGCATCTCCTCCGTCGCCGTCTCCAACCAACGCGCCGCCGGCACACCCACGCGGGGATCCATGCGCATGTCCGCCGGCGCATCGACGCGGAACGAGAATCCCCGCTCCGCCTCGTCGAGTTGAAACGACGACACACCGAGATCGAACAGCACGCCGTCGAACTCCCCCTCCGGCAGTTCCGCAAGGCGCCCAAAATCGAGGTCCACGAGGCGGAAGCGACCCGGAAAACGCGCCGCCAACTCCGCCGCCCGCGGCGCCGCGGCGGGATCGCGATCGAGCGCCACCACCGCGATATCCGCCGCCGCCTCGAGTAACGCTGCGGTATGACCGCCACCGCCGAACGTGCAGTCGAGGTATCGCCCGCCCGCGCGCGGCGCGAGCAACTCCAAGGTCTCGCGCAGCAGGACGGAGTGGTGGCCGATTGCCATGGCGCGCAGGGTTTTTTCGGGAGCCTCCGCAGCCATGTCAGATTCCCAGTCGGCGCATGAGATCGCCGAAGTTGTCCCCCGCCGTGCGATCCTTCACCCGCTCCCAACGCTCCGGGCTGTAGAAGCTGAACTTCGTCAGCGATCCCACCAGCACCGCGTCCTTCACGATGCCCGCCCGCGCGAGCAATTCCGCGTTCACCATCACGCGACCCGCCTTGTCAAAGGCCAGGGTCTGCGTCTCCGCAAAAAACCGCGCCGCGAAATCCTGCGCCGCGCCATCCGACAACGCCATCGCCGCAATCTTCGCGTGCAACTTCTCCACTTCCGCCGGCGGCAACACGGCAATGTATCCATCCGGATGGGGCGTCGCCAGGAACACCTCTCCCTCCACGTGCGCAGCCCGCCACGCCGACGGAATCGTCAAACGATTCTTGTCGTCCAAGGCGTGCCGGAAGAGGCCCGTGTAGAAAGGTTTAGCAGGCGAAGACATAGCCGGGACGGAGAATCCGCCCCACAACGCCCCATTTAAACCCATTCCGCCCCACCCGGGTCAAGGCCAGAGGCGCTGTTTTGAGAGGGAAATTGCCCACAAGTTATTCACGAAGCGCGACGGAGGGGCCGTTCCCCACCTCGCCTCCCGCCGACGATCACTCGCTCCGGGGCAGGGCTCCCACCGTTTCCGCAGCAATCGAACGCGTCTGCGGTCCGCCGGGGCGGCCTTCCATCGCTGCCCCCGCGCACCCCCGCGCTACCACCGGGTTCGCTAAGGTCGGGGCAATCAGGAGGTCCAGGTGTAGCCGAGCGACTCCTCAACGTGGCCTAAGGTCAGCTCAGTCAGGTGCCCGTGGCGCTACTTCCCGGCTGCCTCCTTCCAGCCGACGCCGCCGACCGTTCGCCGAGGGGCATGGGCCCACCCCGGCAGAGGTTCACGAGCGAACTGAACCCCAAGGCAAGTCACCCACCGTTTCGGAACGACGAGGACCTCTTTTCCGACACAATGGGGCGCAATTTATATTTATGAATTTAACATCGAGCACGGTTGTAATCGCTATCTTTTAGCATTAGTGGCGATTGAGGCGTTTTTCAGAGACGCGCCGACGCTCGGGCGAAGGGTGCCGAGTCGGTGGCGGTAGGGTTCGCGCGATCGCCTCCCGAGTGAGTCATCCGCCCCCCCGATCATGCCGTACGCCAAGTGACCGACCGTCCAAGTGGTGTCGGTCCAAACCGACGCCGAGTCGGCGGACCGGGCAGGGCGCACTTCAGTCCCACTGCAGGTTCGGCGCATGGTTCAATTCGGCCACGCACGTGTGACGCTGATTGCGGGCGCGCGGCACCTCACGATTGCCGATGCGCTCCTTCCCCCGCGCCCACGCACCACACCCCTGCGCCCCGGGATCGCATGCCCACGCCTGCGTCGCCGTCTCCAAGCACGCGTCCGACATCGCCTCGCCTCAGACTGTTCACCAAATCCTTCCGTCTCTTGCCTTGTTTCCCACGACGCATCGCTTCTGCTGATCGATCCCGGTTTGCTCGACTGCCCCACCGGCCCTTCATCCCCTTTCCCGCGATGCCCGCCTCCTCCCCTCCCCCGTCTTCCCGTCGCTGGCTGATCTACGGATCGGTGGCCCTCGTGCTTGCGCTCGGCGTGTGGTATGCCGCCTCCCGCGGACCGAATGAATCCGCCGGGAATCGCAATCGTTGGAATGTGCGAGCGGGCAATCAGGCTGTCCCGGTCCGCGCCGAGGCGGCTCGCCAGGAGCCGTTTGCCGTCTACCTGAAGTCCATCGGTACCGTCACGCCGCTCAACACCGTCACGGTGCGAAGCCGCGTCGATGGACAGCTGCAGCGGATCGCCTTCGCCGAGGGACAACGAGTCGAGCGCGGCGACCTCCTCGCCGAAATCGATCCGGCACCCTACCGGATCCGTCTCGCCCAGACCGAGGGCCAGCAGCAGCAGAACGCCGCCCAGGTGCAGACCGCGCGGAGCGACCTGCAGCGCTTCGAGCAGCTCTTCGCCCAGAATTTGATCACGCGGCAGGAACTCGAGCTGCAGCAGGCTCTGGTGGCTTCCCGCGAGGGGGCGCTCGCCGCCACCCAAGCCCAAGTCGAGACCGCCCGGCTCGAATTGAGCTACACGCGGATCGCCGCCCCAATCTCGGGCCGGCTCGGCCTGCGCCAGGTCGACCCCGGCAATCTCATCCGCGCCGGCGACTCGAACGGGCTGGTCGTGATCACGCAG
>CAIOYO010000268.1 GCA_903862595.1 uncultured Opitutaceae bacterium | reverse complement strand
CGAACCCTAGATCATTTCGCCCTCAGACCCCGTGACCCCTGCGGTCCGCTCATCGCTACCCGCTCGAGACCTGACCGCCACCGCTGTCGGCGAATGAATCTCGTAAGCCCTTCATGCGGATCGAGCCTGTGCTTGCGGAAAGCTGGTGCCCAGAGTGGGGGTCGAACCCACAAGCCTTTAGAGGGCGGTGGATTTTGAGTCCACTGCGTCTGCCAATTCCGCCATCTGGGCGCTGCCTCGGTCACCGTAGGCTGGCGAACAGACCTTAACTGACTGTCGCAAGGAAAAGTCAGAGCGCGAGGAGCGAGGGGAGTTCTAGCGAGATTTTTGGAATGCGGACCTACGCCTGTGTCGGTGCTGCGGGTGTTCGGAAAGAAGTGTTCATCGTCGTTCTACGAGGGACGGTTCGATCACAGGCACGATCGAGGCCTCGTGGAGACCAATCGCCCGGAAACGGGCGGCGGGCTCGTCGACCTTCACGGGCGCCTCTCTGGTCACCAACGAGAACTGATTCACTCCGGGTCGTAGCGTTACGGTGATTGGCGGCAGCTGCGTGGGCTCGGAGGAGAGAAGGAGCTCGGTGAGCGTTCGTCGATTGAGGACGAGGCGGACGCGCCGCTCGGACGGTGCGCTGAGGCGGAGGTGAATCCGGGCCTGAATCTGATCCGGGTAGGGATTGAAGTAGCTGAGATGAGCGGAACTGTGTGACCACCGCACCGAGGTGCCTCGCTGCTCGATGGGTTGCGGGTACCAGCCGATCCCGAATGTGAAGCTGCGGCCGAGCGGTGGTGCGGGGGTGGTGGTCGGCCGAAGCCGGACCGCGACTTGCTCGCGCAAATCCCCCTCGATTCGCGTCGTGTAGCCCAAGTTGCTGAGTTCGGTGATCAATCGATCGCCGCCATCGTCAAACCCTCGGCGGTTGAGGTAGAGGGCGGCGAATCCGGCGGCTTCGAGACGCTTCGCGAGCTCGCTGGTCGACGCGGATTCGAGCTCCCGCTGCCACCGGAGTCGAGCGCGGGATTTTGGGGCTCCGTAGCTAAAGCGAACGGTCGACGTGTGGAGGTAGGGTCGAAAGTGTTCATAGTCCGCCATTCGATGAGGAGGCACGACCTCAGGGAAGCCGAGAATCGGCAACTGGAACACCATTCCGTTTTCTCCGACCATCCGCTCGAGCTCGACGCCGAAGCGGGCGTCGGCCGCAACGCGGGCCCTGACTTGGTCGCGGACAGCGGGCTCTAACGATTGTGGAATTTGGTCGAGCAAACCGACGATGGCTAGGAGCGCCGCCGCAGACCAGCTGATCACTCGCCGTGCTCGCAGGAGCCGCGTCAGACGGATCGCTAGGAAAAACAGGGCGATGCACGCCACGAAGACCGAGGCTCGGTTCGTGGCACGAAACAAGTTGAATCCGGTGTAGAGGGCCAGAAGGCTGGTGATTCCCCCCACGGTCGAATAAACAAAGAGCCAGCCGGTTTGCAGTGCCCATCCGCTCGGCGCCCGCCCGCGGATCACGCGTCCCACGCTCTCGGTGATCAGCCAAGCGAGGGCTACGATGCCCACAAGGCCAAGATAGGGAAGGTAGGCCTCGCCGCGCCACTTGGACCATCGCGAGTAACGCTCACCAAAAAAACGCAGCCAGTCCCAGCGGTGTTCGCTCGGCGGAACAAAGAGCTCGATGGGTTTCAGCGCGTACATCTCCGTGCCACCGTAATTGCGGACCAGAAGCGGCAGCGCACCGTCTTGAGCGAATAGCCAAGCCTCGCTGTGGGAGACGAAGAGTGCCACCACGGCGATCAGTCCACTCACGAGGCCCACGCCGAGAGGCGCGCTTCCGGAACGACGGAGGGAGCGAAACACCATCGCCCAGGCCAGCAATTGTCCCCAGAAGAACAGATGGTACGGATTGCTGACCCCAAGACCCAGCGCGGCGGCGAGGCAGACCTTGGCTTCAGGTGACCGCCAAGTCAGGCGGGCGCTGCGAGCAACGTAGGCGCAAGCGAGGAGTCCGAGAGGTAGGGTCCACGTGTAAAGCAGGAACAAATGCGGCAGGCCGCGCTGAAAAATCGAGCAACTGAAGGCGAAGAGCAGTGCACCCGCGAGGGCCCACTCCAGCGCGGCACCGAGGCGACGCGCGGCGAAAAAGAACGCCCACGCGGAGGTGACCGCGGCCAAGACGAGGGCCAAATTCGACGCCGTACCCAGACCCGCCAGGTGCGTCATTCCGCCCAAGATGAGCAGCAGGATCTTGTCCGTGGTGGGGTACTCGCTCCAATGGGCCCCCCAAGGCGCACCCAGACGGGAAATCACCTGTTCCCGCAGGGGCCACGTGTCCCCTTCGGCGGCCGCCTTGATCCGCGCAAGTACTTCGTGGGAATCCCCGTGATAATCCATCGGCGAACGCCACGCGTCCGCGGACCACGCGTCGTGGTGCCACGTCCAGATCAAGGCCACTAGGGCGGCCAGTCCGAGTCCGATACCGAGCTCACTCGCAAGAAACCTGCCGAAGCGGAGAAAGTGGGGCTTGGGCACGGGGTGATGCACTCGCTTAAAACTTCGTGGGGTTGGACGAAGTACCAGTAGGTCAACGCCCTGCGTGTGATTCGGCAAGTCCCTAGCGCGAAAAAGTGTGGTGGGGTGCCTCTCGCGCGAAGTGAGCGTTCTTCCTCAGACGCAGCCGAACCAGTCGGTGCACTTCATCTCCGCGTTTTGCGCGCGTCGGCTGCCCCCTAGGGTTTCAATCTCGGGGGCATCGTGATCTCAAGTGTACGGCCGCTTCTTTGCCTAGATCGGTTCGCGCCATCGCGAATCGCCAGCGGACCGGACGTCGTGTCCGGGTGAGCGACGCTGCGACATGGGAGTTCCATCGCTGGCCTTCGAGGGTTCGTTTTTGTCCGGACTCTAGGGAGGAACCGACAGCGACCGTAGGATGTGAGTGTAGCCCCGATAGGCAAGGGCGCGCACCTTGCCGACAGCGACGGAGTGATCGGGAGGGTAAAAGTCTCCTCTTGCTGAGGAGTCTCGTCGCAGCGACTTCACCGTTTTCTCGCTCTCACCGGTTGTCCCGCAGTTGCCGCTAACCCCATGAGTCCGATTCAGCCCGAAGGAATTCGGCATGGTGCCCAGAGTGGGGGTCGAACCCACAAGACTTGCGTCGGTAGATTTTGAGTCTACTGCGTCTGCCAATTCCGCCATCTGGGCGCTGCCTGCGTCAACGTAGGCGGAGCCCGGACCGTGTAAATCCTTTTTCCCGGGCGCGCCAATAGCGAGGCTGGCGGCGATGTCACCCAGGCGTCGCATCAGCGAATGCCCTTGGATGCAAAAGGTTCCGCGATAAGCGCCGACTCCTTGGCGAGTTTGTATCCGCATTTCTTGTTCTAGGTTGCTCGTCGGCGTCGGCTCTGCCTGTGTTGCGCCATGCAGCCGTCCGAACAGCCTCTCCAACGGAGTCGCGCGATCGTCGAACAGCTGAAGCGGTCGAAGATTTACCGGGATTACGAGCAGGCGTTTCGCGACACGACGGGGCTGCCGATCAACCTGCGTCCGATCGAGTCGTTTGATCTGCCGTTCAAGGCGGATCCCAACCAGAATCCGTTCTGCGCGCTGATGGCGAAGACGAACCAGACCTGCTCCGCCTGCCTGCAACTGCAGCGCAAGGTCGAGGAGGAGGCGAAGATGGAGCCGAAGACGCTCAAGTGCTTCGCCGGTCTCTGTGACTCAGCCGTGCCGATCCGGGTGGGGGAAAACCTCGTGGCGTTCCTCCAGACGGGGCAGATCCTGCTGCACCAGCCCACCGACGAACAGTTCGCGAAGACGACCCGCCAGCTGCTGAAGTTCGGCGCCGATACGGATCTGAAGCGGCTGGAAGAGGCATACTTTCAGAGCCGCGTGCTGAACAAGCGCCAGTACGAATCCATTCTCCGGCTGCTCACCATTTTTGCGCAGCACCTGTCGACGCTGAGCAATCAGCTCGCCGTGAAACAGCAGAACAGCGAGGCCCCCATGGTCAGCCGGGCCCGGGTGCTGATCGCCGATCGTCACGCGGAGGACCTCTCGCTCGAGACGGTCGCGAAGGCGGTGAACACGAGCGCGTTCTATTTCTGCAAGATGTTCAAGAAGTCCACGGGACTCACGTTCACCGACTACCTGGCCCGCGTTCGGGTCGAGAAGGTGCGCAATCTCCTGCTCAATCCGCACAAGCGGATCAGCGAGGCGGCGTTCGAGGCCGGCTTCCAATCGCTCTCCCAGTTTAATCGCGTATTTCGGCGCGTCGCGGGCGAAGCGCCGACGACGTATCGCGACCGGTTGCACGGGAGCAGTGCTGCGGCAACGGGTTGAAGCGGCGGTCGCGCCGCGCGGGTGCCCGATTGCGCCGTCCGTGCCAAGGCAGAGACGCGCCGGGGCGCACCGTCAGAGCTGGACTTTGGCTCGCCTGCCACCTCGGGACCGCTTCATCGATGGTCGCGTTTCGGCGAGGCGGACCCTGTGCTGACCCGCGGTGCGCAGTCCTCCCGGAGCGGACTACTGGAAAAGGGGTGATGCGAGGGTGGTGGAGCCCGCGTTTCCGCCGTTCGTGGGTGGACCCGTGGTGCGGGTGACGAGGCGGGTACGCTGGCGGCACACGGCGCAGAACGTGGAGACTTCGCGATCCGCAACGTGGCGAAGTGCGCGCCGCGCTTCCGTGGCGAAGGCGTCGCGCGCGAGCGCCCACTCCACGGAGTGGATGTCGTCACTGTCACTCGGTGCGGCCAGCCGTGCGAGCGCCTCGTCCAATGCCGTCTCCGCGGCGCGGAAATAGCCGAGCAAGGGATTTTGGCCGCAGGGGCAGTCCACGGAGCTGGCGGCGGACATGCCGACGCCGGCACTTCGTCGCTTGCGGGCGTTGGGGCGTCGCAGGGTCGCTTCCCACTCCTCCAGCGTCCAGTCCATCATCAACACCAGCAGGTCGGGATGGCCGAGTGCATTGGGGGACGGATCAGCACGCAGCAAGCTCTCCCACCTCGTGAGCAGGGTGGGGCGCTGGTTTCTCAGCGCGCGGAGGAGGGCTTCGTGCATTGGCCAAATCATGGCAGAAGCCACCGGGTCCGACTGCGCGCGAGTTGCCGAAGCGTCCGCATCTTTTGAGACGAGGAAGGCGCCCCCACCACAAAATATGCACAGGCCTCGCCAAGCTGCGCGGAGCAGCTCCGGACCCGCTCCGGTAGTCTCGTACAAACAACTCTCGGGTACTCGTCCGCGCCGGGTTCCACCACACCACCTCACCGCTCTCCTTCACTGCCATGGCCGTCATCCCACTCACTCTCGCGATCAGTCTCTGCCTCGTTGCCACCTTCGTCCTATTCTTCCTGCGGGAGAGCGCGCACCGCGCGTTCAGCAGTGCGGAACATGACGCCATGCTGCCGCTGTCCGATGAGACACCGACGCCGGCACGCTCGCGTGCGGCGTGTGCCGCGGCCCCGACGCGCGTCTTGGCTCCCGGACTCGCGCGTGGCGGCCGGTGTGGGTGCACGGCGGATGCCGCGGGGCATAAAGATCACGATCACGACTCTAATCACGCTCCGGCGCACCGGCACGAATCCGCGCCGGGCTCCGGCCGCGCCCCCTGCGAGGGTTGTCGCCGACGTGCGCAAGAGCGAGCGCTCCGTGCCTCCAGCCCCACCGAGGTGGTGACCGCTGGCTCCTGAGCCAAGCCGGCCCCCACTTCCTTCCCCACTGAACCGTCCCGCTGCCACCGTCGCAGTCGCAGTCCCCGCTCTTCCCATGTCCGATCAAAAGATCTCCATCACCTACAATGACCGGGTGGTCCGCCAGTTCCTGCTCGCCACGATGCTCTGGGGCATCGTGGGCATGCTGGTGGGCGTCCTGGTGGCCTCCCAGCTGAACTTCTGGCGGCTGAACTTCAATCTGCCGTGGCTGACATTCGGACGACTGCGGCCGTTGCACACCAACGCGGTGATCTTCGCGTTCGTGGGCAACATGATGTTCGCCGGCGTCTACTATTCGACGCAGCGTCTGGTGAAGGCCCGCCTCGCGAGTGACTTCCTGTCCTCGCTCCATTTCTGGGGCTGGCAGGCGATCATCGTCGCCGCCGCGATCACGCTGCCGCTGGGCTTCACGCGCGGCAAGGAATACGCCGAGCTGATCTGGCCGATCAACATCGCCGTCGCGCTGATCTGGGTCGTCTTCGCGGTGAACTTCTTCTGGACGCTCGCCCGCCGCAACGAACCGAGCCTCTACGTCGCGATCTGGTTCTACATCGCGACCATCATCACCGTGGCGATGCTCTACATCGTCAATCACCTCTCGATCCCGACGAGCCTGCTGCACAGTTACCCGGTGTTCGGCGGCGTGCAGGACGCCTTGGTGCAATGGTGGTACGGGCACAACGCCGTAGCGTTCTTCCTGACCACGCCGATCCTCGGCATCATGTACTACTTCCTGCCGAAGGCGGCGGAACGTCCGGTGTACAGCTACCGGCTGTCAGTGATCCATTTCTGGTCGTTGGTCTTCGTGTACATCTGGGCCGGACCGCATCATCTGCTCAACACCGCGCTGCCGAACTGGCTGCAGGTGCTGGGCATGACGTTCTCGCTCATGCTGTGGGCTCCCTCCTGGGGTGGGATGCTCAACGGTCTGCTCACGCTCCGCGGGGCGTGGCATAAGCTGCGCACCGACCCGGTGCTGAAGTTCTTCGCGGCCGCGGTCACGTTCTACGGCATGGCCACCTTCGAGGGGCCGCTGCTGTCGATCAAGTCAGTCAACGCGCTGGCACACTATTCCGACTGGATCATCGGCCACGTGCATTCCGGCGCCCTCGGCTGGAACGGCTTCATGGCCGCCGGCATGATTTACTGGCTGCTGCCGCGTCTGTGGAACCGTCCGCTCCATTCGGTCGGTCTCGCCAACCTGCACTTCTGGCTCGGGACCGTGGGTATCCTCCTCTATGTCGCCGCGATGTGGACCTCGGGCATCACGCAGGGCCTGATGCTCAACGCCACCACCGAGGGTGGCTCGGTCCTCGCCTACCCGAACTTCCTCGATACGCTGAACACGATCCGGCCGATGATGCTGATGCGTGTGATCGGCGGTGGGCTGTACCTGGTCGGCTTCCTGATCATGGCCTACAATCTCGTGCGCACGATCCGTGGTGCGCAACCGGTTGATGGTACGATCGAGGTCTTCGCGCGGAGCGCCGTTCCAGCGGAGGAACGTTTGGGTGCCGCCGCGACGCTGTTCAATCCGCCGGTCGTGTTCTCGGCGTTGGGGACGCTCTTTGCCTGTGTCTGGATGTTCGGCGGTCCGGGCCTGCAGATCGTCGGCCTCTTCGGTGGAGCGATCTCCGCGATCCTCGCGGTTGCCCACTTCGCGACGCGCGGAACTCGCTGGGCCGGCTGGCATGAGCGCCTGCTCGTCAGCGCCGCGTCCTTCACGGTCCTGACCTTCGTCGCGGTCGCGGCCGGTGGGCTGATTCAGATCATCCCGACGGTCGTGGTGAACAAGGCGCAGAACATGGAGGATCGCATCGCCGTGCCGTACACGCCGCTTGAGCTGGCGGGCCGTGACATCTACGTCCGCGAGGGCTGCTACAACTGCCACTCCCAGATGATCCGCACGATGGTGCCGGACGTGCTCCGCTACGGCGACTACTCGCGCATGGGGGAGTCGCTGTTCGACCATCCCTTTCAGTGGGGTTCACGCCGCAGCGGTCCGGACCTCGCCCGCGTGGGCGGGAAGTACAACGCGGCCTGGCACTTCGTGCACATGGCGGACCCGCGCGCAACCTCGCCGGGCTCCAACATGCCGGCCTACCCGTGGCTTTACACCAACCGCACCGACGTCGCCTCGCTGTATGGCAAGTTGAACGTCCAGCGCATGCTCGCCGTGCCGTACCCGGCGATGTCGCCGGCCGAGGTGCAGGCCAACGTCGCGGCGCAAGCCAAGACCATCGCCGAGGAGCTCAAGGTGACGCAGCAGCTCACCGCGCCGGACCGCGAGATCGTCGCGCTCATCGCGTACCTCCAACGCCTCGGCAAATACGAGACCGTCGCTCCGCGCACGGCTGCGCTGAAGCCCTGAGTAACCACCCGAACCTACCGCCATGTTCCGCCGTCTCCTCTTCGACCACTGGGTCTCCATCTTCCCGCTGATCTCATTCGTCGTTTCCGCGACGGTCTATTTCGCGATCGGCCGCCAGGCCTTGCGCATGAAGCCCGAGCAGGTCGAACGCCAATCGCGACTGCCTTTCGAGGATCCTTCATGAAGTCCCCCGACTCACTGCCTCCCGCCTCGCCGCCACCCGGCGAGGATCCGCTCCGGCCTCATACTTACGACGGCATCCAGGAGTACGACAAGCGGCTGCCGAACTGGTGGCTCCTGACGTTCTACGCGACGATCGTCTTCTGGATCGGGTACTGGATGTACTTCCAGCAGTCCGGCCTCTCGACCAGTGACGGCGCGAAGATCGACCGGCACCTTGCCCAGGTCGAGGCGCAGAAACTGGCGGCCAATGCCGCGTTCGACGACGCTTCGCTGTGGAAGATGAGCCGTAACGCCGTCTTCGTCGACGCGGGCCGTGCGACGTTCAATGCGACGTGCGCGAGTTGCCACCACGCGACTCTGACCGGCGGGATCGGTCCCAGCCTTGTCGACGCCGTCTGGGTGCATGGCGGCCAGCCCACGCAGATGCTGAAGGTCGTCAACGAGGGTGTGTTGACCAAGGGCATGCCGGCCTGGGGCCCGATTCTCGGACCCAAGAAGGTATCCGAGGTCCTGGCCTTCATTCTCAGTCACCACACGCCTCCCGCTGACGTCGCACTCGCCGCAAAGTAGTCCCTTTTTCCCACGGCTCTGACGCGGGCCGGTCCTGAACCCCTCGGCCCCGCGTCGTCCAGAGCTCCCCCCCGCGGGCCTTCCCCACCATGGCCTCGATCTCACTTCCTCCCAAGCCCACGCGCGACTCGGTCACCACGATTGCGGCCGATGGGTCGCGCGTTTTTCTTCACCCGGCGTCCGTCAACGGCCGTTTCGCGCGCGCGCGGACGTGGTCTGCCTATGCGCTGATTGCGCTGTACGTCGCGCTGCCGTGGATCCCGATCAACGGGGCGCCGGCGGTATTCCTCGATGTTGCGGGGCGCCGCTTCCACCTGTTCGGAGCCACGTTGGCGTTCCAGGACGCGTGGCTGCTCTTCTTCGTCATCACGGGCCTCGCCTTCTCGTTGTTCTACGTGACGGCGCTGCTCGGGCGGGTGTGGTGCGGATGGGCGTGTCCCCAGACCGTGTTCCTTGAGCACGTCTTCCGCCGCGTTGAGGCGTTGCTCGAGGGTGATGCCGTCGCCCGCCGCGCGCTGGATCAGTCGCCTTGGTCGGTCCAGAAGGTCGGTCGACGCCTCTTGAAGCATGGCCTGTTCTTCCTGATTTCCGCCGGCGTGGCGCATTTGTTCCTGTCGTACTTCGTCTCCCTGCCGCAGCTGTGGGCCATGATGCACGAGGCGCCGGGCGAGCACTGGAGCGCGTTCCTGTTCGTGTTCATCGCGAGCGGCATTCTGTACTTCAATTTCTCGTGGTTCCGGGAGCAGCTCTGCATCGTGATCTGTCCGTACGGTCGCCTCCAGAGCGCGCTCATCGACGACCACTCGCTGGTGATTGCTTATGACGCGGCGCGGGGTGAGCCGCGGGGAAAGATGGGTACGCCTGATGCAGGAGCCTGCATCGACTGTCGCCGCTGCGTCCAGGTATGTCCCACGGGCATCGACATCCGGCAGGGCCTGCAGATCGAGTGCGTGGCCTGCACGGCCTGCATTGATGCGTGCGACGAGATGATGGACAAGGTAGGGCGCGAGCGCGGGCTCATCCGCTACACCTCCCAGGTGGCCCTGGCGGGCAACCGGACCCGTTGGATCCGGCCACGCACAGTCCTTTACAGCGTCCTGCTTTGCGCTGGGATCGCCGTCGCCGCCTGGGCGCTTTCGACGGTCCGTCCAGCGGCGATGAGCGTGACGCGCATGATCGGCGCGCCCTTCTTCCTCGATGCGGAAAGCGTGCGGAACCAGTTCATGGTCCGCATCGTCAACAAGCAGGGCGTGCCGGTGGTGTTCGAGATTGAGGTCGACGACGTGCCGAGGGGCGTGACGCGGACCGGATTTGAGCAACCGGTGGAGGTTCCGGCCTTGGGCGAGATTGTGCAGCCGCTCGTGCTGCGGCAGTCCCGGTCGGATTACCACGGCCAGTTCCACGTCGACATTGAGATTCGCGATCAGCGTCGGACCTTCGAACTGAAACGTCGCGTCGAATTCGTCGGTCCGGAAGCTGACCTTCTCCACGCGGAAGATGCGCGGGCGTCCGGGAAGTCCGATGAGGGAGGCAAGCCATGAGCCGTTCGGAAGATGCATCTTCCCGCGCCGCGTCCGCGGGCGGTGGAGCGGTGGCGGATGCGACGACCGCGGCGGCGCGACGGACGGCGCGCCGGATGTGGCTGGGAGTGGCGGGTGGCTTTCTGCTCTTGGCGATGGCGTGGACCGCGCTGTTCGTCGCGGCCGACCGCGCGCAGACGCAGTTCATTCCAGTTCCGCGGACGGAGGGCCCGCGATGACGCTTGCCCCCATCGACTCCTCGACGGCCGCATTCCTCGCTGGATTGGCGACGAGCCTGCACTGCGCGGGCATGTGTGGTCCGGTGGCGTGCGTCTTTGGGGGCGGCCGCGGCCCCGAGACCGACGCCGCGGTCTCCCGCTCGGTGTACCACGTGGCGCGCTTGTCGGCCTACGCGGTGCTAGGGGCGGTGGCGGGTGGAGTCGGTCGGGTGCCCTTGGCATGGCTCGGCCACGGCGCGGCCCGGTGGGCGCCTTGGCTCTTGGTGGCTCTGCTCCTGGCGCTGGCCCTGCGCTTGGACCGTCGGCTGCCCAAACCGGTCGCGTTGGCGCGGTGGTCGCTGGCGCTGCCCGGTCTGGCTCGGCGCCTGGGTCCGGTGGGAGGCGCGGCGTTGGTCGGTGCGGCGACTCCGGTGCTGCCCTGCGCTCCGCTTTACCTCGTGATCGCGATGGCGACCTTCGCCGGTTCCGCGTTGCGCGGAGCGGAGTGGATGCTCGCCTTCGGGCTCGGCACCGTTCCGCTCCTGTGGATCGCGCAGGCCCAGATGGGGTGGCTGCGGCGGCACCTCGGGAGCGCCGGTCTGGCGCGCCTCCAGTTCGGACTGGCGCTCGCTGCGGCGCTCCTGGTGGCATGGCGGGCGCGCGGGGCGCTCGGTTTCACGGCGCCCGATCCCGGGGCGTTCGTCTGCTTCTAGTCATGAGCACGACCGCGGATTCCTTGGTGCCTGCCGGCGCGGCCATTCCTGCGGGCGATGCAGCGGTGGAGGGATCGCCGCGCCGGGCGACGACACCCCAGTGCCGGCATTGCGGAGCACCGAATCCACCCGAAGCGGAGTTCTGCTGCGCGGGCTGCGAATATGTCCATCGACTGGTGCGCGAGCGGGGCCTGGATGACTACTACAAGTTCAAGGACACGATCACTGCGCCGGTCGATCCGGCGGTGTTTGAGAGCCGCGACTATCAGTGGCTCAGGGAACTGCAGCAGGCAGCCGAGCGGGAGTCCGATGGCGAATCGGCGGAGATGACGCTCGGTCTTCAGGGTATTTCCTGCGCGGCCTGCGTCTGGCTGATCGAGCGCCTCGCCCAGCAGGAAGCCGGGCTGCGGTGGGTCGGAGTCAACGCGCAGACCGGTCAGATGCGCGTCCGTTGGGCGAAAGGTGACTTTGACGCGGCCGGATTCGGCCGGCGACTGCAGGCCTTCAACTACCTGGTGGGCCCCGTGGGGCGGGCCGGCGAGGGCGACCACGCGGAGTCGCGGGCGCTGGCGCGGCGCATCGGCCTCGGTACGGCCTTCGCGATGAACATCATGCTGTTCACGCTCCCGACTTACTTCGGGATGGAGCCCGACTTCGCGTATGCGCGGCTCTTCGGGTTGCTGGCGATGGTGTTCGCCACGCTCTCATTTCTCACGGGTGGACTCTACTTCATCGAACGGGCCTGGCGCGCCCTGCGCCTCGGAGCGATGCACATCGATCTGCCGATCGCGGTGGGGATCGTGGGTTCGTTCGCAGGCTCCCTTTACGGCTGGTTCGTGGGCGACGAGCGACTCATCTACTTCGACTTCGTCGGCTCGTTCATCGTCCTCATGCTGATCGGACGTTGGGCGCAGGTCGCGGCGGTGGACCGCAACCGCCGTCGGCTCCTCGCCCGGCAGCCCGCGCCCCCGCGCGTGCGCTTGCTCGGACCGGGTGAAGGGGGCCGTTCAATTCCGCCCGAGGAATTGGTCACTGGTCAGCGGTTCGAGCTGACTCCCGGTCAGACCCTGCCCGTGGAGGCCCGCCTCGAAGCGGGCGCGGCCGAGTTCTCGCTCGCGTCGATCAACGGCGAGCCGGCGCCGCGCGTGTTTCAACCGGGGCAGCGGGTGCCGGCGGGGGCCGTGCTGCTCAGTCGCGGCGCAGTGTGCGTCGAGGCCTTGCAGCCGTGGCGCGAATCCCTGTTGGCCCGACTGCTGAGGCCGATGGAGCGAGAGGCGGATCGCGATCCCGTGCTGGAGCGGATCATCCGCGGTTACCTCGTGGGAATCTTTGCGATCGCGACCGGCTCGGGTGTCGTCTGGGCCGTGCTCACCGGCGACGCGGCGCGGACCTGGTCGGTCGTAACCGCGGTGCTGGTGGTGTCGTGCCCGTGTGCGATCGGTTTGTCGGTGCCGCTCGCGGCGGAAATGGCGATCGTGGCCCTGCGTCGCCGTGGGGTGTTCGTGCGGGAGTCGGGCGTGTTCGCTCGTCTCGGCCGAGTCCGTCGCGTGATCTTCGACAAGACGGGAACCCTGACGTTGGAAGCGCCTATCCTCCGTGCTCCGGAGGCGCTGGAGGCCCTCCCGGCGGCCGTGCAGGGGGCCCTGCTGGCCTTGGTGCGTGACAACCTGCATCCGGTGGCGCAGGCGCTCGCGGGTCCCTTGCTGGCGCGTGGCGTCGCGGTGGCGGATCTTGGACCGGTGACGGAGACGGTGGGCTGCGGGGTGGAGGCGGGCGAGTGGTCGTTGGGCCGGGCTGGCTGGCGCAGTCCAGCGGGTGAGGAGAAAGACGAAGCGAGCGCGGTCTTGGCGCGGTCGGGCCAAGTCGTCGCCCGCTTTCACTTCGCGGATGCGTTACGTCCCGATGCCCGTGCGGTGATGGACGCGTTGGCGGGCCGCGGGCTCACGTGCTCGATTCTGAGCGGAGATCAAGGTGCGGCCGTGGCGCGCCTTGCCGCGCGGCTGGGGATCCCTGCGGAGCGGGCGCTGGGCGAGCTTTCCCCTCAGGACAAGGCGGAGCGGGCGGACGCGGAGGCCGGTGGGGCGGCGCTGATGCTCGGTGACGGCGCGAACGACAGCCTCGCTTTCGACCGCGCGCTGTGCCGGGGCACGCCGGTGATCCACCGTGGCGTCCTCGCGGACAAGGCGGATTTCTACTATCTCGGGCGAGGTCTATCGGGCGTCGCGGCCCTGTTCCGCGTGAACGATGCGCGCCGCCGCACACAGGTCGCGCTGCTGGTCTTTTCGGTCGCGTACAACTTCCTTGCCGTCGGGCTCGCCGTCGCCGGCCGCATGAACCCCCTCGTCGCGGCCGTTCTCATGCCGCTGAGTTCGTTGGCCTCGCTGGCGATCGTCGGGATCGGCATGCGCGGCGTGTGGACGGGACCGGAGCGCGGCGCGGCCTAGAGTGACGGCGCGAGCGGGATGGCGGCGGTCAGGACCTCGGGCGCGTCGGCGGTGATGAGTACGTTCTCCTCGAGACGCACGCCGCCCAGCGGCAGCAGCGGATCCACCCGATCCCAGCGGACGCAGTCCGCGTAGCGCTCCCGCCGTCGGGG
>CAIOYO010000267.1 GCA_903862595.1 uncultured Opitutaceae bacterium | reverse complement strand
CGCACGTAACTCGACGAGCGATCCAGTTCTCGGTTCGGCCAAAGCCCCCACCCCGCAGCGGTCTGGATGACGGTAAACGCCACGACCGACCCGCAGAGGGCCCCGGCGGCAATGGTGAACGCGCGACGCAACATCGCCGTTAGCGTGCGGATGCGTCGCGGATTGTAAATGGGGACTGTCCTACTTAGCGTCGCTTCCTCCGTCCTGCTTCCTTCATGTCCGAGCGCACCCCTCCTTCGCCCGCCTTCCGCGAGGCCTTCCTCGCCGCCGCTGGGGAAAGGATGGCCATGCGTTTTGATCGCTTCGTTGAGCTCGCCCTCTACCACCCAAGCTGTGGGTACTACACAGCGACCCGGAAAAGGGTGGGACGAGAACCGGGCACGGACTTTTTCACCAGCACCTCATCCGGTCCACTCTTTGGAGAACTGATCGCCAGCGCGTGCGTCTCACTCCTTCCCTGCGATCCGGCCCAGGTAACCTTCGTGGAGCTCGGAGCCGAGCCGGAGGCCGCGATTCTGAAGGAAGCGCCACACCCCTTCCGCGCAACCGAGGTCCGGCCCCTCGGGGCGTCGCTCGGACTCTCCGGGCGCCTGGCAGTTTTCTCAAATGAATTGCTCGATGCACAGCCGTTCCGCCGATTTGTCGTGCGGAATCGACGCTGGGTGGAGTGCGGCGTCGCCCTGACCGAGCAGGGGCACTTGGAGGAAGTTGATTGGCCGAGCGCCGGAGAACCGTGGCTCCCCCATCCGGGCGAGGAAGGCACGCGCTTCGATGCCCCCCGGGCCGCGGCTGAGCTGGTTGCGACGCTTGGGCGAGGCGACTGGAAGGGACTGTTCGTCGCCGTGGATTACGGAAAATCGTTTCCGCAGCTCGCGGGGGACTGCCCGGCGGGAACGGCGCGCGCCTACTGGCGGCACACGCAGCACAACGATCTTCTCGATCGCCCCGGAGAACAAGACCTCACGGTTCACGTCTGCTGGGATTGGATTGCCGAGTCCTTGGTGGCGGCTGGCTTTTCGGATCCGCGGCTGGAGTCCCAGGAGGCGTTCCTGATGCACCACGCAGGCGCGGCGATTGAGCGGCTTATGAAGGAAGATGGCGGGAAGCGCGGGCCGCGCAGCCGTTCGCTGCTCCAATTGCTCCACCCGGCGAACATGGGACAGGCATTTCAGGTCATCTGGGCCTTGCGCAGCTAAGATTGCCCTTGCGCCGCCCGGGGCGCGCCCCCTAACCTGACCCTTTAACCCATTCCACCATGGCCCGCATCTGTGCAATCACTGGCAAGCGTCCCGTCAAAGGCTCCCGCATTAACCGCAAGGGTCAGAGCAAGAAGAGCGGAGGCATCGGCACGCACATCACCAGCATCACGCCGCGCAAGTTCCGCCCGAACCTGCAGCGCATCCGTATTCGCACGGCCAATGGAGGCACGAAGCGTGTCCTCGTTTCGGTAAAGGCGATCAAGGCCGGTCTCGTCGAGAAGGTCTGATCACGGTCACGCAATTTCTCTTCAAAAAGCCCGCCGCTGCGCGGGCTTTTTTGTGTCCGGACGCATCGGAGCGCGCGACCCGCTAGATCGCCCGGAAAACAATCGCCGCGTTCTGGCCGCCGAAACCGAGGTTGTTGCTCAACACGACCCGGGCTTTCAGGGCTCGCGCCTGGTTGGGCACGTAGTCGAGATCGCACTCGGGGTCCGGTTCATGAAGATTGATCGTCGGAGCAACCATCCCGGACTCGATCGTCTTGATGGAGATGATGCTCTCGATTCCGCCGGCCGCCCCGAGCAGGTGCCCGGTCATCGACTTGGTTGAGCTGATCGCGAGCCGACGCGCATGGTCGCCGAACACGCGCTTGATGGCCAGTGTCTCGAACTTGTCATTGTACGGCGTGCTCGTGCCGTGCGCATTGACATAGTCCACCTCGCCCGGAGCCACCCCGGCGCCGGCGAGCGCGCGACGCAT
>CAIOYO010000266.1 GCA_903862595.1 uncultured Opitutaceae bacterium | reverse complement strand
TCGCGGGTCGAAGCGACCACGTGATCGACCAAACCGTACGCCTTGGCCTCTTCGGCCGTCATGTAGTAATCGCGGTCGGAATCCTTCTCCACCTGCTCCGGGGTCTTGCCCGTGTGGCGAGAGAGGGTCTCGTTCAGCGTGCGTTTCCAGCGGAGAATCTCCCGCGCGGCGATCGCGATGTCGGCCGCCTGCCCACCCGCTCCGCCGCTGGGCTGGTGAATCATCACCCGGCTGTTCGGAAGGGCGAAACGCTTGCCCTTGGTGCCGGCGGCGAGGAGCACGGTGCTCATGCTGGCGGCCATGCCCACGCAGTACGTGACGATGTCGCACTGCAGGAAGTTCATCGTGTCGTAGATCGCCATCCCGCCCGTCACGATCCCGCCCGGCGAATTGATGTAGAGGTGGATGTCCTTCTTGGCATCCTCCATCTGAAGGAACAGCAGTTGAGCAATGACGCTGTTGGCCACGCCATCGTCGATCGGCGTGCCGATAAAGATGATGCGGTCCTTCAGGAGCCGGCTGTAGATATCCATCGACCGCTCGCCGCGGCCGGTGTTTTCAATGACGTAAGGGATGTAGTACGAACTCACGAGGAGGACTTCGAGGTCTCAGGTGCCTTGGTAGTAACCTTAGCTTTGGAGACCAGGAATTCAACCGTCTTGTCCAGAATGATGTTCTGCTGCATCGAACGCAGTTGCTCGCGGTCCTTTGACAACTGCTTCACCAGCTTGTCGGCCGACACTCCGGAGCGCATCGACTCACGGTAGATGAAGCTGTTCATGTCGTTCTCGGTGAGCTTGATGCCCTCCTGGTCGGCAATGCGCCCGAGGACCAGCTGCATCTTGACCCGGGCGGCGGCCGCCTTGCGGGCATTCTCGAAAAGTTCCTTCTTGTCCTTCTCGAACTGCTCCTGCGGCACGCCGCGGCGCATGTTTTCCTCGATGAACTGACGCAGGACATCCTGCGTCTCAAGGTCGATCAGGGAAGCCGGGAGCTCGAACTCGAGCTTGGAGACCAAAGCCTCGGTGACCTGACGGCGCTGGAGTGACTTGTTCTGGTACTCCTTCTGCATGCGCAGGGAATTGCGCACGTTGGTCTTCAGCGCATCGAGGGAGTCGGCTTGGTGCGACTTCAAGAACTCGTCGTTGATCTCGGGAAGGACGCGCTCACGGACCTCAAGGATCTCAACCGCGTACTTCGCCTTGGCACCCGCCAGAGCCGGAAGCGGAGCGAATTCCGCCGGGAACGCGATCTCGACCGTACGCTTCTCGCCGGTCTTGAGGCCGCTCAGTTCGCGACCGAGGCCGGGAATCAATCCCTCCTGCGAGCCATCCACCTCTTCCCACGTCTGGGGCGCCTTGCCGTAAATGGGACGATCCGGGGAAAGGTCCGCGATGGGCTTGCCGTCGACCGTTCCTTCGTACGACAGCTTCACGAAATCTCCCTTGGCCGAAGCACGCTCCGCGACCCGGAAATCCGCGCGTTCCGCGCGCATCGCCTCAATCGCGCGATCCACCTCCTCATCGGTGGCCTCGACCGGCGCGACCTCGGTTTCGAGGGCGTCGTAAGCCGGCAGCTCGAACTGCGGACGGACATCGACCGTGAACCGGATCTCCGCCGCCTGACCTGAAACGAGTTCGCCCGGCACCGCGTCAACGAGCTGCATCACGTCCAGCTTGGACTGGGCAAGACCGGTCTGGTAGGCCTTCGAAACCACCTTCTGCTTGAATTCATCGGCAATGTCCTTGCCGAAGCGCTTCAGTACCATGTCCGTCGGCGCCTTGCCGGGACGAAACCCGGGCAACCGGGCCATACGGGCAAACTCCGCCACGGTGGCGGCATGCTGGGCACTTACCTCGCCCGCCTCGAGCGTCACGACGAGGCTCTTGCGGGTCACGGACTGGTCTTGGACGGAGATGTTCACGGCGAAGAAGGGAGGAAAGGAAGATTCGGTGGTAAACCGACGACGATGCGTCCCGGAGGGAGGCCGGTCAATGACGGATTCTGCGCGCTTGCCTCGGTCCGGCCCCCGGGCATTGGTCGCAGGAACGCATGCCCTCCCTGCGCTCGGTCCTCGCCCTTCACGGCCCCGCCCTGGTCCTCGACGCCGCTTCGGCCCGCGTGCAGGTCGGTTGGCTGACGGACCCCGACGCCGCTGGTTCCTGGCAGCAACACGACGCCGAGGCAGGTGAAGCGCTCTTTCGCGGCCTCGAGTCCCTCGGCTGCGACGTTCTGCAAGCGGGATGCTTCGTTTTCTGCGCGGGTCCGGGTTCGCTGCTCGGCATCCGCACCACCGCGGTGCTGCTCCGCACTTGGACCACATTGAAGCCCCGGCCCTGCTTCTCCTACCAAAGCCTCGAAGTGGTGGCCCGCAGCCCCCATGCTTCCGGGATGGCGGTGATCGCTGACGCGCGACGCGACTCGTGGCATCTCGTCGCCCGCGACGCCGTAGGAGCTCCCCTGCCCGTGCAGCGCGTGCCCGCCCAAGATCTACCCGCCATGCGGTGCATGCCGGAGCATTTCCGCCATTGGGCCCCCCTCCCCTCGGACACGCGGCGCGTCCCCTACAACGTCGGCGAACTGCTGCGTGCGACGGCGGATGTGCCGCTACTCCACGAGAGCCCGGAGCCCGATGCGTTCCTCCACGAGGACCCGCAGTACGTCACTTGGACCCCGCGGGTGCACCAAGCACCGCCTTCGCCGACGGCTCCCGCCGACGCGGACTAGCGCCCGATCGCGTAGACGCGGAAGCCGAGTTCGCGGAGACGGTCCGCCGGCAGAATGTTGCGACCATCAAAGACGAAAGCCGGCTTGGTCATGGCTTGATAGATGCGCGCGAAGTCGAGCGTGCGGAACTCATCCCACTCCGTGACCACCGCGACGGCGTGAGCGCCCTCGGCGGCGGCATAAGCGGAGCCGACGACCGACAGCCGACGGCCATCCGCTCCGACAGCCTGTAGGTCGCGCCGGATCTCCGCCTCAGAAACCTTGGGATCGTAGACCACCACCTGGGCCTGCTCGGCGAGCAACTCCCGCACCACCGCGATCGCCGCCGACTCGCGGGTATCGTTCGTGTCCTTCTTGAAAGCGAAACCCAAGACGGCAATGCGCTTATCCGCGACGCTGTTGAAGAGCGTCTTCACGATCCGTGCGGAAAAACGCTGCTTCTGCCATTCATTCATGCGCACCACGTGATCCCAATAGGCCCCCACCTCCGGCAGACCGAAGGTCTCGCACAGGTACACCAAGTTCAGGATGTCTTTGCGGAAGCACGAGCCGCCGAAGCCGACGCTCGCCTTCAGGAACTTCGGACCAATGCGGGAGTCGCGCCCGATCGCATTCGCGACTTCATCCACATCCGCTCCGGTCGCCTCGCACAGCGCGGAGATCGCATTGATCGAAGAGATGCGCTGCGCGAGAAACGCGTTGGCCACCAGCTTCGAAAGCTCCGAGGACCAAAGATTGGTCGTGATGATGCGCTCCCGCGGCACCCAGCGCGCATAGACGTCCACGAGGGTACGGACAGCTGCCTCGCCCGCAGGCGTCCGCTCGCCACCGATCAACACGCGATCCGGATTGAGCAGGTCCGCGATCGCCGTGCCCTCCGCCAGAAACTCCGGATTCGACAGCACCGCATGAACCAAGCCGCGCGTCGTGGCGTTCGCAGCGAGGATGTCCTTGATCGTCTCCGCTGTCCGCACCGGGATCGTCGATTTCTCGACAATAATCTTGGGCGAGTCGGCCACCTCGGCGATCGTCCGCGCCACGGACTCGACAAACCGCAGGTCAGCCGCCCGTCCGGCCCCCACCCCGTAGGTCTTGGTGGGGGTATTGACCGCAACGAAGATCAAGTCCGACTCTTTGATCGCCGCTCGGACATCGACGGAGAAAAACAGGTTTCGGCCGCGACACTCGCGCACGATTCCCTCCAACCCCGGCTCGTAGATCGGCAACGCATCGGAGTTCCACGACGCAATGCGCTCGGCGTTCATGTCAACCACCGTGACCCGGATGTCCGGGGCCTTGTGGGCAATCATGGCCATGGTGGGTCCTCCGACGTAGCCGGCGCCGATGCAGCAAATCTTCATGGGAAACAGCGCCACGCTGCCTCAGGCCGTGCGCCAATCCAAGGGCAAAACGCCCGGCGGCCTCGCCGGGCGTGAAACAATCACGTCAAACCGCGGTGAGTCCTATGCCCCACCCGCTCGCAGGATCAGACGTTAGGCCGGATGGGGGGCCGGAGCCGGTGTGCCGAGCGCGTCCGGCGTCGACGACTGATCCGCCGCCTTCTTGCCGCTGCGCTCGTCGGGCTTGGGCGCGGTCGCCGGCGCTTCGCGAACGATCGGGGAACGGATTTCGCCAAACTCCACAATCTCCTTCACGTGGATACCATCGATCGTTTCGTGAGCGATGAGCGCATCCGCGATCTTGTCGAGAGCGACCCGGTGCTCGATGATGATCTGCCGGGCCCGGGCGTACGACTCATCAACCAGCACCTTCACCTCGGCATCGATCCGACGTGAGGTCTCCTCCGAGACCGTGTGCGAACGGGTGATCTCGCGCCCGAGAAACACCGTGTCTTGGTTGTCACCGTAGGCGATCGGTCCCAACGGACTCATGCCCCAATTGCACACCATGTGGCGCGCGAGCTTCGTCGCCTGCTCGATGTCGCCGGAGGCGCCACTCGTGACGTCATTCAACGCTACGTCCTCGGCGATGCGGCCACCAAACAGCGCCGCGAGCCGGTTCAGCATCTTCCGCTTGGCGTAATTGTAGGTATCCTTCGTCGGGATGTACATGGTACTCCCCAGCGAGCGGCCACGCGGGATGATCGTCACCTTGTGCACCGGCATCGTATCGTCACCGATCACGACGCTGACGAGGGCATGGCCGGCCTCATGATAGGCCACGACCTTCTTGTCCTCGTCATCCATCACCCGGCGGCGTTCGCGGCCGAAGAGGACCTTGCTGCGGGCGTCGTCGACGTCCTGCATCTCGACCTTCTTCTTGTTGCGGCGTGCGGCCAGCAACGCCGACTCGTTGAGCAGGTTGGCGAGCTCTGCGCCGGAGAGCCCCGGCGTGCCCCGCGCCACCACCGCGAGATCGACGTCCTCGGCGAGGGTGATTTTCCGGGCGTGCACGCGAAGGATCTGCTCGCGCCCAATGAGGTCGGGCAAATCGACGTAGATCTGGCGGTCGAAGCGGCCCGGACGTAGCAGCGCCTGGTCGAGCACATCGGGACGATTGGTCGCGGCGATGATGATGACGCCCTCGGTCGTGTCGAAGCCGTCCATCTCGACAAGCATCGAGTTGAGCGTCTGTTCGCGCTCGTCGTTGCCGCCACCAAGACCTGCACCGCGCTGGCGGCCGACCGCATCGATCTCATCGATGAAGATCAGGCAAGGCGCGTTCTTGCGCCCCTGCTCAAACATGTCGCGGACGCGGCTGGCGCCCACGCCGACGAACATCTCAACGAAGTCGGAGCCGGAAATACTGAAGAACGGAACGTCGGCCTCGCCCGCCACCGCCTTGGCGAGGAGCGTCTTGCCCGTGCCCGGGGGACCGACCAAGAGGATGCCCTTCGGGATCTTGCCGCCCATGCGGGTGAACTTCTTGGGGTCCTTGAGGAACTCGACGACCTCAGCGACCTCTTCCTTCGCTTCATCGCAGCCGGCGACCTCCGCGAAGGTGATGCGATCGCGATCCCGCGTCAGTAACTTGGCGCGGCTCTTGCCGAAATTCAGCGCTCCCCGACCCGCGTTGCGCAACTGGCGGACAAACAGGAAGTACAGCAACCCGATGATCAGGAGGAACGGAATGATCTGCGAAGCGATCTGCGCCAGCAGGGTCGTCGCCGGCTGCTCCGTGAATTTCTGCGACTTCTGCAGCTTTTCGAGGTTGGTATCGGTCAAACGCCCGGAAGCCCGGAAGTAGGCCGTCTTGCCGGAGTCGGACGTCAGGACCGCCTCGGTGGTCTCACCGGAAACGACCACCCAATCGCGCCCCCCGGACGTGTCTGGGCGAATCAGGCCCTCGCGGATCTGACCGGCTTCCGCCAGTTCGACCACCCGCTGCAGGTTCAGCTGAGCGGGGGCCTTCACCTTGCCCGGGTTCAGGAAGAACAGGGCGAGGACCGCCGCGACGATGGCGAGCCAGATCAGCAGCACCTTCGGCTGGAAGCGCTCCGGCGGCAGATTCTTGAGGGGACGGCGACGGTTCTTGGGATCGTTCTCGGACATTGAATGAGCGGATGGACTCCTTCGAAACGGTGTAGGTTCCCCTCAGACAAGTCAATTGGCCCAGGTCGCTTTTCGCAGCTTTGCGGCTTTTTCACCCGCTGACTCGAAACGAAGCCACCCCCGCTCCACCTTCGCGAAACCCGCTGCACCGAGGCTCAGTCGAGTCGCGACACCGGAACGCGCTGCGGTCAAGACGGCCTCAAAGGTCTGCCGGGAGACGTCCCCCCACCGCGCCCCCAGACTCAATCGCCAGCGGTGCAACACCCGTCGCGCGACCGCCGCCGGCAGGGCCGCAAGGTCAGCGAGCCGCACGCCCCGCATGGGCGAAATGCCAATGCCGGCCGCCCACGCCTCCAACGCCTCGGCGTCTTCCTCCAGCTGATCCCGCGAGCGGGAAACCCCCGCCAACACGTCCCGCCCCGGCTCGGCAGCAAGCCACCGGGGAACCACGTCGCACCTCAGACGGTTGCGCAGATGATCGCCCAACGCATTGGTCGTGTCCTCGCGCCACGGGATGTTCGCCTGCTGCAGAGCGTCGCAGATCGTGGACTTGGATAAACTGAGCAGTGGCCGCACATGACTACGTTGACTGGCCAGGCGATGGACGGGTCGGGGCGCGATGAGGCCCTCCAGCCCACTACCCCGCGCCAGCCGCATCAGGATGCTCTCCGCGAGATCGTTCTGGTGATGCCCGAGCCAGAGAATCCGCCGCCGCGCTGACGCCAACGCCCGGTCGAAAAACGCAAACCGCGCCGCCCGCGCTTCCGTCTCGCTGGGCCGCCCGCGCTCCGTCCGCATCCAGCGCGCAGTCCGGAGCGGCACGTTAAGCCCGGCACAGACCTGTCGGCAAAATCGCTCGTCCGCATCCGCTGCCCGCCCGCGCAGACGGTGGTTGAAGTGGAGGGCCTGCAGCCCGCGGCGACGCGCCGGCCAGTGCGCCCAGACCAGCAGCAGGAGCGCGAGCGAATCCGCCCCGCCTGAGAACGCCACCGTCCATGGCCCATTCGCATCCTTGGCCCAGCGACGCACCGACACATGCAGCCGCTCGGGCGGCAGCAGCTCCGCGAGTCTCTGCGCCGCCGCCGGCCAATCGATCCGGGTGGCTGCGGTGACCCTTCGGCGCGTCATCGGGCAGCCCCGGCCAAGGCTCAGGCCGGGAACTGGAGGTGATCTCGGCCGAAGAAACGCACCAGCGCCGCCGGAATCCGGACCGATCCGTCGGGCTGGAGATTGTTCTCGAGGATCGCGGCGAGCACGCGGGGAACCGCCAGGCCGGAGCCGTTGAGCGTGTGCACCAACTCGGGCTTGCCGGTCTCGCGGGACCGGTAGCGAATTTGCGCCCGACGCGCCTGAAACGCCTCGAAGTTCGAGCAGCTCGATACTTCCAACCAGCGCTTCTGGCCCGCCGCCCATACCTCCAGATCGTACTTCTTGGCCTGCGAGAAACCGAGGTCACCGCCGCACATCAGGAGGACGCGGTAGGGCAGCTCGAGCTTGCGGAGCAAGCGCTCCGCGTCGTCCCGCAGGCGATCGAGCTCCACGTAGCTCTGCGACGGATGCACCCACTTGAGCAGCTCGACCTTGTCGAACTGGTGCAAGCGGTTGAGCCCGCGCACGTCCTTGCCGTAGCTGCCCGCCTCTCGACGGAAGCACGGGGTGTAGGCACAGCGACGGACCGGGAGCGATTCCTCGGCGAGAATCTCGTCGCGGAAGAAATTCGTCAGCGGCACCTCGGCCGTCGGCACCGCGTAGAGGTGGTCGCCAACCGTCTCGTACATCTGGCCTTCCTTGTCGGGCAACTGGCCGGTGGCGGTGGCGCTCGCCGCATTCACCAAGATGGGAGGCGACACCTCGAGGTAGCCCGCGGCGGCCGCTTCCTCGAGGAAGAAGTTCAGCAGCGCGCGCACGAGGCGGGCACCATCACCCACGTAGAAAGGAAAGCCCGCGCCGGTCACCTTGGCGCCACGCCCGAAGTCGAAGAGGTGATCGAAGCCCGGAATCTCCCAATGGGCCTTGGCCACCGGCGAAAGCGAATCGATGCTGCCGTGGGTGGAGAACACGACGTTCTCCTCCGGCGTGCGGCCCTCAGGCACGCTGCTGTGCGGGAGGTTCGGAAGCGACAGCATCGCCTGCCGCCATGCCGTCTCGATCTCCGCCAGTTCGGCTTCGCGCTGCTTCACCTCGGCCGACACCGCCTTCATCTCGCCCACCTTGGCGATGAATTCCGGCGAACCCTTCTTGAGCGCGACCATGTCGTTGTTCGCCGCCTTCTGCCGCGAGCGCAGGACCTCGACGTCGTGGAGACGGGAGCGCCACGCCGTATCCACGGTCAGCACGGCGTCGATATCGACCTCGAGGTGCTTCTTTTGAATCGCGGCCCGGACCAGGTCGGGCGACTCGCGGAGGAGTTTGGGATCAAGCATGGCTAGTTAGGCGAAACCACGAAAGGAACGGGATGAACACTCTTTTTTCTCGGTTCCGGGTCCCACTCACCGGCGGGCCGGGGCGTCCCAGCGCTGGAAACGCTGAAACACGTCCTTGGCCGACAGCATCGACAGAGCACCCACCGGGGCTTGGATGACGTGGTTAGTCGGGGCGTTGAGCGGATAGGGACCGAAAAGACGAGGATCCGTGGGACCGAAGATTCCCAACGTGCGCACGCCCAGCGCAGCGGCCAGGTGCATCGGACCGCTGTCGTTGGAGATCACCCACCCTGCCCGCGCGATCAGCGACGGCAGCGAGAGCAGGCTCGTATTGCCGGTGAGATTCAGGAATTGGTCGCGGGGAAACGCGTCCTTGTCCGGCACGTAATTATTACCCGCCCAGACCACATAGCGCGAACGGTCGTCACGCAGCAGCATGTCCGTGAATTCCTTAAATCCACCCCAGCGCTTTTCGGGACGCCGGGAATCGGGAAAGATCACGATCGGGGCCGCACTGCGACGCCCGTCCAGAAAACTCAGGTGGAGGCGCTCGGAGTCGCGGAAACGCAGCGCGCCCGCAAGCTCCGGCTTGGCACCGAGGACCGGGGCGAACTGGAGCAGGATGTCCAAGGCATGCGCCGCCTCACCGGCCGGAGGCAGGGGCACTCGTTCCGAGTAGAACATCCCGGCGCACTCGCGCGCATCGGTCCGGCCGACCTTGCGGTCCGCGATCGTGCGCCAGGTCATCAGGCCGGTGCGCAGGAGACCCTGGAAATCGAAAACGAGATCGAACGACGTCTTCCGGACCTCAGCCATCAGCGCGAAATACCCGCGCGCCCCCGCCATGCGCTGAAAGACATAGACGTGGTCCACCGCCTCGCAGGCACGCACGATGGGCGCGAAGATGTCCCTCACGATCCAAGAGATCCGCAGGTGGGGGACCTGCGCCTTGAGTGACGCGGCCACCTGCAGTCCATGAACGATGTCGCCGAGGGACGAGGGCTTGATGATGAGCAGCTGGGTCATTGCCGAAGCTCGGACACCACCGCTACGAAACGGCATTGCCCGCGCGAGGGCATCGTTTCATGGACTTTAGGCACGGAACGCAAACGCTAACCGCAAGACCGCCCGACCGTTGCCCTTGCTCCTCCTCATCAAAAGCCTTGGCTGGATCCTCGCCCACGCGCCGGAGCCGCTGCTGCGCGCGCTCTCCGCCACGCTCGGCACCCTCCTGCACGTCGGCTTCCCCCGCCGGCGCCGGCTCCTCCGCTCCAACCTGTCTCACGCCTTCCCGGAGTTGAGCGTCGCCGCCCGCGAGCACATCGCGCGCGAGAGCTGCCGTCGGCTGGTCGAGACCGGCATGCTGTCCCTCGCTTCTCCCTACCTCTCGGCCACCCGCCTGCGCCAGATGCTGCGGGCCGGACCGGGCCTGGAAGACATGCTCCGGGATCGCCGCGATCGCCCCCACCCCACGATTCTGGTTTCCGCCCACCTCGCCTACTGGGAGGCCCAGACGTGGATGGCCGTGCTGACGGAGTTACCGCTGGGCGATTTCGGGGTCATCTATCGTCCCCTCGATCACCCCGGGCTCGATGACTTCGTTCGGCGCACTCGCGAGCGCTTCGGCATGCGCCTGCTTTCGCGGAAGGCGGGATTCGCCGAGGCCGCCCGCATCCTCCGGAACAACGGCTGCGTGGGGATCCTGTTCGATCAAAACGCGGGCATGCAGGGGGCTTTGACCACGCTGTTCGGCCGCGTGTGCTCGACCACTGAGTTGCCCGGCATCCTCGCCGAGAAGTTCGGTGCCGAGGTGCGCGTGATCACCACGCACCGACTGGACTTCTGGCGGGTCGAGCTGCGGATCGCTCCGGTCTCGCACGACGGCTCGGCTGCCGGGGTCGTTTTCGCCCTCAATCGGTGGCTGGAGGAAACCCTCTCCCATGACGCCGGGCTGCGCGACTCATGGCTCTGGTCCCACGATCGCTGGCGCCATCAGGACCGACCATCGGCCCGCTTTCGACTCGAGTCGCGGCGCGATCTCCTCGCGCTGGAGCAACGGGCGCGCGGCTGGACGGAGCTCCCCCGCAAGACGCGGCTCTTCGTTCGCCTGCCGAACTGGCTTGGTGACGTCGTCATGGTGCTCCCGCTGCTCCAGGCCTTGCGGGCCGGCCGTCCCGACATGGAGTTGACGCTGATTGGGAAAGGCCCGTTCCGCGACGTCTGCGAGCTCGGTGGACTGGCCTTCGAGCACTACCTCCCCCTTCCGCCTCGCGGGGCTGGCTACTGGCAGCACTTCCGCACGCTCGCCCAGCGCTGTCCCGACACCTACCTGCTGTTCACCCAGTCGATCCGCGGGGACGTGGAAGCCTGGCTGACCGCCTGTCCGCAACGCTTCGGCTTGGTGCGCCCCGGACATCCGCGACCGCTCCTCACGCACGGGTACCGACGCCCGTCCGGGACGGATCCACGGATGCAGCATCAGCTCGATGAATGGATTGAGCTCGTCCGGCACTTCGGCCTCGAAGCACCGATCGACCGCCGCCCGTCAACCTCACCCGCGCCCGGCGGCGCGCCGCGCGTGGGCCTGATTTGCGGGTCCGAGAACCACCCGGCCAAGCGCTGGCCGGCCACTCACTGGAGCGCGTTGATCCAGCGATTTCCGGACGTCTCATTCGTACTCTTCGGCACACCCGCCGATCGGGCCATCACGGACACCGTGACGGCGGCGTGCCCGGGAGCCCGGGTCGAAAACCTTGCGGGTCGCACCACCTTGCGGGACTTCGGGGAGCGTCTGCGGACCTGCACGGTGCTTGTGAGCAATGATACGGGCGGCATGCATCTCGCCAACGCGCTGGGCGTGCCGGTAATCGCACTTTTTGGACCGACTAATCCCGTGCGCACGGCTCCGGTCTTCTCGTCGGTGGTGGACATCCTCCAGCCGCCCGGCTGTCCGCCGACCGGCGGAGGGTCACTCAGCGATCTCCTCCCTGAGACTGTCGCCGCCGCAGTGCAGAGGCATCTGAGCCCGTCCCGCTCCGGCGTTTAGGGTTGCCGTCCCGGACGGGCTTCCCACGTTGAGCAGACACTTTCGCACCTCCCGTGTCGCTTCTCACGGTCAACGATCTCCGCACCTATTTCCATACCCGTAACGGCGTCTACCGTGCGGTCGATGGCGTGAGCTTCGCGCTCGATCGCGGCGAGACGCTGGGCATCGTCGGCGAATCGGGCTCGGGCAAGTCGGTCACGTGCTATTCGATCATGGGCCTGATCCCGCAGCCCCCGGGCCGGATCGAGAGCGGTTCGGCGATCTTCGACGGGACGGACCTGCTGCACTGCCGTCCGGAGGAAGCTCGGGCGATCCGCGGGAAACGGATCTCGATGATCTTCCAGGACCCGATGACCTCGCTCAATCCGTACCTGCGGATCTCCGAGCAACTCATCGAACCGCTCCTCATCCACGGCCTCGCCAGCCGCAAGGATGCCTTGCGCCGCGCGCTGGAGATGCTGGAGGCCGTCGGGATCAACGACGCTGCCAAGCGCATTCACTACTATCCCCACGAATTCTCGGGCGGCATGCGGCAGCGCGTGATGATCGCGATGGCGCTCATCACCCGACCGGAGTTGCTGATCGCCGACGAACCCACCACCGCGCTCGATGTGACGGTCCAGGCCCAGATTCTGGAGCTGATCCGTCGCCTGCAGCGGGAATACGGGATGGCGGTCATCTTCATCACGCACGATCTCGGCGTGGTTTCGGGCCTCTGCGACCGGGTGCAGGTGATGTACGGCGGGCGGATCGTCGAGACCGCGTCCACCCGCACGCTCTTCCGCACTCCCCGCCACCCCTACACGCGGGCACTCCAGCAATCGATTCCGTCCCTGCAGCCAAAGGGAGTCGAACTCTTCACCATCCCAGGCATGCCCCCGGACCTCTCGAAGCCGATCGCCGGCTGCGCCTTCGCCGCCCGCTGCGCGTCCGCGACGGCTCGATGCACCGGAGCGGATCCCGTGCTCAGCGAGGTGGCACCCGGACACGCCCAAGCGTGCCTGCGGGTCGCCGCCGGCGAGCTTTAATTCCCCGCGCACGGAAGCCCCCTTCTCCGCCCTCATGAGCGAGCCGATCCTAGAACTGCGCGACGTCCGGACCCACTTTCCCATCCGGCAGGGATTCTTCTTCAAGCGCCAGGTCGGCACCGTCAAAGCCGTGGACGGCGTGACGCTCTCGCTCGCCCGCGGCGAAGTGCTCGGGTTGGTCGGTGAGTCCGGGTGCGGCAAGTCCACGCTCGCGCGGACGATCTTGCAGTTGCTGCCAACGACCGGCGGCTCAGTGCTGCTCTCCGGACGCAATCTGGCCGAGTGCCAAGCCGGCGAACTGATGCGCCTGCGCCGCGATCTCCAGATGGTGTTCCAGGACCCTTACGCGTCGCTCAACCCGCGCATGACGGTCTTCGCGACGCTCGCGGAGCCCCTGCTCACCCACGGCGTGTGCGACCGCAGCGAAGCCACGCGCCAAGTCGCCGAATTGATGGAGCG
>CAIOYO010000265.1 GCA_903862595.1 uncultured Opitutaceae bacterium | reverse complement strand
GAGGAGATCGAGGTGGTGACGCTGCCGTTTGCGGAGGCGCTGGCCCGCACGCGCGACGGTGGCATCACGCACGCGCTCGCGCTCAATGCACTGCACTTGGCCGCGCCGCTCTGGCAGGGCCGGGATGGCGCGGCGACGGCGTGACGATTTCGGGGGGGCTCGGGCGCCGTTTGACACGCGCAGCGGCCGGGGCCACGTTGAACGCTGTTGACCATGTCCGCCTCCGCTCCTGCCTTCGCCAACGCTCCGACCGCCCTCGGTGAGTCGACGGGTGACCGTGTCCCGGTTGCGCTAGAGCAGGAGATCCGGCGGATCTACGAGCGCAGTCCCCTCTACGGGGAGCGCTTCCCCTTGCACTCGGAGCCGCTGCGCTGGTCGTGCTACGCCGAACTGCCGGCGCTCTCGAAGAAGGAGATCGTCCAACGCGGGCATCAGGCATTCTTCCGGGATTACCGCGACATTGAGCGGGGCCTGGCGGAGAAACGTTTCGAGTATGAGTCGACGGGCGGGACGACGCAGTCGCCGATGACCGTGATCATGGAGGACGGTTGGTGGAACGCGCAGACCGCGCGGGCCTACCTGGCTTCGCCGATCCTGCGGCAGTTCGTCGGTCGCCCGTACCGCAAGTGCGTGCTCGCTCCCGTGGGGTGCTCGAGCAACCTCTGCCCGTACGAGGACCACCCCTTTCCGCACCGGTATTTTGACGGCACGGTGTACCTCAATCTCTCCAGCGACCCGTTCGTGTTTCCGGAGAGCGAGTGGGACCGGATCGTGACGGAGCTGCAGGCGGTGAAGCCGGAAGTGCTGGAAGGCGAGCCGGTCTACCTGTCGCTGCTGGCCCGCGCCGCGCAGCGTCGCGGCGTCGCGGTGCCCAGCGTCCGAGCGGTGATCCTGACCTATGGCAAGGCGAGTCAGCAGCACGCCCAGCGCATCGCCGAAGTCTTCCCTGCGCCGCAAGTCGATCTCTACGGCTCCACCGAGGCCGGTTATCTTTTCGTCGGCGAAGCGTTCCGCGACGACTCCCAGGTGATCGACGCGAATGCCTTCGTCGAACTCGTGCCCTACCGCGGCTTGGCGGACGTGTTCCAGATCTTCGTGACCACGCGTGATCGCGAGGCGATGCCGCTGCTGCGGTACCAGACCGGGGACATCGTCCGCCGTTTCCCCACGGGCTATCGCCTGCTTGGCCGCGAGGGTGGCCTGCATTTCCGGGCGGATGGGTCGCTGGTTTCGCCCTCGGAAGTCGATGCGGCGCTCCCGGAGGGCTTCCGGTGCTGGCATTATTCGTTGGTTCAGACCACGGATCACCGCTGGGACTTCCATTACGTTGCCGACGAGGGCGCGGACCATCTGGCGGTGGAGGCGGCGCTGGCGCAGTTGCTGGGAGACGGCGCGCGGGTGGTGGCGTTTCGCCGCCGGTTCATCGCTCCGGCCGCCAGCGGCAAGTTTTCCCTCCTCCGACCCCTCGTCCGCTGAGTCGGGCAACGGCTGGGGATGGCCGGAATCGGCCTTCTCTTTGCGTTTAGCGGACCTAATAGCCGTGGCGGGAAGGTGAAGGGAAGGGCGCTGCCCTTTACACTTTTGCTTCGCCGTTTGTAACGTCCCTCGCATCGTCCTCTCGACGGCCTCCGCGCCCCCTCGGAGGATTTCCCCCCTGAACCACCTTACGATGAGCCTCTCCGGCAATCTCTTTCGCACGTCCGTCGGCCGCAAATTCCTCATGGCGGTCACGGGCTTCATTCTCATCGGCTTCGTCACCGGCCACCTTGTGGGCAACCTCCAGGTGTTCGGTCATCCGGACCAGATCAACGGCTACGCGCATTTCCTGCACTCGCTCGGTGGAGCGCTCTGGGCGGTGCGGCTCGTGCTGCTGGCTGCGGTGGTGATTCACGTGTGGGCGGCGGTGACGCTGACCCTGGACAGCCGCAAGGCGCGGGGTGCGGAAGGCTACGGCGTGCGCCGCTGGATCCGCGCGAGCCTCGCGTCGCGCTACATGCGGCTCTCGGGCCTCGTGGTGCTGGCGTTCATCGCGTACCACCTCGCGCACTTCACGCTCGGGACGGTGCAGACCGACAATTACAAGGCCCAGCTCGCGCCGTACGCGATGGCCGCCGACTTCCACCTGCTGGGTTTCCCGGTGGTGGAGAAGGGTGAGGCGGTCGCGGACGTCTACAGCATGGTGTTCCTCGGCTTCGCGAATCCGTGGGTCTCGCTCTTCTACCTCGTCGCGATCAGTCTCCTCACCGTGCACCTGCTGCACGGGTTTGAGTCGATGTTCCAGACGATCGGCTGGAAGAGTGCGACGTGGGCTGGCTGGCTGCGGCGGGTGGCGGTGGTCTTCTGCCTCGCCTACCTCGCGGGCAACGTCGCGATCCCCGGCCTGATCCTCTCCGGCGCGGCCAAGCCCGCCGCCGGCACGACTGCCGCCGAGCGCCTCGCGGCACCGGCCAGCTCGGATCCGCGCTGAGCCGCACCGAACCGCAACCTTTCTCTCCCTCTCAACCTCACCCGCGCGCGCCGCGTTCCCCATGGCCAAACTCGATTCCAAGATCCCCTCCGGCCCCCTCGCCGAGAAGTGGCGGAAGCACAAGTCGGAGATCAAGCTCGTCAACCCGGCGAACAAGCGGAAGTACGAGGTCATCGTCGTCGGTGCCGGCCTCGCCGGTTCCTCGGCCGCCGCGACGCTCGCGGAGCTCGGCTACAAGGTGAAGTCGTTCGTCTTCCACGACAGCCCGCGCCGCGCCCACTCGATCGCCGCGCAGGGCGGCATCAACGCCGCCAAGAACTACCAGAACGACGGCGACAGCGTGCATCGGCTCTTCTATGACACACTGAAGGGTGGCGACTACCGCGCCCGCGAGGCCAACGTCCACCGCCTCGCCGAGGTGTCGGCCAACATCATCGACCAGTGCGCCGCCCAAGGCGTGCCATTCGCCCGCGAGTACGGCGGCCTGCTCGCCAACCGTTCCTTCGGCGGCGCCCAGGTCTCGCGCACGTTCTACGCCCGCGGTCAGACCGGGCAGCAGCTGCTGCTCGGCGCCTACTCCGCGCTGTCCCGCATGGTCGGGCAGGGCGCGGTCGAGCTCTTCACCCAGGAGGAGATGTGCGACCTCGTCGTGGTCAACGGCCAGGCCAAGGGCATCATCACCCGCAACCTCGTCACCGGCGAGATCCGCCGCTGGGCCGCCGACGCCGTCATCCTCGCCACCGGCGGGTATGGCAACGTGTTCAATCTCTCCACTTACGCCCGCGGTTCGAACACCACCGCGATCTGGCGCGCCTACAAGCGCGGCGCCTGCTTCGGCAACCCGTGCTACACGCAGATCCACCCGACCTGCATCCCCGTCACCGGCGACTACCAGTCGAAGCTGACGCTGATGTCGGAGTCGCTGCGCAACGACGGCCGCATCTGGGTGCCGAAGCGCAAGGAGGACTGTGGCAAGGATCCGGCGTCGATCCCGGAGGCCGACCGCGACTACTACCTCGAGCGGCTTTACCCGAGCTTCGGCAACCTCGCCCCGCGTGACATCGCCTCGCGCGCGGCGAAGCGCGTGTGCGACGAGGGTCGCGGCATCGGCGAGACCGGGCTCGGCGTGTATCTCGACTTCTCGGAGGCGATCAACCGTCTCGGCGAGGCTGCGGTGCGCGAGCGCTACGGCAATCTCTTCGCCATCTATCACGAGATCACCAACGAGAATGCCTACCGCACGCCGATGCGCATCTACCCGGCGGTGCACTACACCATGGGTGGGCTCTGGGTGGACTACAACCTGATGTCCAACGTCCCCGGGCTCTTCGTGCTCGGTGAGGCCAACTTCTCCGACCACGGCGCCAACCGCCTCGGCGCCTCGGCGCTGATGCAGGGATTGGCCGACGGCTACTTCGTGGTCCCGTACACGATCGGCGATTACCTCGCGTCGCAGAAGCCGGGTTCCCGTCCGTCGGCGGACGGTCCGGAGTTCCGCGAGGCCGAGGCGAACGTGCGCGGGATGAACCAGCGCCTGCTGGGCGCGAACGGCTCGCAGCCGGTCAGCCATTTCCACAAGCGGCTTGGCCACATCATGTGGCAGTACTGCGGCATGTCCCGCACCCGCGAGGGCCTGCAGCAGGCGCTCCGCGAGCTGGCGACGCTGCGCGAGGAGTTCTGGGCCACGGTCAAGGTGCCGGGCTCGGCCGACACGCTGAACCAGTCGCTCGAGAAGGCCGGCCGCGTGGCCGACTTCATCGAGCTGGGCGAGCTGATGTGCCTCGACGCGCTGACGCGCGAGGAGAGCTGCGGCGGCCACTTCCGCGAGGAGCACCAGTATCCCGATGGCGAGTGCAAGCGCGACGACGAACACTTCGCGCACGTCGCGGCCTGGGAGTACCAGGGTCCCGGCAAGGAACCGCTCCGCAACGTCGAGCCGCTCAACTACGAATTCGTGAAGATGTCGCTGCGCAACTACAAGTAAGCGCCGCCCGTCCGCCCCGCTCCGTACAACCCGTCCCCGCCCCTTCTCCCATGGTCGCCGCAGGCTCCTCCAAAACGATCTCCGTCACCCTCCGCGTCTGGCGTCAGGCTGGCCCGAACCAAGCCGGCCGCTTCGTCGATTACCCCGCGCAGGACGTGAGCCCGAACATGTCGTTCCTCGAGTTGCTCGACGTGGTGAACGACCGCCTCACGGTCACCGGGGACGAGCCGATTTCCTTCGCCCACGACTGCCGCGAGGGCATCTGCGGCACGTGCTCGCTGGTCATCGACGGCAAGCCGCACGGTCCGCACCAAGGCGTGGCCAGTTGCCAGACGTACCTGCGCAGCTTCGCGGACGGCGCGGTCATCACGGTCGAACCCTTCCGCGCCCACCCGTTCCCGGTGGTGCGCGATTTGGTGACGGATCGTTCGGCGTTCGACAAGATCCAGCAGTCGGGCGGCTACATCACGGCGCGCGCTGGTTCGGCGCCCGACGCGAACTCCGTGCCGGTGCCGAAGGTCGATGCGGACCTCGCGATGGACGCCGCGCAGTGCATCGGCTGCGGCGCCTGCGTCGCTGCCTGCAAGAACGCGTCCGCCATGCTCTTTGTCGCCGCCAAGGTCTCGCACCTCGGCCTCATGCCGCAGGGTCAGCCGGAGCGCGACCGCCGCGTGCTCGCGATGGTCAACACCGCCGATGACCTCGGCTTCGGCAGCTGCACCAACCAGTACGAGTGCAGCGCCGCATGCCCGAAACTCATCAGCCACGACTTCATCGCCCGGCTCAACCGCGACTTCATCGCGGCCACCTTCCGCTCGGGCTTCGCCGCCACCCCGGCTAACACCGGTGGCGGCGCCGGCTAAGCGTCAGGGCACGCCCGCCGGGGGCAGGAGGCCCGTGAGATCAATGGCGCCTTCGCTCTTGGTTTTGATCTCCATCCGCTCCTCGCCCGCAGTCACGAACAGCGTGCTTTCGATGCGGTAGGCGGCCTGCTGGCGCTGGGCAACGTTGCGCAGCACGCTGAGCAACGCGCCGTTCTTCACCATCACGGTCACGTCCTGCGTGCCCGTGGTCAGCGGCGCAAGACCCACCGGGCGGTCGCTGACCGCCTGGCCGATGTAGGTGCCGTTGAGGTAGAACTTGTGCCGGGAGCCGCCGAAGCCGACCGGCACCACGTTTTCGTTCGTGTAGCGGAGGCCGAGGACCACTTCGGTCTCGAGGAGCTCGGGCTGGGCGGAGCGGATCGTGACCACGCTCACCGCCACGCCCCCGAGCTTGCCCCCGGAGCCGCAACCCCCGAGGAGCAGTGCGATCGCGACCAGCGGAAACAGAAGGAATGCTTTGCGGTTCATGCTTCGGTGGATGGCGGGACCGCGCCCCGATCGCAAGACTCCGCCCATCCAGAGTGCGCGGAAAGGCTCCTGCTTTGGGGTCAAAGCCCGGCCTTCGCCCCTATCGCACTGCGATGGCATCAGCAGGCCGGTGATCGGCCGACTTGGGTCAAAACAGCGAGAGGGCGCGTGCGCTCTCGAGCCCGACCCACGCCACCGCGCCGCCGACGGAGGCGGCGACGACGAAGCGGACGAGACGCTGGCGGCGGAGGCGGGCCTCATGTCGGTCCGACGCGATGCCGCGGCCGAGCCCCTGCTGCGCCATGAAGCTGACAAACTGTGCATTCCGCAACGCGGTGCGGCGCTCCAGGCGCGCATTGTCGACCTTCCCCAACGGATGGAGGGGACGGTGGAAGATCGACTGGAGAATTCGCCGCAGCACGCGTTGGAGAAGCTAAGTTTTGATTCGTTTTTTCAAGGGGAAACGCGCACTTTCTACGCCCCTCAGTCATTTTGTTCGCGAACCGCTTTTTTCATGCACCACTTCCGCTACACGGGTAACGATCTGCACTGCGAATCCGTCAATCTCGCCGAGGTCGCGCGGCTCTACGGCACGCCGACCTACGTCTACAGCGCGGCGACGATGACCGACAATTACACGCGTTTGGCGAAGAGCCTGTCCGGTCTCGATCTCCAGATCTGCTACGCGATGAAGGCGAACTCGGCGCTGGCGATCCTGCGGCACTTCGCGAACCTCGGCGCGGCTTTCGACCTCGTGAGCGGCGGCGAACTGCGCCGCGTGCTCGCCGCCGGGGCGAACGTGAAGCGGAGCGTCTTCGCGGGCGTCGGCAAGACGAGCGAGGAGATCGAGCTCGCGCTGCAGAACGGCATTTTCGCATTCCACGTCGAGAGCGAGCCCGAGATGGCCCGCATCAACCACGTCGCCGGTCGTCTGGGCGTGAAGGCCCCGATCGCGATCCGCATCAATCCCGACGTCGACGCGCACACGCACGCCAAGATCACGACGGGGAAGTCGGACAACAAGTTCGGCATCCCGCTGAAGGTCGCCGGCGCCGCCTACGAGGCCGCCGCCAAGTACCCGAACCTGCGGATCAAGGGCGTGCAGATGCACATCGGTTCCCAGCTCACCGATATCGCACCGTTCGTCGAGGCGGTGAAGAAGGTCACGCCGTTCGTCGCCGAACTGAAGGCCAAGCACGGGATCGACTACTTCTCGATCGGTGGCGGCATCGGCATCATCTACCGCGATGCGTTGGCGAGCGGTTCGGCCGAGTGGTGGGACGCCCAGCCGGCCGGCCAGCGCCCGCTCACGCCCGAGGCCTACGGCGCCGCCCTCGTGCCGCTGCTTCAGCCGCTCGGTCTAAAGATCCTGCTCGAGCCGGGCCGTTTTCTCGTCGGCAACGCCGGCGTCCTCCTTTCCCGCGTCGAATTCGTGAAGCGCGGCTCCGCGAAAAACTTCGTCATCATCGACGCCGCCATGAACGATCTCGTGCGGCCCGCGATGTACGACGCCTTCCACGAGATCGTCCCGCTGCACCGCGATACGTCGCGCCCGGCGATGGTCGCCGACATCGTCGGCCCGGTCTGCGAGAGCGGAGACTGCTTCGCCAAGGAGCGCTCGCTCCAGCAGGTCGGCGAGGGCGAGTACGTCGCCTTGCTCAGCGCCGGCGCCTACGGCTACACGATGGCCAGCCGCTACAACACGCGCGGCATGGCGGCCGAGGTGCTCGTCAAGGGCAGCGCCTTCGAGCTCGTCCACGAGCGCGAGTCGTTCGAGACGATGATCGCCGGCGAACGCGTCCCGGCGTTCCTCAAGTAGCCAAAGTGGTCCGATCCACCGCCTCGCGCGGTGGGTCGACGCCCCATTCCCGTTGCTCGTCCGGCCCCGCGCAGGGGCGGTCGATGCCTCCGGCCTTCGCGCCGCAGCGCCCCCGTTTCAGGTTGTCCGGCGGCTGGTTCCGCCGCGGCTGACGGGGCAGGGTCGCGGCGTGCCGCATTCCGCCGCCGTTTCACCGCACCGTCCGGTCTCGTCCCGTCGCACCGCTACGACCGCCCTCTGCGGCGGGGTGTTGCCGGGGACTCGCGCGCGCTCGGCGGCCCGGCCGTTCGGTCCGAGGGACCGCGCTCTGCTCTTTCGCTCCTCCCCGCTGCGCGGGCAATCCCGCCCGCGGGCGCAAATCCGGGAGTCGCGAAGTACAACACCATGAACTCAGTCACGACGTTGACCCTCGATGAAGCGACGCTCGCCCGATGCCAGGGCGGGTTTCTGCCGGCCCTGCCTCCGATCCTTCCCTTTCGCATGGATGACATTCCCGGGCTGTGCGAGCCGCTGCGGGAGCTGATGCGGCCGCAGACGCTGGCGGACTTCCTGCGCCAGTTCGGGCTGTCGGTCGAGTCGTAGCCCGGTGGCGTGCAGGGCGGGCGAGTCCGGACGAAGCGAGGGGCGCGACCATGCGGCAGCGTGATCAGACTGACTGTGGGCCGACGTGCTTGGCCTACCTCTGCCGGCGGTTCGGTCGCCCGGAATCCGTCGCCCGCCTGCGTCAGTGGGCGGGAACGGACCGTGGTGGCACCAGCGCGCTCGGGCTCATTCAGGCGGCGCGCCGCGTGGGCGTCCGCTTGGAAGGCGTGAAGGGGCCGGTCGGGGAGATCGCCGGCCTGCCGGTTCCCTTCATCGCCCATGTCGTCCTGCCGAGCGGGCATCCGCACTTCGTGGTCGTGGAGCGAGTAGGTCTGCGGTGGCTGGGGGTGATGGATCCGGCGGTGGGCGCGGTGGCGCGCTGGCCGCGGGAGCGCTTCGCGGCCGCCGCTTCCGGCGTTTTCCTGTTGGCGGCGGTTGTGCCGGAGGACGGGGAGGCGGCGAACCGGCAGCCGGCGGCGCCCGAGACGCCGCCGCGCGGAGGAGGCATCGCCCTCCTGGTGCTGCCCTGGGGAGCTCGGTCCGCTGCTGGTCGAGGCCGCGACTCGCAGTGGCGCGGACCCTGGGTCCGCCTCGTGGGCCTGCTCTGGCCGCACCGTGCGTTGGTGCTCCGGGCGGTGCTCGGGGCCGTGGCGGCGACGGTGCTAAGCCTAGCGTTTTCGCTCTACGTGGAGCGCGTGGTGGATGCGGTCGTACCGCGGCAGGACGTCCGTCTGCTCACGGTTCTCGGGGCCGCGATGCTTCTCATCGTGGCCGTGAGGCAGGCGCTCGGGTGGATTCAGGGCTGGTGGGTGCTGCGGCTCGGCCAGCGTCTCGATGTGGCGCTGATCCTCGGCTATCATCGGCATCTGTTGGCGCTGCCGGCGACGTTTCATGACGGCATGCGGGTCGGCGACCTGCTCGCGCGCGTCGGTGACGCGATCAAGGTCCGGACGTTCCTGAGCGCGACGCTGGTCGGGATGGCGCTGCATCCGTTGCTGCTGGTTGGGGCGCTGGTGGCGCTGTTCCTTATTCATCCCGCGCTTGGGCAGATCGCGGTCGTGCTGCTCGCGGTGCAGGCGGCGCTAGCGCCGGTGGTGAGCCGGGTGAGCCGGGAGCGGCAGCGCGAGTTGCTGCAGCGCGGATCGGAGTGGCAGGCGCACCTGGCGGAGTCGCTGACGCATCACACCACGGTTCGCGCCCTGCGCTGGGAGGCGCGGGAGGAGCGTCGGGCCGAGCAACAACTCGGGCGCCTGCTCGGTGCCAGTCGCCGCGTCGTGGTCGCGGGCCTCTGGACCTCGGTGTTTGGGCAGGGCACGGCGCAGGTTTACACGGTGGCGACCCTCTGGGCGGGCGCGGCGCTGGTGCTGCAGGATCAGCTCACGCTGGGTCAGCTGATGAGCGCGTACACCCTCTCTGCTTACGTGGCGGGACCGGCGGCGGCCTTGCTGGGCTTGAGTGGCAGCGTCCAGGAGGCGGTGGCGGCGACGGAGCGACTCTTCGAAGTGATGGACCTGGAACGTGAGGAGCGGAGTGGGCGGCTGCGCTGGGAGGACACGAGTGTCGGAGGAGTTCGTTTGGAGGACGTGACCCTGCAGCCGGCGGGGCGGCTGCCGATCCTGCGGGATCTCACGCTGGAGATCTTGCCGGGCCGATGGACCGCCCTCGCGGGAGCGTCGGGCAGCGGCAAGAGTTCGGTGCTGGCGCTCGTGCAGGGCGCGGTCCAGCCCACGTCCGGCCGCGTGCTGCTCGGTGGACGGGATCTGGCGCTCTTCAACGGTGGAGCGCTGCGCGACGCCCTCTCGGTGCTGCCGCAGCGCGTGGAACTCTTTTCTGGCACGGTGCTCGAGAACCTTACCGGGGAGGAGGAGGCACCGGATTTTCCGCGGCTCGTGGCGGCATGTCGCGATGCCGGGGTGTTGGAGTGGATTGAGTCGCAGCCGCAGGGCTTCGGCACCGTTCTGATGGAGGGTGGAGCCGCGCTCTCGGGTGGGCAGCGGCAGCGGCTCGGGCTGGCGCGCGCGCTTTACCGGCCGTGCCGACTACTCGTGCTCGATGAGCCGACCTCGGCGCTGGATGCGGAGTCGGAGCAACGAATCGTGGCGGCCCTGCGGCGCCGCGTGGAGGCTGGTCTCACGCTCCTCGTCGCGTCGCACGCCCCGGCGCTCCTTGCGGCGGCGGACACGGTGCTGCGCCTGGAAGATGGCCGTGGCGTGCGGGACGACTGCGGAGCCGGTGCCTCGCTGGCGATGGCTCCCACCTCGGTTTGACGGATTGCTACGGTGTTTCTGGCAGCAATGGGTCCGATGCCGCGGGCTCCGCACGACAAGCCGCCAGCGGCTTGGGGCGACATCCATCCAGCAGCCATTCGTCCCGGCCGTGGTGAGCGGGCATCGGGTGGAAGCCCGCGCGAGCGCATTCGAGATGCGGCCGAGGCGTCCGGCGGGCGCCGCCTCCGCGCGCCCGCCGGCGCTGGCTCACTCGAGCGGCTGGCGGCCGAGGGTGCCGACGAGGCCGGCGCGGTAGGCGGGGGCGGACATGCGGGCGAGCTCGCGCTGCGCGTGGATCAGTCGGCCTCGAATGCCGAGCCGCGCGGCGATGTCGGCGTAGTGCGGTTGGTCGAGGAAGAGTTCCAGTGACTGCACATGGCGCGTCCAGCGCCGCTGGTCCTCCGCCTGTTGGGTATCGAGGCGCGCCGCGTACCACGCGCTCCCGAGTAGGTGTTCGCGGGTGAACAGGTGGCGCACTGCGGGAGAGGCCAGTCCCTCGCCGCCCGCCGTCTTGCCGTGCACCATGATCTCGAGCAGGGCGCGCAGCGGCGGGCAGGCGAGCGCGGCGCTGCCGTCGTTGAAGTAGCTCTCCGCCACGCGCTGATGGGTCGTGACGATGTTGTCCATGCCGTCGGCGAAAATCGCCGCGTCCTGCAGCTCCGGCCGCAGCATCTCTTCCGTGAAGACGGCGTGCGGATGCGCGAAGACGCGGCCGAAGTAGGTGCGGACGAACCCGCTGGTGATGCGGTACCCGAGCCGGCTGGCCGGTACGGTGCGGCCGTCGACTGTGAAGTCTCGGCAGGGCTCGAGGCTGCCTTCGTCGATCAGGTGCCGCGCACTGCGCTCGAGCGGACTCATGCGGGCGAAGACCTCGGGGACGAGCAGGGAGACGTCGTGGTCGACGCGCACCTTCGGACCGACGTAGCCCGCGGCGGAGAGAAAGACATCGTGGCCGGTCAGGATCAGCGAGACGAGCGCGGCGTTCAGGTCGATGATCGGGGGAAGTGCGTTGAAGGGCAGCTTGGTCAGCGCGCCCTCGGAGCCCGCGCCCGTGGTGGAGGGCGACTTTCCGGTCATCGAGCTGATGAATTCCATGAACAGCTCGGGCAGCTCCAGGTGGTGGATCGGGTTGAAGACGCAGAGCGGGCGCACGCCGGGCTCCGGCGGGTTGTTGCGCCGCCCGGGGATCACGAGGTGCACCGGCGTGAGCGGCGCGGGGCCGCCCGCGGGGAGCTTGCGCCGCAGGCTCTGGCTGAGGTGGGCCAGCGCGGTGCGGTGCGGATTCGCGAGGTCGGGACGGAGCTGCAGGTAGCGCGGGTTCTTCGAGGGCTTGCCATCGACCAGCCGTGGGTGGGCGGAGGAGACAAAGTAGTCCGGCCGCGCACCGTCTGCCGCGGCGGCCCGGATCAGCTGCTGCATCGGCGGGGTGAAGGCGGAGAACCCAATCGCATCTTCCATCAGTGAACGCGCGTCATCCGTCGTCAGCGGCGCGTAGTTCGACAGGAAGTTACCCGGGCTCGCGATGTCGGCCTCCGCTTGGTTGTCGTAGCCGCGGTGGATCGCGTCGTCAGGACGCTGGAAGAGCCGCGTCTCGCAGTTCTGGACGAACTTCACCGCGGTGCCGGGTGGCAGCGGTGGTTGCGAGGGAGGCAGGAGGGACTGGGCGACCTGGTGGGCGGGAACCACGATCGAGGCGGTGATATCGTCCTCGAGCTGGACCTTTTCCGCCGGATGAAAGTCGTGGCGCAGCCCGAAGACGCGCCACGCGCCGTCGGCGGAGAAGCCGACGCGCAGCGTATTGACGACGACCTTGCGGCCGCCGTGGCGGAGTTCGTTCGCGGGGCGGCCGTTGATCTGATCGACCGAGAAATGCCGCCGCCACTGGTCTCCCCATTCCGGCCGATGGAACCGCTTGATCACGAAGACCAGCTCCTTGATGTGGGGTGGGATCGAACGCAGCCAGTCGTTGTAGGCGTCGGTGTAGTCGGCCGCTGACGGCGTGAGGAGTTTGATCACGCTGCCGAACGAGCGCGCGGGGCTGAGGATCGGCCGGCGGTCCGGCTCGCCGCGTTGGGTGCGGAAGCGGTCCGCGTAGTCGCGGACGAGGATCGCGGCGACGGCGTCCATGTCCTTGTCGAAGTCAGCGACGAACACGCTGCCCGACATGATGGCGTCGGTGATCGCCTTGGAGATTTCGGATTTCCCGCCGCCGGAGACCGTGCACGGCTTGTGGCAGACGAGGCCCTCGGCGAGGGTGCCGACGAGGCGCCAGCGGGACGGATCGGCTTCGTCGGCCTCGAGGTGAACGCGATAGCCGCCCGGACGCATGTAGGTCTTGCCGGCGAGCAGGCGGATCCCCTGAGCGGTGCCGTCGGGATGGAGCCACGACACGCGCTGGTCCTTCAGGCTGAAGTGGGCCTGCTCCGGGATGAGGATGACATCGGTGAGGACCTGATCGAGGGCATGTCCCTCCGGCTGCGGCTGGAAACGTCCTGGGTGGCGGGCGATGACATCGGCGATGCTGTAATGGTCGGGGTCGCCGTAGGCCTCGAAGTCGAGGCCGAGATCGTAGGCCGGGAAGACGAGGGCGCCGCCGGCGTGTTCCTCCTCGGCGAGACCGTGGAGATTGGCGGCGTAGCTCACCTGCGTCTTCACCTCCTTCTTGCAGTACCCGAAGTAGTTGTCGGCGATGAGCGTGACCATGACCCCGCGGGTATCGCGGGCGCAGACCTTGAAGGCGGAGCCCCCGTTGTAGAGTTCCTCCTCGCTCTTCCAGCACATCCCGTCGCGACGCTGGCGCGGCGTGGCGAGGTTCCAGTGGGGCAGGCCGAGGGCGTGCTTTGGCACGCGGGTGAGGTGTGGGGCGAGGATGACGCAGCCGCTGTGGCCGCTCCAGCCATCGACGTCGAGGGCGGCGTCGTTTTCGGGGAGCAGGGGATCGCCGGCGTTGCCGAAGATTTCCTCGACGAAGTCGAGGTTGGCGACGAGCGAGCCTGGGACGAAGAAGCGAATCTCCATGCGCTTCTCCGGGATGACCCCGGGCACCGCAGGCACCACGAGCGGGCGGAGCAGCAGGGAAACGAAGCCCTCGGCCGGCTGCGGATTGCGGGCGGTGAACGGCAGGCGGGAAAGATCGCGCGGTGGATCCAGCGCGATCGCGAGCAGCCGGGCGAAGGCCAGTTTCGGCACCGCGAACTTGTCATCCGGTACCGGCAGTCCGCCCTCGGCGACATGGAAGACGCCCTGAGTGGTGCGCCGGTCGGTCAGCGGATTGTGCAGCACCCCATTGTGGATGCGGTAGCTCTTGAGCAGCGGCGACTCATGGACATCGGCGTCGGGCGGCAGGGACAACTCCCGGGCGAGGCCGGGTTGATCGAGGACGAACGTGCGGGCGGGGAGTCGCGCGGCGGGGCCGACGTCGCTGAGGTATTGGTTGAGAAAATGCTGGATGCGCGCGTCGGCCGGGCAAAGCCGGTCGGCGAGTTGCCGGGTGATCTCGCGGTGGCGGGCGAAGATGGGGGCAGTGAGCTGGCTCCACGGCCGGCTCTCGGCGTCCTCGAGCGTGGCATGACCGAGCAGGGCGAGGCGCAGGTTGATCGCCTGCTGCAGGCGCTGGCGGGTGGCGTGATCCGTGGGTTGGCTCATGCGGAAAGAGGGGGGAGGCGGCGGGCGAGTGAAAAAAGCGGGAACGACCCGAACTCAGGCGGTGGGGCGGAGGAAGCGGCGCAGCCAGACCAGAAGCAAGGCGAGCCGGACCGTCCAGCCGGCGGTGCGGATCCAGTTGCTGTCGACCAAGTGATCGATCACGGCGGCGTCGGCGCCGCGTTGGACGAGGTACTGGTGAAGCGGCACTTGGACGAACGCGGTGGAGGCCCAGAGCACGCCCACCAAGGCGGCGCCTCCCCAGGCCAGCGGCTCCTGCCGGTGCAGCGCGAGGGTCGCGAGGGCGAGGCCCAACTCGGCCAGCATGGCGGGGGCGACGATCCAGGTGATGCGGCTCATCTCGGCGGCGTGGTAGGCGGGAAACTCCGTGGGACCCACCGATCCGAACAAGGGATAGAGCACCCCCTGCACGACCCAGATGAGCCCGCACAGAAAGGCACAAAGCACGACTTGCGCCAGAACAAGGGGACCGGTCGCTCGACGCATAAGTCGATCAGCAAACCCGTTTGCCGGGCCGGTGCAACCGCCCGCCGCCCGCCGTGGGGGGATTTTCGCCACACTTGCCTTCCCGCCAAGTCATGATGCCGTGGATGCATCGTGTCGCCTGCCGAACACCCCGGATCTCCAGACTCCCCTGCACCGCTGTCCTTGGGCGCGGAACTGCGCTACCGGGCGAAGCACTTGCCGGAGACCGCGATGACCCTAGGTGAGCTGATGGACTCGCTCGGCGGGCGGGTGTCGGCGCTGCTCATGCTCGTGTGCGCGCTGCCGTTTTGCGCGCCGATCACGATTCCCGGTCTTTCGACCCCGTTCGGGATCGTCATCGCCGTCCTTGCCGCGCGCTATGCGGCCGGGCTGCCGCCGTGGCTCCCGCGCCGCCTGCGTGCGGTGGCCTTGCCCCCCCGGATCGTGGGGCGCGTGCTCGAAGGGGGCGGTCGGGTGGTCGGATGGTTTGAGCGGCGTCTGCGGCCCCGCTGGCACTGGGTGGCCGATGCCCCGTGGAAACTCCGCCTGCACGCCATCGTGATCCTGTTCGCCGCCCTCCTGCTCATGCTGCCCCTGCCGCCTTTTCCGCCTTTCACCAACACCCTGCCGGCGTTGACCGTGGTGCTGCTGACGATGAGCAGTCTGGAGCGTGACGGCGCGGCGATCCTCGTCGGCCATAGCCTGTTTGTCGGAACCGTGGGCTACTTTGCCTTCTGGGGCGCGATCGTTTGGGAGACCCTGCGCCGGTTGGTGCCGGCCATGGTGGGTTAGCACCGCAGCGGCTCCCGGATTGCGCCCGCGGCGCGTCCCGGGCAGACTGCTCGGAATGCCGTCTTCCCCCGTCACCCCCGGACTCCGTCCGATCACGTTGACCCGCTGGGACTCGGCGCGGGGAGTGGTCGCAGAGTCGGACATGACGGCGGTTGAGGAGCCGCTGGAACTGCGTATTGGCGGCCGCAGCCTCGCCGTGCTCATGCGCACGCCTGGGCAGGACCGGGAGCTGGCGCTGGGGTTTCTGATCACGGAAGGCATCCTTGCCGGAGCCGATGCGGTGCTCGACCTCGTGTACTGTGCCGACGGCGACGCGGGGAAAGGGAACATCCTCGATGCGGTGCTGGCGCCGGGCGTGACGGTGGACTGGGACCGCCTGCAGCGGCACAGCTTCGCCTCTTCCAGCTGTGGCCTCTGTGGAAAGGCCAGCATTGAAGCCGTGCGCACGCGTTGCGCGCCGCTCCGGGCTGGCCTGCGGCCGGATCCGGAGGTCTTGGTGCAGCTGCCGCAGCGCCTGCGCGCCGCGCAGGCCTCGTTTGCGGCCACCGGCGCGGTGCATGCGAGTGGCCTCTTTTCCTCCTCGGGCGAATTGGATGTGCTGCGCGAGGACGTGGGGCGCCATAACGCCCTCGACAAAGTCGTCGGCTGGGCCGCCGCCGCCGGGCGGCTGCCCCTGCACGACCGCATCCTGCTCGTGAGCGGCCGCGTCTCGTTTGAACTCATGCAAAAAGCCTTGGCCGCCGGCATCCCCTGCGTGGTGGGGATTTCCGCCCCCACGAGCCTCGCCGTCGATTTCGCCCGGGAGGCCGGGCAGACGCTCGTCGGCTTCCTCCGCGGCGACCGCATGAACGTTTATGCGGGCACTCTTGGCGGTTGAGCGGGTCTGAGGTTGTCCACGTCACCGTTTCGATTCCATTTCCTTTCCATGCGCTTCCCTCTGATTTCCTGCGGCTTGGCGATGCTTCTCAGCGTGGCGACCTGGCTCTCGGCCGCGCCGGAAGGCGATCCCGCGGAGCGGCTGCAGGCTCTCGTGGCGCGCCAGCGCGAGTTACTCGCTGCCGCGGAACGCAAGACGTCCCAGAACGAGCTGGAGGACCTCCGGCAGCCCTTGCAGGAGCTGTGCTTTGCGTACGAAGACTACCTGCGCGCCTTTCCCGACCAAGCGGTAGGATATGCCAGTTACGCGCTGTTGCTCGACCATCCGATCATCGACGAGCGGCGCCGTTCCACCGCGCTCTTCCTCCGGGCGAACCAGCTGAATCCCGAGATGGCCTTGGTGAAGAACCAGCTCGGCAATCACCTCGCCGAGGATGGCAAGCCCCTCGAGGCCGTGAACTACTACCTCGCGGCGATCCGACTCGAACCCAAGGAATCCCTTTACCACTACCAACTCGGCACGCTTCTGGCGGAGGCGCGGGATGACTTCCTTAAAAGCGGCGAGTGGGCCCGCGAGAAACTCGACGCCGCGCTGATCAGCGCCTTCCGCGAAGCCATGAACCTCGCGCCCGACAACTGGCGCTACGCGTATCGCTTCGGTCTCGCCTTCTACGATGTCGACCAACCCGACTGGGCCGAGGCGCTGGGCTTCTGGCAGAGCTTCGAATCCCGCGTAAAGCCCGGCATCGAGCAGCAGACCTGCCGCATCCATCAAGCCCGCATCCACCTCGCCCGAGGCGAACGGGACCGTGCCCGCGCCATCCTCGAGACCGTGACGGAGTCAGTCCTCGACCGCCAGAAGGCCAAGCTCATCGCGGAACTCGACGCTCCCAAGTGACTTAAGCGTGACTGCGACGACGGATTACGCTGGCACTATATTACCTTTCGCTCATATAGTTCGTCCATGGCGACGAGTTGCAAGACAGGCAGTCGGGTGGCGGTGCGCCCCCTGAGTGAGGAGGCGCTGGAGATGATTGCGCGGCGGTTTGCGCTCTTGGGCGAACCGATGCGGCTGCGGCTGCTGCATGCGCTGTTCGACGGCGAGAAGTCCGTCACGGCCTTGGTGGAGGCGAGCGGTGGCACGCAGGCGAACGTCTCGCGGCACCTGCAGGCGATGGCCGAGGCCGGGCTGCTGGGGCGTCGGAAGCAGGGGCTGCAGGTCTTCTATTCGATCGCGGATCCGACCCTTTTCCAACTCTGCGAGCTGGTGTGTGGGAGCCTTGAGGAGAAGCTGGCGCGGGACGCGAAGGCGTTCGCCCGCGCTGGCTGAACCACGCGCCCGGCCCGGCGGATGCCCCAGAGGCGTCCGCGAAATCTGCTCGCCCCCTGCGCGGCCCTCCGTCCCAATCCGCTCCCTTCGGACTCTTTCTTTCCGCGATGCAAAAGACCGCGATCAAACGCACCGTCGACATGCAGGTCATGGCCGACTGGGTTGAACCCGGCGCGCGCATCCTGGACCTCGGATGCGGGCGCGGGGTGCTGCTGGAATTCCTGGCGCAGACCAAGGGAGCGAAGGTTGTCGGAGTGGACATGGACGTCGACAAGATCGCCAGCTGCGTTCGCCGCGGGGTCACCGCGTACCAGGGCGACATGATGGGCTTCATGAAGGCGTTCCCGGACGGGCACTTCGATCGCGTGATCTGCTCGCGCACGCTCGAAGAAATCGCCGAGCCGGCCGGCGTGATCGCGGAGGCGCTGCGGGTGGGCCGGGCGCTCACGGTGGGCTTCGTCAATTTCGGCTACTGGAAGAACCGCGTCGACATGGCGTGGGGCGGCCGCAAGCCGCGCAACGCGGTGTACACGACCACGTGGCAGACCAGCCGTCCGGCCAATCCCCTCACGGTCGCCGACTTCGAGGATTTCTGCGCGCAGGCGGGCATCCGCATCGCGCGGCGCGTGCACCTACGCGGTGACTGGCAGAGCCCGTGCACCTTCGCCCCGAACTTCTTCGCGGGCTACGCGCTCTACGACCTGGTGCGCTCCGGCGCCTAGGCGGCGCAGTCGGCGGCCACTCCGGCCATCAGGCGCATCAGGGACGCCTCGGTCGCGTCGGCCCGCGGGACGTCGCCCACGAGGCGACCCGCGCGCATGACGAGGATCCGGCGGCACAGGCCGAGGAGCTCGGGGAGTTCCGAGGAGACCACGAGGATCGCCTTGCCCTCGCGGGCGAGTTCGTCGAGCAGCGGGTAGATCTCCGCCTTCGCGCCGACATCGACCCCGCGGGTAGGTTCGTCGATGAGCAGGATGTCGCACGACCGCGCGAGCCACTTGGCGAGGGCGATCTTCTGCTGGTTTCCGCCGCTGAGCCCGGCGACGAGGCTCTCGATGTTCGGCGCCTTCACGCGCAGCCGCTCCGAAAAATGCCGCGCCTGCGTCCGCTCCGCGGCGCGGCGCACCCAGCCGAAGCGGCTGAGCGCCGGCAACGCGGCGAGCGATACGTTCTCGCGGCAGGTGAGGCCGAGCACGAGCCCCTGACGCTTGCGGTCCTCCGGCAGCAGACCGAGTCCCGCGGCGAGGGCGGCGTCGACTGAGCCGAGCCGCAGCGGCTGGCCGCGGACGAAGACCCGGCCCTCCGCGCGCGGATCGAGCCCGAAGATCGCCTGCAGCGTCTCGCTGCGACCGGCGCCGACCAGCCCGGCGAGCCCGACCACCTCGCCGGCGCGCAGGCTCAGCTCGACCCCGGAGAATCGCCCGGGTGAACTCAGGTCCTCGACCCGCAGCACCTCGGCGCCGAGGGTCTGCGTCAAGTGGGTCGGTGTTTCGACGCGCAGCTCGCGGCCGATCATGCGCGTTACCACCTCGCCGGGCGTGGTCTGCCGGATCGGTCCAGTCCAGACATGGCGGCCGTCGCGCAGCACGGTGAGCGTGTCGCAGAGGGCGAACAATTCCTCGAGCCGGTGGGAAACGTAGACCAGCGTGATCCCGCGGGCAGTGAGGCTGCGGACGAGGCGGAAGAGCTCGCGGGTCTCGCCGGCGGAGAGGGAGCTGGACGGCTCGTCCATCACGATGACGCGGGCGCCGGTGCCGATGGCGGCGGCGATCTGCACCAATTGTTCCTGAGCCGTGGAGAGACTCCCGATGAGGCGGGCCGGATCGAGGTCGGCGCCGATTTCCGCGAGCAGCGCGCGGGCGCGGCGGTGCAGCGCCGCGCGATCGACCCAGCCCCCGCGGCGGGTGGGCAGGTCGCCGAGGCAGAGATTTTCGGCGACGCTGAGATTCGGGCAGAAGGCGAGTTCCTGATGGACCATCGCGATCCCGAGTGCGCGCGCCTCGAGCGGCGTAGCTGGCGTGATCGGCCGGCCCTCCAGCAGCAGCGTCCCCGCGTCGGCGGAGAGGATTCCGGCGAGGATCTTGCCCAGCGTGCTCTTGCCGGCGCCGTTTTCCCCGATCAGCGCGTGGCAGGAGCCCGGGGCGACGGAGAAGCTGACGCCATCGAGCGCCTGCACGCCGGGAAAGCGCTTGGCGATGCCGCGGAACTCGATCTGCGGAGGCGGAGACATGCGGAGCCGCGGCGGCCGCGGGACACCGGCGGGATTATTTCCTCAGCCAGACGTCCCAGTTCTTGGCGAACGCGTCGACGTTCTCGCGCGTGACGGGAATCAGCGGGCTGACCTCCTTCTGCGCGGGCGGATTCTTTTTGAAGAGGATGCGATCGACGATCATCTCGACCGAGCGCTTGCCCCATTCGTAGCACTGCTGGGCGAGCAGCACCGGCACGTGGCCACTGCGGATGTAGGCGAGCTGGGGCGGCAGCGCGTCGACGGAGACGCACTTCACGGAACCCGGGGTCCACTTCAGGGCATTGTCGGTGAACAGCGGCCAGCCGCCGATCATGGCCCAGCCGGTGATGTCGGGATTGGCCTGCATGACCTGCTCCACCTTGGCGGCGGCGTCCTGTGGGGTTTCCTTGTGGTAGTACACGCCGCGGATGGAGATGCCGGGATACTTGGCGGCGGCCTCGCGGACGCCTTGCGCGCGTTTCTGGAGATTCGGGGCGTTCTGGTTGCCGGCGAGGATGGCGATCGTGCCCTTGCCGCCCATCAGCTTCGCGAGCTCGTCCATCAACTGGCGGCCGCACTCGATGTCGTCGATGCCGTAGGTGACGAAGCGCTTGCTCATCGGGGCATCGGAATCGAAGGTCGCGACGTGCACGCCGTTGGTCACCGCGGCGTCGATGGCATCGGTGAGCTTGTTGGCGTCGGAGCAGCTCACCGCGATGCCCTCGGCGCCGGCGAGCACGAGCTGCTCGATCGCCTCGGCCTGCTTCTGCGCGTCTTCCTCGTTCGGCGTGCGCCAGTCGATGCGGATGTTCACGCCGTGCTTTTCGCTGAGGGCCTTGGCGGCGTCCTCGGCGCCCACGCGGGCGGCCTGGAACACGGGGTTGCCTTGGGACTTGGCGACCAAGCCGATGGTGATGGTGCGCGGGGCGGCACTCAGGGTGACCGCGGCGGCGACGGTGAGGAGGAGCGAGATCAGGGTACGCATGCGAAGGCGGGGGGAGAGGGGTTTCGATCGAAGCGGCGAGGCGCGGTCGGACGGGTGATGAGTAGGAGGGTGATGGCGACGAAAGGCAATCGCGGGGCGGGGTGCGGCGACCGATCAGCCCTCAGATGCCTTCTGCAGTCGGCGCCGGGCGAGCCAGGAGTTGACGTTGTCGAGCACCACGGCGGCGATCACGACTGAGCCGATGATGATCTGGCTGTAGTTCTGGTCGATCCCGAGGATCACGATGCCGCTGTTGATCATCTGGATGATCAAGGCCCCGAGCACGACCCCGAGGGCGGAGCCGCGCCCGCCGGAGAGGCTCGCGCCGCCTACGACGGCGGCGGCGATCACGCTCAACTCGTAGCCCTGGCCGTCGCCCGACGTCGCTCCGCCGTAATAGCCGAGCGACAGCAGGGCGGCGATGCCGGCAGCGAGGGCAGACATCAGGTACACGCCGAGCTTCACGCGCTCGATGCGGATGCCGCTGAATCGAGAGGCGAGCTCGTTGCCACCGATCGCGTAGACCCGGCGCCCGGCGGCGAGCCGCGACAGCACGACCCAGCCCACCACGGTCACCGCGATCATCACGAGGAGCGGCATCACGCTCAGGCCCTGGCCGACCTCGATCCGGATGAGATCGCGGAACGACTGCGGAAAACCGCCGACCGACTGGCCCTGGGTGGCGACGAAGGCGACTCCGCGGAAGACCGCCATGGTGCCGAGGGTAACGATGAACGGATGGACTCGGAGGGCGACGATGAGGCCGCCGTTGGTGAGCCCGCACACCAGTGCCGTCCCGAGGCAGACCGCGGCGCCCGCCAGGCTCCCCGCGAGTCCGATGTCCCCGGCCGGGCCGCCGGGGCCGAAGTGATTCAGCACGAGGGCGCCGGCCACCGACGCGAGGGCGTAGATCGAGCCGACGGAAAGATCGATGCCTCCGGCGATGATGACGAACGCCATGCCCACCGCCATGATCGCGATGAAGCTCGTGTCCTTGGCGAGTTGCGCGAGGTTCTGCGCGTTCAGGAACTTGTTCCGCTCCACGAACGCCGGCGTGCGCTCACCGTTGGCGTCGGTGATGAACACCCGCTCGCGGGTCCCGTCCGGCCCCTGCTGGAAGAGCGGCGCGCGGACCGTCCCACTGAAGGCGGTCAGAAAGGCGCCGAGCACGAGGATGACGACGAGGAGACCGCTTTCCTGGAAGCGCAGCAGACCGCGAAGCGACAGGCTCATGAGGCGTGGGGCGGGGGACGGTGGACGGAAGGTCGGCGCGGGAGGGGGCGCGGAGCGACGGCGTGCGGAGGGGGAGCGCGCGCGGAGTGGCGCGCTCAGCGAAGGAAGCCGCGGACCAGATCGTAGAGTTGGGGAGATTCGAGCAGGAAGGAATCGTGGCCGAGATCGGTGTTCAGCTCGGCGTAGCTTGCCCGCTTGCCGGCGCGCAGCAGCGCGAGGGCGATGTCGCGGTTCTGTTCCGGCGGGAAGAGCCAGTCGCTGGTGAACCCGACGATGAGCGACTCGGCCTGCACCGGGGCGAAGGCCTGCTCCAGCGAGCCCTCGCCGGCCACGTCGAAGGCATCAATTGCCCGCGTGATGTACAGGTAGCTGTTCGCGTCGAAGCGATTGATGAAGCTCTGACCCTGGTGGCGCAGGTAGCGCTCGATCTCGAATTCGAAGCTCGCGAAGCCGGGCGCGGTGCCCGCGCCCTCAGTGGCGGCCGCCCCGGCCGCTTCGTTCGCCGCGGGTTCCGCCGTCACCGTCGCGGTGCCGGGGGTCGTCGCGACCGCGCGCCGCCGCCGGCCGAACTTGCGGTCGAGGCCGGCGTCGCTGAGGTACGTGATGTGCGCCATCATGCGCGCGATGGCGAGGCCGACGCGCGGACCGCCGTTACGCGGGTAGTCGCCGCCGTTCCAGCCCGGGTCTTGCAGGATGGCCTGTCGCCCGACCTCGTTGAAGGCAATGCCCTGAGCGCTCTCCCGCGCGGTCGTCGCCATGGCGATCACGCGCCGGACGAAGCTCGGGTACTCGATGGCCCATTGGAGTGCTTGCATTCCACCCATGGAGCCGCCGATGACCGCGTGCAGGGCCGTGACTCCGAGGGACTGCAGCCACCGGTGCTGTGCCCGCACCATGTCCCGGATCGTCACGCCGGGAAACGAGACCCCGTAGGCGCGGCCGGTGGCCGGGTTGATCGAAGCCGGCCCACTGGAACCTTGGCAGCCCCCGATGACGTTGGCGCAGAGAACGAAGTAGCGGTGCGTGTCGACCGGCTTGCCCGGCCCGATCAGATTGTTCCACCAGCCAGGTTTACGGTCGCTCAGGCTGTGAATGCCCGCGCAGTGGTGGTCGCCGCTCAGCGCGTGGCAAATCAGGATCGCGTTGTCGCGCGCGGCGTTGAGCCGGCCGTAGGTCTCGTAGCGGAGCGTGTACCCCGGCAGCACCTGGCCTGAATCGCAGACGAACGACTCCTTGCTGACAAAATCGCTGGGGGCCACCAAGCCAACCTCGCCCGGCTCCGAGACGGGGGAGAGTGGGAGATCGTCGGCGTCGTTCATGGCGGCGGCTGGGCCCGGGAACCAAGCAGGATTCGGCACGGATGAAAAGCGGGGATCGCGATCAACCTGCCCACATGCCATCCTTGGTCAGCAAGCGCGAAGGGAGGGAGTGAATCCCGCAAAAGAGATATTAATTTGCGTTGCATATCGATAGCAATCGATCGGTTTGAGGACGTCGCCCCCGTCCCGGATATTTTTCGATTCGCTATGGGGTCAGGCGGGGGTTTGCTTGGACCCTCTTTTTATGCGTCCCCTCGTGCAGATTTCGCTCGATCTGACTGACCTCAAGGAGGCTCTCGCGACGGCCGCGTTGGCGCGCCGGGCGGGCGTCGATTGGCTGGAGGCGGGCACGCCGCTGTTGCTGGCGGAGGGGTTGCACGGGGTGCGGGCGTTGCGCCGGGAATTCCCGGGGGTGCCGATCATCGCCGATCTGAAGACCATGGACGGGGGCTACCTCGAGGCCGAGATGATGGCCAAGGCCGGCGCCACCCACGTGGTCGTGATGGCGCGGGCGCATCCCGAGACGATCAAGTGCGTGGTCAAGGCGGGCCGCGACTACGGGGTCAAGGTCATGGGCGACAACCTCGGTTGCGAGGACATGGTCGCGGGGGCGCGGCACCTGGAGGATCTGGGCTGCGACATGGTGATTCACCACATCGGTTACGACGAACGCCGCGGCATCGCGGCGAGCGGTCGGCGCATGCCGAGCCCGCTCGACCAGCTGCGCGAGGTGGTGGCGGCCGTGAAGGTCCCGGTGCAGGCGGTGGGTGGGCTGACGCTGGAGCAGGCGGTGCGCACGCCCGAGTACGGAGCGCCGCTGGTCGTGATCGGCGCGCCGCTCGCGGTGGATGCGGACGCCTTCCGCACGGCGGATGGCAACCTCGAGGGAACGCTGCGGATCATCTGCGAGCGGGTCCATGGTTACGGAGACGTGCCGGTCGGCCGCGCCTAAGTTTCGTCATGAACAAGACCAGTCCAGGAGTGGTGAATTTCTCGTCCACGCCGCACAGCGTCGAGCTGCGCGACGTCGCCCGCCCGGAGCCGGGTGCGGATGACGTCCTCCTCGCGGTCGAGGCGGTCGGCGTGTGTGGCAGCGATCTGCACCAGTGGACCGCGCAGCACAGCTGGACGGTCAACTATCCGGTGGTGCTCGGCCACGAATTCGGCGGCCGCATCGCGGCGGTGGGGGCAAACGTGCAAGGGTTCAAGGAAGGCGATCGCGTGGTCAGTGAGACGGCCGCGGTGATCGACGCCAACAGCCCGCTGTCGCGGCGGGGTCTCTACAACCTGGATCCGACCCGCAAGGGATTCGGATATGGGGTGAACGGGGCGATGACCCGCTACGTGCGCGTACCGGCGCGGTGCCTGCACCGGGTGCCGGAGAACGTGCCGTTGCTGCACGCCGCGCTGACCGAGCCTTGCTGCGTCGCGTACAACGCGGTCATCCAGCAGGCGCGCATCCAGCCGGGCGACCGGGTGATCGTGCTCGGGCCCGGCCCGATCGGCATCTTGTGCGCCGCGATGGCGCGCCTCGCGGGCGCGCAGGTGGCGCTGGTGGGACTTGAGCGGGACAAGGTCCGTCTCGAAGTCGGAAAGCAGTATGGCTGCGATGTGATCATCGGTGACGCCACCGAGTGGGCGCGGTCGCGCGACGGTTTGGGTGCGGATGGCGTGATCGACGCCGCGGGCGTTTCGGCGTCGCTCAAGGCGGCGCTGGATCTCGTGCGCCCGGCCGGCTGGATCAGCAAGGTGGGTTGGGGTCCGCAGCCGCTTGGTTTCTCGCTCGATCCGCTCGTCGCGAAAGCGGTGACGCTGCAGGGCAGCTTCAGCCACAACTGGCCGATCTGGGAGCGCGTGCTCGCGCTCATGAGTTCGGGGCAGCTGGACGTGCGGCCGATCATCGGCGGCACGTGGCCGCTGGCGGGCTGGCACGAGGCGTTCGAGCGCATGCACCACGGCGAGATCGTCAAGGCCGTGCTCACGCCGACCGACTGAGCCACGACGGCCGGAAACGGACCGCGTGGCGTCGCGCCGCGGGAGCGTCCGATCCGGCTTCTTTCCTCTTCCTCTCCTCCCTCCCATGCGTCTCGAAAACAAGGTCATCCTCGTCACCGGCGGCACCTCCGGCATCGGTCGCGCGATCGTGGAACGATGCGTGACGGAAGGTGCCCGCGTGGTGATCAACGGCATCGATCGCCCGGCGGGCGAGGCGCTGGTGCGCGCGCTCGGGTCGGACCGGGCGTTGCTGTCGATTGCCGACCTCGGCGAAGCGACGGCCCCGGCGCGAGTGGTGGCGGAGGCGCTGGCGGCGTTCGGCCGGGTGGATGGCATCGTGAACAACGCGGCCTGCATCGGGCGGAGCACGATCGACAACACGAGTGCGGAAATCTTCGACCGCATGATGGCGGTCAATCTGCGGGCCCCGATGCTGCTCGTTCAGGCGGCGATTGCATCCCTGCGCGCGCACCGCGGTTCCGTGCTGAACATCGGCTCAATCAATGCCTATTGCGGCGAGGCGACCCTGCTGGATTACAGCCTGTCGAAGGGCGGCCTGATGACGCTCTCCCGCAACCTCGCGAACGCGCTGGCGAACGACGGCGTGCGCGTGAATCACCTCAATATCGGCTGGGTCCTCACCGACCGCGAGTATCACCACCAGATCGAACTCGGGCAGCCCAAGGACTGGCACGAACACATCCCGAAGGCCTATGCACCCTCGGGCCGGATCCTGCGTCCGGAGGAAGTCGCCACCGCGGCCGTCTACTGGCTCGGCGACGAGTCCCGGCCCGTCAGCGGCTCCGTCCTGGAGCTGGAACAATACCCCATCATCGGCCGCAACCCGGTAAAGTCCTGATCCCATGCCCCGTCTCGCTGCATTTCCCAAGGCCTTCATTCGCGATCTTTGCACGCCGCAGGGCATGACCCTGCAGGCGTGGGTCGACCTCGCGGCGCCGCTGCGGCTGGACGGGTTGGAATTCTACAGCGGCTTCTGGGAGCTGGCCGACCGGAGCCGCTGGGCCGGGCTGCGCCGCAGCGTCGAGCGCGCCGGAATGACGATCCCGATGCTCTGCTGCTCGCCCGACTTCAGCCTGCCCGAGGGTGAGGCCCGGCAGCGTGAGATCGCGCGCGAGCAGGACTGGATCCGCATGGCCGCCGAACTCGGTGCGCGCTACTGCCGCGTCCTTTCCGGCCAGCGCCGCCCCGAACTCACCCGCCAGCAGGGACTCGACCTCGTCGTCGGCTGCATCGAGGCGTGTCTCCCCGTCGCGGAGTCGTGCGGCGTGACGCTCATCCTCGAGAATCACTACAAAGACGATTTCTGGAGCTACCCGGAGTTCGCGCAGAAGATGGACGTCTTCTGCGAACTCGTCGACCGCCTGCACCACCCGTATTTCGGCGTCAACTACGACCCCAGCAACGCCTTCCTCGCCGGCGACGATCCGCTTGAGCTGCTGCGGCGCGTGAAGCACCGGGTGGTGACGATGCACGCGAGCGACCGCACGCTGATCTCCGGCACGCTGGAGGACCTGCGGCGCGAGGAAGGCGGCGTTGAAGGCTACGTGAAGCGCCTCCGCCACGGCACGATCGGGCGCGGCCTGAACGATTACGACGCGATCTTCCGCGAGCTCCGCTCGGTGGGTTTCGACAGCTGGATCAGCATCGAGGACGGCGTGGAAGGCATGGACCAGCTGGTGGAAAGTGCACGCTTCCTCCGCGAAAAAATCGCCCAGCACTGGGGTGCCTGACGCCCGTCGTCTCTCCCGCGCCACCTCCGCGCCTCCGGTTTGACCGGTCGGCGAGGTAACAAGGAGGCGCCCCTTACACCATGAACCTATTCGCTGAGCTCCTGATCCTGTTCCTCCTGCTGGTGCTAAACGGCGTCTTTGCGATGGCGGAGATCGCCGTGGTGTCGTCGCGCAAGGCGCGGCTGAAGAAACTGGCTGACGAAGGATCGACCCGGGCGAGCGTGGCGCTGGCGCTGGCCAACAGTCCGGACCGGTTTCTTTCCACGGTGCAGATCGGGATCACCTTGGTCGGCGTTCTGGCGGGTGCGTTCGGCGGGGCGACGCTGTCCGACGAGTTCGAGCCGGTGATCGCGGCGATTCCGGCGCTGGCCCCGTACGCGGGCATCATCTCGATCGCACTGGTCGTCGGCGCCATCACGTACCTTTCGCTCGTCATCGGCGAACTCGTCCCAAAGCGCATCGCCCTGTCCAACCCGGAGCGTCGGGCGATGCTCGTCGCGGGAGCGATGACGAGCCTCTCGCGCCTGGCGGCGCCGTTCGTGTGGTTGCTCACGGTTTCCACCGACCTCGTGCTCAAGGTCTTCGGGCTCGCCAAGGAGGTCGACGCGCCGCCGTCCGAGGAGGAAGTGACGCACATGATCGAGCAGGGCACGACCGCCGGCGTCTTCCATAAGGCCGAGCGCGCGATGGTCGAGGGTGTCCTACGGCTCGACGAGCGGTCCGTCACCGAGATCATGACGCGGCGGACGAAGATCGTCTGGCTCAACGTCTCCGACGTCGACGAATCCAACTGGCGCAAGATCGTCGCCAGCGGTCACTCCCAGTTTCCCGTCTACGAGGGCACCCGCGATCACGTACTCGGCATGGTCTCCGTGAAGTCGCTCTGGGCCAACGCCGCCGCCGGCGTGCCGAACAGCATCCGCAATCACCTGATGCCGCCGTTGTTCGTGCCCACCACGATCAATGTCGTGCAGCTCCTCGAGCTCTTTCAGAAGTCCGGCAAGCACATCGCCCTCGTCACCGATGAATTCGGCAGCGTGCAGGGACTCGTGACGCTGATCGATGTGATGGAGGCCATCGTCGGTGACCTGCCGGAGCCCGGCGACCGCCGTTCCCCGGACGCGCAGCAGCGTGAAGACGGCTCGTGGCTGGTCGACGGCAGCATGGCGATCGACGATTTCCGGCGGCGCTTCGGCCTGCCCGCACTGCCTGGGGAAGAGGATGGCGACTTCGAGACGGTCGGCGGCTTCGTGGTGGATCGGCTCGGCCGCATCCCGAACGCCGGAGAATATTTTACGTGGAATGGGCGGCGCTTCGAGGTGGTCGACATGGACCGCCACCGCGTGGACAAGATCCTACTCGGAGCTCCGCCGGCGCCTCCCGCAGTGCCTCCGGCGGCGGACTGAACGGGGCGATCCGCCCCCGATGGGCAAAAAAAGTGGCGGGCCGTGTACCCCTACACGACCCGCCTTTGCTTTCTTAGTTACCCCAAAACTCCCGCTAGGCGGGAGAAGTGTTCTTACAAGGGAGACAGAACTCCGCTGGGAAGGTTCCGTCAATCTTCACCGAACGAATTTCCGACCTATTAGCGGCAGCAACGCCCCCCGTAAGCGCGGGACACGGTCCTTTCCGAGAGGGCATCTGTTAATTAAATACATGACCTTCATGAATTTATGAATAGGTTCGACCTCATTGCCCAGACTTTGCACGGTTTCGGGCCGTGAACCCCTGCGAAGCCCCCTTCACGGTCACCCGGCGTCGTTTCCTTCAGCGCTGCGCGGCTGCGGCCGCAGCCACTGGTCTTCCGATGTGGTTTATGGAAAGGCAGTTGAGTGCCAGCGAGGCGGCGACTGCGAAGGTGGCGGCGAATGATCGGCCGGGGGTGGTGCTGGTGGGATGCGGGGGGATGGGGACGGTGGACGCGCTGAATGCGGCGAATTACGGCGACGTGGTGGCGGTCTGTGATGTCGACGCGGAGCGAGCGGCGGCGGCGGCGGCAAAGCTGACGGTGGAGGGGAAAGCCGCGCCGCAGGTTTACCGGGATTTTCGGCAGATGCTGGGGCGCTCCGACGTGCAGATCGTACTGAACGGAACGCCCGATCACTGGCACACGCTGGTCAATCTCGGTGCGGTCCGGGCTGGCAAGGACGTGTATTCGGAGAAGCCGCTCACCTTGACGATCGATGAAGGGCGCCGTCTGGTGACCGAGACGCGCAAGCACGGTCGTGTGCTGCAGACCGGCACGCAGCAGCGCAGTTCGCAGCGTTTCCGCATGGCGTGCGAACTGGTGCGCAACGGTCGCATCGGTCGCCTCCAGGACGTGAAGGTCTGGCTGCCGGCCGGACTGCGGGAGGGCCCGTTTGCCACGGCGGCTGTTCCAGCGTCGCTCGACTGGGATTTCTACCAAGGTCAGGCACCGCGCGTCGACTACGTGCCGGAGCGGTCGCACGTGAAGTTCCGTTTCTGGTACGACTACTCGGGTGGCACCACGACGGACTGGGGCGCGCACCACATCGACATCGCTTCGTGGGCCATCGGGCAGACTGCGCCAGTGAAGGTCGAGGCTACCCGGATCGCCGAGCCGATCCCGGGCGGGTTCACCGCCGTCAGCGACTACGAGGTCCGGTTCGCCTACCGGAACGGCGTGCGGCTGACCGTGGCGACCACTCGTGACGACGATATCTTCGGGCGGGTGGCGAATCCGCAGGGCCAGCGCAACGGTCTCCGTTTCGAAGGCACGAACGGCTGGATCTGGGTGAACCGGAGTGAACTGCGCGCCAGCGACCCGGAACTGCTCCGGACGCCGCTCGCCGCGGATGCGCTCCGGCTTCCCGTCAGCAACAATCACATGGAGAACTTCATCGACTGCGTCCGGACGCGCCGCGATCCGATCTGCGACGTCGAGGTCGGGCATCGGTCCGCGATGGTCTGCCATCTGGGCACGATCGCGCTGCGGACCGGGCGTGCGCTGACGTGGGACCCGGAGGCGGAGCGCTTCACCGGCGACCACGCGGCGGAGGGCAATGCGCAAGTCGCCCGGGAAATGCGCGCTCCCTACGACTATAGCTTTGTGGCCTGAGAAGTGGCGGACCTTTTCCCGCGCGGCGGGTGATCGAATCATGACGAAACGAAGGTATCTCCGCGGTCCAAACCAGATCGCTTGGGCGTTGCGGCGTGGGGTGGTGACGCTGGCATGGATCGCGGGTGTGACCGGGATGTCCGCGCAGTCGGCGACGGATGCCGGAGCGACGGCGCGTGCGTCGGCTCGCGATGCGTCTCCAGCCGCCGCTGCGGTCGCGGCACCCGCATCCGGTCCTGGGTCGGGGTCGAGCGAGACCGCCGAAGCG
>CAIOYO010000264.1 GCA_903862595.1 uncultured Opitutaceae bacterium | reverse complement strand
GACCCTGCCGCCAAATGAGCCGACAACTCGGTATCCCACGTCACGCGCGGCAATTGCGTGGTGAACGCCTGCGCGGCTCCCGCGCGGAGATGGTCGCGCCATTCCCCGGAGGACCACAGACTGCTCTGGGCGTACTGCGGCTCGGCGCGCTCGGTCCGGACGAAGTGCAACGCCGCTACGCCCAGCGTCGTGGCCTCCTGCAGGATCTTGCGCGCCGTCTGCGGCCGCGCGAGGCCGACGAGCAACGTCAGCGGCGGCAGCGGCGCGGGCGGTGGCCCCCACGTAAAGTCGAGTTGCAGACCCGCGGCATCGACCGCCCGCAACGTGGCTTTGCCCCGCGGCCCATCCACCACCCCGACATCGAAGGTGTCGCCCGGCACCCGCCGCAGCACCGTCAGCACATGCACCGCGCGCGGGTCATCGGCCGGCAACGGCTGCAGGAGTTCGTGGGATTCGAGGAGGACGAGATTCACGGAGACGCGCAGAGCGTTGACGATCCCCGCCCCGCTGTCGCGCCGGATCTGCGGACGGCGGAGGCGCCGCCGAGGCTTGACCTTCCCGGGGTGCTGCAAACACTTCCGCCATTCCGCGGCTGTAGTTTAGTGGTAAAACTCCTCTCTTCCAAAGAGGTATCGTCGGTTCGATTCCGTCCAGCCGCTCCAGAATGATGAGAGTTGCTGGAGCGGAGACAGTTGCCCGCGATGCGCGCTGGCGGGCGGGGCCCCCTTGGGAACAAAACAGGCTCATTTTACTAACAAAAGGTCCCGTTTCCTGCCCTCAGGCTCGGGTTCAGCTGATTGACTACAGCCGTCCACCCCGCGTCTGCGCGCGGGCTGGCGTGCCGCAAGAGGAAGCTTTCGGACGCGGTCCTTTGCGGCAATAGCCGCAGTGACTTCCACACCCATGAACGTCTCTCGCCTCCGGGCGTTCGCGACCGCGCAGCTTCTTGGCGCCTCCCTTGTTTACGGTGGACTACCCTTGGCGGATTTTGTTCGACCGCCGGCCGTTCCCTTGATCGTGCTCGCACCGGATGGCCAAGGGGCGGCCTTTTTCCCATACAGTGATCAACTGCAGCAGCCTGACCCCCTTCGGCTCTGCCCCGCGTCGGAGCACCAAAGCACGCGCAACCAGCTCGGTCAGATCATGCCCGCTCCGGTCAAAGCCGTGCCGGTCTCCGAGATCTGGCTCTACGCCAACCCGTCAGCGCACGCCGCCATTAAGCGGGGTCGGGCCGACTGGTCCCTCGCACAAACCCGCCAGCGCGCTTCGTTCGCGGCCTACGCCAAGGAAGACTAGTCGGTGAAACGGGTGCTGCGCTTCACCCGTGGTGAGGCCTGCGGCTTCCGCCGCGGACGACGAACCCTCCCGGGGCCCCGACCGCCCCGTTCCGGCCGGGGGTTCGCTTGACGTCAGGGTAGCATGTGTCACGCTGTGTCACATGAAGGCGATTTCGATCCGGCAACTGCATGATGAGACGGGTCGCTGGGTACGCCGCGCAAAGGAGCTCGGCGAACTTGCCGTCACGGAACGCGGCCAAGTCGTGGCGAAGATCGTGCCGGCCAACGAACCGCCGCCGCAGCCGTATTTCGCCAGCCGAAGGCTGTTGCCGTCCTTCCGCGCAGCCAAGCTGACTGGCGGCACGGATGCGACGGTGGGAATCTCGCAGGAACGGGACGAACGGTGATCTACCTCGATACCAGCTATCTGGTCCGGCTCTATTGGGAGGAGCCGGGCTACGAGGCGGTCCGGGAATTGGCGGCTTCAGACCATGTCTGCTGCGCGCAGCACGGCGAGGCCGAGTTGGTGGCGGCCTTTCACCGCAAGCTTCGCGAGGGCGCCCTCCCGCTGCGGTCGTACCGCGCCGTGTTTGCGCAGTTTGAGAGCGACCGCGCCGCCAACGCTTTCCGCTGGCTGCCCACCGGTCCGACCGTACTGGAAAAGGTTCGGGAGGTTTATGCCGATCTGCCCCGCGCGGTGTTTCTCCGCGGGGCCGACGCGCTGCACCTCGCGACGGCCTCCGTCAATGGCCTCAAGTCAGTGTATTCCCATGACCGCCACTTCCTCGCCGCCGCCGGGCACTTCGGCCTGAGAGGCGTCAACGTCGTGAACGCCACGCCTAGTCATTGAGTTCGATCTGGAGGAACCAGCCAGAGGCCCAGGCTTTGCACGTTCTCATCGCGAGCCAACTCTTGAACTTAACCCATCGATTGTCACACGGTCCCGCAGGAGAGCAAAGGACGAAGCCTCACCCTCTATTCGGCACCTTCCGCATCGGTTAAGGCCAACCATAACTCCGGCCTTCCGGATCGAGCGACCGCGGATCTAAGTTGGTCTTTCTCGGCCCGGCTCGGCGAAGCCGCTAACATGCTATTCGCAAGATTCAGAAACCAAGCATCCCGGTGCGTCGCCGCCAATGCTTCGCAGGCCGCGACACACTCACGCCAAAACTCGGCCCGATAGCTGGCCTGCATCTCTGCCTTCATCTCTGGAGACATCGATGTCCGCTCGAAGAGGCCCAAGAAACGCGTCCACTTCAGCTTAAAATCGGGAGGCGCTCCCGCCTCCAACAACTCTTCGTAGCGTTTTGCTTCCCGAAGCTTTTCACGCATGGCGTCCATCAGCAAAAAACGAATCCGCGATCCCCGGGGCGCGGAGTTGAAGACCGCCTCCGCAATCTCAGAACGCTCGGTCACCACAGCCAACGCCGCCTCGAAGAACATTCGCTTGTTGGGTCCTGATGCCTCTTCGACCTTGGCCTCGAGCCAAGAGGCGGTGGACGCACGCTCAGAGGAATGTGTTCTGACAAAACGCCGAATTTGCTCCATGGTCTCCGTCGGACCGGTGCTCAGGTCACCATGGAACGACTCCCCCTCGAGCAGGAGCTTATCGAGAAGATTTTGGAGCGGTTCACGAGTGCTCGCCGGAAGCGAAGCAACGCAGACCAGAAACGCAGCGAACGCCAATAGCTTTTTCATTGCGAATTTGATTGGGACTCCTGTCGATGAAGCACGAACGCTGCGGCCGCGACGACCACGTTGAAGGCGAGGAAGGCGGAGCGTGGAACACCTGACAGTAATGATCCGAAGCACCGACATCCTTCTATCCCTCGGAACATAAAACCGACCTGAGAGAGTGCGAAGATGCTAAACATCACCGCCGTGACACAAAAAACAAAGCGCCGGTGGTGACCAAGGATGAGCATCAAGGCAGTCGCGAGCTCGACTGCCACGACGACACCCGCCGTAGTCGCCGCAGGGGCGAGCGGGATGGCAAGTAGCCTAGCGATATCAAGGCTGAACTGCTCAATCTCCCGCGACTTGGCGATCCCAGAGAACTGCAGCAACAACCCCAGAGCCACCCCCAGCACGCGGGTGTAAGTCAGCCTGTTCATTTGATGTCCGTGACTTTCATTCCGGTTGCCTGCCATTCGCCGAACCCGGCGCCATAAATAACGACCGAAATCGGATGCTTCTCCAGGATTCGGCCCGCCACCGCCTGTGCCGACACGCACCCCGGACCCGCGCAGTAAACAACGATGTTGGAGTATCCGCCAGTCGTGATTCTTTCGTCGAGAGCGCCATCAGCAAGGACTGCACCGGGGATGTGCCCGCGCTCGAATTCCGCTTGGGGTCGAGCGTCTACAAACAATGTATCTGACCTTTTCCCCAAGACTAGGCTCTCCGCAAGGCCGATTCGCTGGACGGTTGGCTGTCGTACCAACCCCGATCGATACTCTTTATTCGCGAGATACCGCTCGGCCCTTCTGGGCGCGTCTGGCACGATTGCCAGGCAGTACATTGCGACGAGGATTACCCACTCGAGACCTGCCCGCTGTTTGGCTGCGTCCATAGATTAACGCTCTTCTCTCTTCGAAAAAAAAGGGGGGGGGTAAATCGGAGGCGATTTCCGGTCCTTCGACGGGGAGAGCTCGGGCAAGGAATCACGCAAAACTTGGATTTGCGGTTTGTCTGGCTCGCCGAGCCCTACACGCGAAATTCGAAATCCTTCACCGTCCGGGGTCAAGTCTCCGCTTCACCAATACACGTGTCACTACGCGTCAAAACGGAGGACACATTGTTCACACCCTGCGAGCGCGGCGGTGCCG
>CAIOYO010000263.1 GCA_903862595.1 uncultured Opitutaceae bacterium | reverse complement strand
TCCCTCATCGCCAATCCGCGCGACCTGCCGACCATCTCCGACCGCATCCCGGTCCACTTCCAGTCCCGCTTCCTGGAGCTCATCCTCGGGACGCACCCGATCGAGGCCCGCGACATCGCGTTCAACCTCCTCAAGACCTCGCAGGGCAAGTTCACCACGGAGTGCATCAAGTTCCTCGTCGAGAAGGGCCACACCGCCGAACTGGCCACCGTCTTCAAGCGCTGGCAGACCGAGCAGAACCTCCGCGCCCCGGTGCTCCTGTGGATCGTCAAGAACCGCGGCACGCCCAAGTTCGCCAAGCTGCTGGATGACATGATCACCCCGCGGCTCCTGAACGCGATTTTCTTCGCGATCGACTACGAGGCGCTCCAGTCCGCCTCCGCCCGCCGCATCCCGCTCGCCGACATCCTGAGCGAGGACACCGAGCTGATCGGCGAACTGCTCTCGCGCGCCGATCCGGAGACCGCCCGCGACCTCGCCAACACCCTCATGCTCAACCAGGGCTTCGAGGAACTGACGAAGAAGTCCCTCCTCGCCCGCTTCATCAAGCTGTTCCCGAGCATCCAGTCCCTCGTCGCCAGCGACGCCGAGTCCAAGGAGGAACAGCTCCTCGTCTCGCGCGGCAGCTACGAGCGCAAGCGCGAGGAGTACGAGACCATCGTCTCCCGCAAGATCCCCGAGAACTCCAAGGCCATCGCCGTCGCCCGCGAGCACGGCGACTTGAAGGAAAACTCCGAATACAAGATGGCCAAGCAGGACCAGCAGGTCCTCATGGCCCAGAAGAGCCTGCTCGAGCGCGACCTCGGCCGCGCCCGCATCACCGACTTCCGTGAGGCCACCACCGACCAGATCAGCGTCGGCAGCGTGGTGGAGATCCGCAGCCTCACCAACGGAGCCACGTCACGCTACACGATCCTCGGCGCCTGGGATAGCGATCCCGAAAACCACGTGATCGCCTACAAGACGCCGCTCGGCCTCGCTCTGCTCGGCCGCCGCGTCGGCGACCAGGTGAAGGTCAAGATCGGCGCCTCCGAGGACAGCTACTCGGTCACGTCGATCTCGCGCTACGTCGACCAAAAGTCGGCCTAAGCTCCGCGGCGACGGCCGCACACCTTTCCCGGCCCGGCCGCCTGAAAGCGGCCGGGCCGCTTCGTTTTCAGAGCTCGGGACCGGGTTTGACGACCGGCCGGCGGCGCGTCAGCGTCGAACTATGGATTCTACCCCCACCCCCCCTCCCCCCGTCTCCCCCGCAACCTCCAATGATGCGAGAATGTGGGCGATGCTGTGCCACCTCTCAGCCCTGAGCGGCTTCATCATCCCGTTCGGTTCGCTCATCGGCCCGCTGGTCGTCTGGCAAATCAAGAAGAACCAGTACCCGATCGTGGACGATCAAGGGAAGGAAGCGCTTAACTTCCAGATCACGATCACGCTCGCGGCGATTGTGTCCGCCATCCTGATCGTTGTGCTCGTCGGCATCGCGCTGCTCATCGCGGTCGGCATTGCCTCGCTCGTCTTCACGATCATCGCCGCGATCAAGGCCAACAACGGGGAAACCTACCGGTACCCGTTCTGCCTGCGGCTCATCAAGTAAGCGGAATCCCGTTCGCGCCGCGTGAACGCCTGCTGGGACCTGCTCAAGCTCCTCGCCGATCCGACGCGGCTGCGACTGCTTGCCCTGCTGCACCGGGAGGAGCTCTCGGTGGCGGAACTGCAGGACATCCTCGGGATGGCTCAGTCCCGCATCTCGTCGCAGCTCGCCTTGCTGCGTCAGGCGGGACTGGTCTCCGACCGGCGCGATGGGAAGAAGGCGTTCTACTCGCTCCATCCGCAGCTCGGGGAGGCCCAGACCCAGCTGTTGCGCGCCGCGTGGGATGCAGTGGCAGGCGAGCTCGGTTCGGACCTCGACAATCTGGAACGTATCCTCGCCAAGCGGCGCGCGCATCAGGAACAGTATTTCAACCTCATCGCCGGCAAGCTCGGGCGAAATTACTGCCCTGGCCGGTCGTGGCAGGCGATCGGGCATCTCGCCCTGCGTCTCGCCCCGCCCATCGTCGTCGCCGACCTCGGCGCCGGCGAGGGGTTGATCTCGCAGTTGCTCGCGCGCCGCGCCCGGCAGGTCTGGTGCATCGACAACTCGCCGCGCATGGTCGAGGTCGGCACCGAGCTGGCGGAGCGCAACGGTCTCCACAACCTCACCTATCGCCTGGGTGACATCGAAAAGGTGCCGCTGCCGGATGAGTCAGTCGACTTGGCCATCCTCAGTCAGGCTCTCCACCATGCGCATCACCCGCAGAACGCGGTGAACGAAGCATTCCGCATCCTGCGTCGCGGCGGACAATTGCTCGTGCTCGATCTCAAGGAGCACACGTTTGAGCGCGCCCGCGAGCTCTATGCCGACGTCTGGCTCGGGTTCGGTGAGAGCACGCTCCACCGCTTCATGCGGCAGGCCGGTTTCGAGCAGGTCGAGGTCTCCCTCGTCGCCCGCGAGGAGCAGGAGCCGCATTTCGAGACGATCCTCGCCTGCGGGATTCGTCCCGGGGGGGCGACCGTGCCGCCGCTGCCGCCGGCCGCGACCTCGACCCCGGTCGATTAATCGAAGCGCACCCGGGCGCGGTGGAACTGCTCGCAGAGCGCGAGCACCTCGCGCCCGCCGGCCAGGGTCAATGCCTCCTCCGCGAGCGCCCGCGCATCGGCGAGCGTCATGGCGCGGATCACGTAACGCACCGCCGGAATGAGGGGCGGAGTCATGCTCAGTTCATCGACGCCGAGGCCCAGCAGCAGCGGCGCCAGCACCGGATCGCCCGCCATCTCACCGCAGACGCTGACCTTGATGCCGGCGGCGTGGGCCTCGCGGACGATGTGGCGGATCGTGCGGATGACCGCCGGGTGCGTCGGCTCGTAGAGGTGCGCGATGCGGTCGTTGACGCGGTCGATCGCGAGCAGGTACTGGATGAGGTCGTTGGTACCGATGCTGAAGAAGTCATTCCGCACGGCCAGCAGGTCCGCGGTGTAGGCGGCGCTAGGGATCTCGATCATCGATCCGACCGCGAGTTTCTCGTCGAAGGGCACGCCTGCCGCCCGGAGTTCCTCGCGGCACTCCTCCAGCACCGCGTTCGCCCGCGCTAGTTCCTCGCACCCGCTGATCATCGGGTACATGAGCTTCACGTTCCCATACACGCTGGCCCGCAGGATCGCGCGGAGCTGCTCCTTGAAGAGGTTCGGGTTCTCCAGGCAGAAACGAATCGCGCGGAAGCCGAGGAAGGGGTTGTCCTCCCGGGGAAACAGCCCCGGATTGCCTTCCATCGCCTTGTCGCCGCCAAGGTCCAGCGAGCGGATCACGACCGTCGCCGGCGCCAGCTGCTCCGCGACGCGACGGTAAGCCTGAAACTGTTCCTCCTCTCCAGGGATCTGCGATCCGTTGAGGTAGAGGAATTCGGTGCGATACAGACCCACGCCCGAGGCCAGGTACTCCTTCACGAGGGGAGTCTCCTCGGCGTTCTCGATGTTCGCCCGCAACACCACCTCCACGCCGTCGAGCGTGACGGACGGGCGCTGGTTGGCCAACATCAGGCGCTGCTCGAGGGACTTCTTCTGGACCTGGATCTTGCCGTACCGGAACAGGGTCTGCTCCGAGGGATGCACGATCACCAGGCCGTCGTAGCCGTCGACGAGGATCCAGTCGCCGTGGTGCACCTTCGCACTGAGGCCGCGGGCACCGACCACCGCGGGGACCTTCATCGAGCGCGCCACGATCACCGCATGGCTCGTCTTGCTCCCCGTGTCCGTAATGACCGCCAGCGCATGACTCCGGTCGATGCTGGCCGCATCCGACGGGGAAATGTCGTTCGCCACGACGACCCGCTTGTCCACGAGCCGCGAAAGGTTTTCCGAGGACTGGCCGAGCAGGTTCGCCAGCACGCGTTGCGCCACGTCGCGGATGTCCCCCGCCCGTTCCCGCAGGTACTCGTCGTCGATCTCCGTGAACGCCACGACGTAGCGGCGCGCCACTTCGTTGAAGCAGCTCTCGATGTTCCGCCCCGATTTCTCGAAGGAGCGGATCGTCTCCGCGATCAGCGCCTGATCCTCCAGCACCAGCAGGTGCGCATCGAAGATCCGGGCCTCGTCCGCCCCCAGGTTCCGCTCCACTTCATCGCGGATCCGCTGGATCTGCTCCCGCGTGACCAGCACCGCACGATCGAAACGCGCCACTTCGTCAGCCCGCTTCTCCGGCTCCACTTCGTACGCCGGCACCTCCAGATCCGACTGCAGGTACACGAACACCTGGCCATAGGCGATCCCCTGCGAGGCGGCGATGCCTTGCACCACAAGTTCGGGCTTTGGGTGGGCCTGCTCGGACATGGAGGAAACCGGCATCGGATCGGAGGGGGTGCGCCGACGCCGGGGGAGCTTTAGCCCCGTGCGCCGAGGAGGGTCAACGCGGATTTCCACGCCGACGCAAAAGCGTCACGTCGCGGGCCACCCCGCCAGCCTCACGCTAGCCGACTCGCAGCAAAGAAAGCTTCGTCACTCCACGCGGCGATCACGCGTCGGCGCAGCGCTTCGGTCAGCTCCCCCAGCCGCCGCTCCGTCGCCTCGGCCGGCCCGAACGCAAAGCAGCAACTGCCGCTGCCGCTCATGCGGACGTGCAAGCCGAGCTCGTCACGCACCTGCGCCACCAGCGCGGGCAGAGCGAGGTACTTGCCAAACGCCACCCGCTCAAGGGTGTTGCCGGGGAGCGCCTCCAGCGGCGCCGCTCGGTCCGCGAACCACGCGGCCAACCGCGACTCCGCGCCCGCTGAGTCGTCGTATGCTCCCAGCCCCGACGCGGCCAGGCGACGGAACGCCCAAGGAGTCTCGATGCCCCAAACGGGCTTGAACAGCCACACCGGCCGCCCCGCCAAGCGCGCCGCCACCTCCGGTGCCACGGGCTGCACGCGCTCGCCACGTCCCCGCAGCACCACCGGACCGGAAAACAGGAACAGCGGGCAATCTGATCCCAACTGCGCCGCCAGCTCCGCCAGCTCCGCGTCTCCGAGCCGCGTGCCCGCGAGCTGATCCAGCGCGCGCAACGCCGTCGTCGCGTTGCTGCTGCCCCCGCCCAAGCCAGCTCCCCGCGGGATGCGCTTCGCGAGGTGAAAGCGCACGCCACCCTTCCAACCGGTCCGGGCCCGGAACACCCGCTCCGCACGGAGCACGAGGTTACTCGCATCCACCGGAAGCGTGGGGTCGTCGCAGCTCAGGCTCGCCGTGCCTTCCGGTCCAGGCTCCGCCGTGAGGGTGTCAGCGAGAGCAAGCGGGCTGACCAGCGACACGAGGTCGTGATAGCCGTCGGCTCGGCGACCGACCACGGCAAGGCTGAGGTTCAGCTTGGCCGGCGAGGACAGGACAGGAAGGGAAGTCACGGGTTGGCCTCCCCAGCCTGCACGCAGTCACCGCCCGAGCTGAAGCCGAAACCTTCCGTTTTCCCGGTTTGCCAGCCACCGCCCGGGAGGCCTATTCCTGAGGTCCTCCCCCGCTCCTTTCCTCCCGCGCCATGGCCTGCGATCTCATCCTCGTTCTCGACGAACCGTCCCCCCGCGTTGTCCAGCCGCTCCTGCGCGCCCTTTCCGGAGAGATTCGTTGGGTGAAGATCGGCCTCCAGATGTTCACCGCCTGTGGGCCGGATTGCGTGCGCGAGATCGCCGACCAGGGGTTCAAGGTGTTCCTCGACCTGAAACTGCACGACATCCCGAACACCGTCGGCCACGCCGTCGAGTCCGCCGCCCGCCTGCCGATCCACATGCTAACGCTGCACACCTGCGGGGGCGCGGAGATGATGCGTCGGGCCGTCGCCGCCCAGCAGGCCACGCGGCCCGATCTGCTGCTCCTCGGCGTCACCGTGCTCACGTCGATGGGCACCGCCGATCTCAACGCCGTCGGCGTCCCGGGCGCCCCGGAGGACCAGGTACTCCGGCTCGCCCAGCTGGCCACCGGCGCCGGCCTCGCCGGGCTGGTCTGCTCCCCCCTCGAGATCGCCCCGCTCCGTGCCGTGCTGCCCGCATCCACGCAGCTGATCACCCCGGGAATCCGGCCCAGCGGCGCGAAGGCCGACGACCAAACGCGCGTGCTCACGCCGGCCCAAGCCGCCGCCGCCGGCGCCAACTTCCTCGTGGTCGGGCGCCCGATTTCCCAAGCCGCCGATCCCGCCGCCGCCGCCCGCAGCATCCTCGCGGAGATCGCAGGTCGCGGCACCGCGCCATGAGCCGCACCGCCGCCATTCTTCTCGCCGCCGGCAGCGGCCGGCGCATGCAGGGCGCCGTCGAGGACAAGGTCCTCGCACCGCTCAACGGGAAGCCCGCCTTCGCCCACGTGGTCGCCGCGTTCCTCGCCAGCCACGCGGTCGACTTCTACGTCATCGTCCACCGCGACACCGCCCAGTCTCTCCGGCTCTCCGCCTACGCTCCCACACCGGCCCAGTTCGTCCGCGGGGGCACCGAACGCCAAGATTCCGTCGCCCGCGCCCTCGCCGTCTTGCCCGACGATGTGGCGCATGTGTTCATCCATGACTGCGCGCGCCCGCTGATCCGGCCGGAGCAGATCGCCGCACTGCGCCGGATCGTCCTGCGCGAGGAGGCCGTCGTCCTCGCCCACCGCGTCACGGACACCCTCAAGGAGCACCACGACTCCGCGCGGCTCCGCACGCTTGATCGTTCCCGTTTGTGGGCCATGGAGACGCCGCAGGTCTTCGCCCGCCCGCTGATCGTCCGCGCCTACGCCCGGGTGGCCGCGCGGGGCGAACGCATCACCGACGATGCCCAGGCGGTCGAGGGACTACGCCATCCGATCGCCCTGCTCGAGAACCCGCACCCGAATCCCAAGCTCACCACGCCCGCCGATCTCGCGTGGTGCGAATTCCTCCTCCGCCAGCGCCACGCGGGCGAGGCCTAGGCCGACACCGCGCCGTCCACCGTTCCCGCCTTCTCTTCTCTCCATGCGCATCGGCCACGGTTACGACATCCATCGCTTGGTCCCGGGCCGGCCACTGGTCCTCGGGGGAGTCCGTTTCGACACCGACTACGGTCTCGAGGGACACAGCGACGCCGACTGCCTGACCCACGCGATCTGCGATGCCCTGCTCGGCGCCGCCGGACTTCCGGACATCGGTCATTTTTTTCCGAATACAGATGAATCGCTACGCGGCATTGATTCCCAACTGCTCCTGCAGCGCGTGATCGCCGAGCTCGCCCGCCGCGGCTGGGCGCCGGTGAACCTCGACGCCACCGTGATCGCGGAGCGACCCCGCCTACTGGCCAGAGTCCCGGAGATGAAGGCGCGCCTCGCCGCCAGCACGGGCCTTGCCATCGACGCCATCGGGATCAAGGCCACGACCAACGAGGGCGTGGGTGATCTGGGCCGCGGCCTCGCCATCGCCGCGCACGCCGTCGCACTGCTTCAGCGGATCTAGTCCGGTCGAGGGCCACCGATGCGCCGTTCCGCGTTCGCCGCTCTGCTGGGCACGGCCCTCTTGGTCGGATTCGCGACGCTGGGCGTCGGCTGCCGCCCGCGCGAGACTGCGGTCGAACGCGGAACGCGGGAACAGGTGCTGCACCGCGGCTTCAGTCCCGACATCGCCGATCTCGATCCGCACGTCGCCATGATGGTCAGCGATTACGGCGTGATCTCCGCCTTCTTCGAGGGATTGGTTGCCGAGGACCCGCGCGACCTTCATCCCGTGCCGGGCATCGCGGAGCGCTGGGCGGTGTCCGCGGACGGTCTCACGTACACGTTTCACCTGCGGGCGAACGCGCGGTGGTCGAACGGCGATCCCCTTACCGCCGCCGATTTCTTGGCGTCGTGGCGCCGCGCCCTCACACCGTCGTTCGGCTGCGACAACGCGAACCTGATGTACGTGGTGCGCGGGGCGGCCGACTTCCACCAGGGCCGAGCGACGCGCTTCGCCGACGTGGGCTTCGCCGCGCCGGACGCCCGCACGGTGGAGATCACGCTGGAGCGACCGACGCCATACTTCCTCTCGCTGCTGCAGCACTGGGTGTGGTGGCCGGTGCATTTTCCCACGCTGGAGAAGGCGGGGGATCCCTACGCGCGCGGCACCCGCTGGACCCGGCCCGAGACCTTCGTGGGCAACGGACCGTTCCGGCTCCGTGAATGGACGATCGGACAGCGCATCGTCGGCGAGCGGAGCGAGACGTACTGGGACGCCGCCAACGTCCGACTCCGCGAACTGCGGCTGTACCCGATGGAGGACATCAACGCGGAGGAGCG
>CAIOYO010000262.1 GCA_903862595.1 uncultured Opitutaceae bacterium | reverse complement strand
TGCTCGGTCGGCGAAGCGATCTGATTCACATAGACCGCCGCCCCCACGCCGAGAGGCACCGCCAGGGTCAGCGCGATCAGCGAGACCATGAGACTCCCGACGAAGAGTGGAAGCACCCCGTACCAATCCTGCCAGAAGCTGGCCGTCAGCCATTGACGTCCCATGATGAAGGCGGAGAACGAGCGGAGCAGCGACACCTCCTCCCGGTAGTCCCACGTCGCGAGGCGCTGCTCGATCTGCGGAAAACCGGCGACATACTGAACCACGAGCGATCCGAACCGATCCATCCGCTCCACGGGCACCCCCGGCACCGCGCGCGCCACAGCCGCGAGCTCCTGCAGTTCCCGAGAAAGGTCCCGGTTGATCTGCAAGTAGACCTCGCGCGAGGCAAGAATCGGCTCCAGCTCGCGCCCGAAGTCCACCTGGATGACCTCGACCCGCGCGGCGTCCTCGGCACGGCCCGCCGCCAGCAACTGCCGGCGCTCGGTGCGCTTGTCCTCGTTGATGTAATACTTCGTCTTGATGGCCGACGCCGTCTCCGAAAGCTCCGAGACCAACCCGCGCAGCGGCGCGATCGCGTCATCAAATCGGATCGAGTACTGGTCAAAGGCCTCCAGCCGCTGATTGGCCGCTTCAACCGAAAGGCCGCCGCGCCCGGTGAGGTCCGCCATCACCTTCATCCGAACATCGAGCAGGTACCGGTTCAACGCGGTATGGTCCTGCTCCTGCCAGCGCAGGTGATCGACGTAATCCAGACCGGCCCGGCGGTAAACCTGGAGGTTCTGCTGGTTCTGCCCGAAGAATTCGAGTCCCTCGCGAAAGAGGAACAGCGTGATCAGTGCCAACACGAGCACCGAAACCATCGCATTACCCCGAAAGAAGAGCTGCACCAGCTCGTCGCTCGTCAATCCGAAGAAGCGCAGACGGCGCTTCGTGATCGGGAAGCTGGGTGCTTTCGAGGTGTCGGCCATGCGGAGAGGGCGGAAGCGTGGAGCCGGCGCGCCGCGAGTTAGTTTCGGGTCACGAAGCCGACCTTGCGGGCAATCGTCTGGCCTTCAGCCCCCAGCACAAACTCAATGAAGCGCGCCGCTTCACCGGACGGCTCGCCGTTGGTGTAGAAGAAGGTCGGACGCGCATACGGATACTTGTGCGAGCGGATCGACTCCTCAGAGGGACTCTGACCGTCGATCGTCGCAGTGTGGATGCCGGGCGCCGACAGGTAGGCTAGACCGACGTACCCAATTCCGTTGGGATTACGCGCCACCTCCGCCACGATCTGCTCATTGCCCGCGAGCTTCTGCGAGGACTTGGCGTAGTCTTTCTTGTTCATCGCAAGCTCCTTCCAGTCGGAGTAGGTACCCGACGAGGTATTGCGGGTGTACACCGAGATCGGCCCGGGTTTTCCACCGAGCGCGGACCAATCCGTAACCGCCCCCGTGAAAATCTGCTCAACCTGACGCTTCGTCAGCGCGCGCACCGGATTGTCCGCATGCACCACCACAGCCATGCCGTCGTACACCACGATGGTGGGCTTCAGTACCACGCCTTTCGCTTGCGCGGCCGAGACCTCGGTCGCCCGCGCCCGGCGCGACGACATCCCGATCTGCGCCGTACCATCAGTAATCGCAGCAATGCCGGTCGTGGATCCTTCCGCGGCGATCTCGAACGAGACACCGGGATGACGGGCCCGGTACTCCTCGGCGATCTGCGGAATCAGTTTGGCCCCGAGCGTGTCAGATCCTTTGATCACCAATCGCTGGGCTGACAGCGGGGAAACCAGTGCCAGCAGGCCGACGACGAGAACGATGTAGTTTTTCATGAGGAAGAGATTGATGAAGTGTGATCGTACTCGGTCAGAACTGGACCTGCAGTTGGGAGCGGACGCCGGCGGTCTTTGCCTCGGCCGCTCCCCCGTTTACCTGATCCTTGGTCGTCGCGGAGACCAAGCCGAGCTGATACTTGAGGTCGTTGCCCTTGAGATAGAGGTTGAAGCCAGCATACCACTCCGAGCTTCGATTCATCGTGGCGCCCGTCGGCGCGGAGCGGATCACGTCACCCAGCGTTACGCCGCGACCATCCGTATCCAGGGCCGCATAGCGGGCCACGACCTCAAACGTCTCGGTGACAAACACTGAGGGCTGCAGGAAGTAGCCTCGCGGCTGGGCGTCCCGGGTCGCCGATACGCCTCGCTCCACATCGGCCTGGAGAAACTCCGCCATCAGCGTGTAGCGCTCAGCCGTCAGTTCGAAAAACGCGGAATACAACGAGAGATCGAAGCCCCGGCCGGCATTCGTCGTGCCCCAGCCGCCTTGGTCGGGCACATGGGCGACACCCACCCCCGTCGACCAAGCCAGACCGGGCACCGACTTGCCATATCCCACGCCCGCCCACAGAGCCGGACGATTGGTGGTGGCATCGCCGGCCGATGAGGCGCCGGAGAAGGTATCAACCTTCTCGGGATTCGTGATGGCCGCATTGTAGAAAACTCCCGAATTCCCGAGGCGGCCTTCCACGAACGCGCCAATGCGGTAACCAGCCGCCGCGAGGCGACGGCCGTTGTTGGACTCCACGAAGTAGCGCGTCACCGACGAGCGCTCCAGCGAGCGAATGTTGCCGCTCGTCGAACGCTCTTCGAATGCCGTATTGACCTTACGGAGACCGAAATTGAAGACGAGGTCTGGCCGGGGCTTCCACTCGAGGAGTGCGTCGTCGTAGCCACCAGAAGCGAAGTCGTACGTCATCACTGCGGCCCAGTCCCCCACCAAACCCGCCCTGAGAGAGAAGTAGACGCGACGCAGGAAGGCATGATTGGTCGCGGCGGGATCAATCAACCCCGCAGCCAGATCCGTATCGAGATGTGCGTATTGGGCCTGCAAACGCATGCCGACGCTCAGGCGCTGCGTGGTCTTTCCCCCGGCAAACGCCGGCGCGGGAACCACCGCAGCCTCCCGGAGCAGTTCAGCCCGGATGTCCTCCGCCTCCTGGTCGGTCAGGATGCCCTTGCGCACCAGCGCCATGATCAGGGCACCGCTGTCTTGGGCGTGGACCAGCGTAGCAGTTGTGAGGAGCAAGCCCGCAAGGGCGAGGGATCGGAGGAGGACGTGCATGGAGGGTTCGGGACGAACGTTACGGTCGTAACCAAAACGACACGCCCGACACCCTGGGGCCGTCATGTTACAAACACGTGACGGACGCGTGACAAGGGGGCAAAAGCCCCCTGCTCGTCCGCCCACTAAACGCCCATCCGACCCCAACTTGCAGCCTCTAGCCCGGATCGCGGTCGATTGACTCCGGGCACGCATGAGGCTGCAAGTTTCCTGCACTTAATTAGTCAACCTCGTAAACTTCGAGGATGACAGAGCCGGTCGTGTTCGCCTTGCCCTTGGCCTGCACCGTGTAGCCGCCGGGCTGGAGATTCGTCACGAGAACGGCGTCCCGGCTGCCCGACGCGAGAGCGAACGCGCCGACCTGAGCCGAGAGGTTGACGATCTGCTGGCCGCTCCAGTCATCGTTTTCCGCGATCTTCGTGGTGTCTCGGTAGAGCTCGAGGATCGGGTCGGCCAACGTGCCGCTGACGCCGAACTGAGCGAGGCCGGGACCGACCACGCGGATCAGAACCGTCTGGGCCTGGGTGCCGCGGACCACGAAGCCAGCGATGAGCTCTTGCCCCGCCGCCGAGCCCACGAAGCCGCGGGTGGCGATGTTCACGAACTTCGAGGCCGAATCAGGGATCACCGCGACGTCGGAGGTGCCGGCGCTCGCAAGATCGAAGTAGCCATCCGTCCAGAGCTTCGTCCAACCCGCCGCCCAGTTCGTCGTGCTGAAGGCACCCTTATACGAAACGGCCGTGAGCCCGGAGCCGGACACGGCACCGGCGCCGGTCAGCGCCGCGCTACCGACCGCAGGCCGCGGATCCAGCTGGCGATTCGCCGTGTAGGAGACCGACCGCAGGTTCGCGTTGACGATCTGGTTGTCG
>CAIOYO010000261.1 GCA_903862595.1 uncultured Opitutaceae bacterium | reverse complement strand
GCAGCGTCAGCACCGTGGCCCCAGCGGCGGCGGCGAACATGCGCCGGACTTGGTGATAGCGACCCTCGGTGAGCGTGAGGAAGGCTTCGCGTGGCCCGAGCGCTTCGTAGCGCGCCGGGAGGCAGGGCGTGTCTTCCCCGTCAAGGCGAAGCGTTCCGGCGGCAAACACCTCGCCGAGCCCGGGCGGAAGATCGCGATCAACCGTGGCGCGGTAGCGCTTCTCGACGTGGTGACGCGGCGACGTCAGCCGATGCACGAGCGCAGTCTGGTCGGTGAGCAGCAAGAGGCCCGACGTGTCCTTGTCGAGCCGACCGACGGAGGTGATCCCGGGATTGCGCTGCTGCCAGCGGAGCGGGAGCAGATCGTAGACCGACGGACCCTCGCTCCGATCGTGCGAGCAGACCAACCCGAGCGGCTTGTGCAGCAGCAGAAGCAGACCGTCCGGGTGATCGAGCGGCTCGCCGTCGACGCGCACCGCGGCGGGATCGACCTTGAGCGCGGGCTGCGTCAACCGCGTGCCGCCGTCGCGCACCTCGTGGGCACGAAGGAAGTCGCGGGCTTCGCGGCGTGAGCAGTAGCCGAGATTGGCTAGAAGCTGGTCGAGACGGCGCATGGACGAAGGGAGATCACGTCAGCGCGTCGCGGGTGTCGAGCGAACTTCCGGCCGGGGTGCGCGGCTGAGGGGGCGATCATCCGGCTAGACTTGGGGGGCGGGGTGGGGCGAGAATGGCAGGGTGGATGCATCGTGGCTGAGTCTGGTCTTGGCGGCTGGGTTGACCGGCTTTGCCGCGCTCACCTGGGCGCACCCGCCGACGCCGCCCGCGTGGAAGCTGGCGATCCTGGCGGGGGAGTACGGGCACTTCCTGGCGTTGTTGAGCGGGCTGCTCGTTTCGTTGGTCCTGGCGCAGGGAGGGGCCCTTGGCTGGAATCGATTCGCGGTGCTGGTCCTGCTCGGGGTGGCGGCGGGCCTGCTCCTTTGGCCGGCGGTGCAGGCGTGGCGGATTTCCCGCGGACTTCCCGGCCGATTGCGTGCGGTGTGGGGAGTGGGTGCGGTGCCCTCGCGCCCTGCGCTGTCGCTTGGGCGGCTCTTCCTTCCGCGGCTCACGCGACGGTTGCCGGTGGAGACGCGGGAAGTCCCGCGAGTCGACGGTGCAGGCGGGTTACCGCTGGATTTCTACCGTGCGGTCGATGGGCCGCGTGGCGGTGCGCCCTGTGTGGTGATGATTCACGGTGGTGGTTGGGACGGAGGGGATCGGACACAACTTGCCGATGCGAATCACCGGCTGGCCGCGCGCGGCTATGCGGTGGCGGCAATCAGCTACCGCCTCGCGCCGCAGCATCGTTGGCCAGCGGCGGCCGAGGACGTCGTCGCCGGAATCGCCTACCTGCGGTCGCATGCGGCTGAGCTGGGCATTGATCCGGAACGGTTCATCCTATTCGGGCGCAGTGCTGGAGGACAGCTTGCCACGGCGGTGGGCTATCGACCCGGCCAACCCTTCATCCGTGGCGTGGTGGCGTATTACGCTCCGCACGACCTCCACTTCGCGTGGCGCAACACGCCGGAGGGGGGCATTCTCGATTTCTTCAAGCTCATGCGCCAGTACCTCGGCGGCGCGCCCGAAGAGGCCTCGCGTGCCTATGATGAAGCGAGCGCCTACCACGCCGTGACTCCACAAACGCCGCCGACCCTGCTCGTGCACGGCGGCAAGGATTCGCTGGTGTGGTTTCGCCAGAGCGAGCGCCTCGCCGCCCGCTTGGCGGAGCACGGCGTGCCCCATGCGTACCTTGCGCTGCCGTGGGCCGTGCACGCCTTCGACTTCAACCCGGATGGCCCGGGAGGGCAGCTCGCGGACTTTGCACTTGAGACATTCCTGACGGCCGTGACGTCCGGGCGGCGCGAACCAGCGAGCTGCTAGGCCTCGCGCTGCGGGCAGCGGAGAACGGCGAGCAGGCCGGCGTCCCGCTGGGCGGCCAGCTCCGCGATCGAGCGCCCGTTGGCCTCCTCGAGCACACCTGCGATGAGCCGCTCGCGGAGCTCGGGCGTGAGCTCGGGGTTGCCAAGGTCCTTCCACCACGTGGTGAAAGGGCCGGAGAGATGATTCATGAAGTGGTGGATCCCGCCGGCGCCGCCGCCGAGGTGCAGGATGAGGTTGGGCCCCATCAGCGCCCAGCGCGCGCCCGGGCCCGCGGTCACGGCCGCGTCGACGTCAGCGACGCTGGCCACGCCCTCGGCGACCAGGTGCACCGCCTCGCGCCAGAGCGCTGCCTGGAGACGATTGGCGACGTGGCCGGGCACCTCGCGGTTGAGGCGGATCGCGCGCTTTCCGAGAGACGTGTAGAAGGCCAGCGCGCGATCGACCACCGCAGCGGAGGTCAGCTTCCCGCCGACCACCTCGACGAGCGGCATCAGGTGCGGCGGATTGAACGGATGACCGATGACGCAGCGTTCCGGATGGGTGCAGCCCTCCTGCAGCGCGCTCATCGTGAAGCCCGACGTGCTGGACGCGATGATCGCCTCGGGTCGTGCTGCTGTGGTGATGGCCTGCAGCAACGCCCGCTTCGCCGCGAGGACCTCCGGCCCATTTTCTTGGATGAAGTCGGCGCCCTGCACGGCCGCGGCAAGATCGGCGTTGAAACGAAGCCGCTCGCGGGAAGCGCCGGCGGAAATCCCCAGCGTCTCCAGCGCGGGCCACGCGCGGTCGACGAACGCGCGCAGTTTCTCTTCCGCTCCGGGCGCGGGGTCGGTCGCGATCACCTCAAACCCGTGGGCGAGAAAGAACGCAGCCCAGCTAGACCCGATTAGGCCGGCGCCGACGATGGCCACGGTGCGCACCGGGGATGCGGCAGGCGAGGATGACGCTGACGCGATTGAGGAGAGTGAGGACATGGGCGTGGCG
>CAIOYO010000260.1 GCA_903862595.1 uncultured Opitutaceae bacterium | reverse complement strand
CCACTATCGGTTCCAATGTAAATGCCGGAAAGGGAGGAGCTCATCGTGGAAAGGTCGCGCGTGAGGCGAGGGCGGGGAGCGTGGTCTGGGGACGAGCCTTCGTCAACGCGCCAACCGATGCCGTCACCAGCGCGAACGCAGGCCGAGCCGGAAGCGTCGAGGGGCGTCGAGGGAGATCAGGCCATCGACCGTTCGGCCGGTCTGCAGGGATGCTTGGGTCGCGTTTTCCACCGTGACGAAACCCTCCAGCGTACGCGTGAGGGATCGACTCCACTGGACATCGACGCTGGTGGCAGGTTCCAACCGCAGCAGATTCTCGTCATCCTCGTATTGGCTCGACGTGTGGCGAAGGCGAACGTCCAGCGTGCCAAAGGAGGCGTTGCGCCAGGAGGCTCCGGCCGTCCCCACGAATCGGGGGACCTGTGCGAGGCGCCGACCTTCCAGCGCCACCTGGCTGGCCGCCTTTCGCACCGTGGCGTTGCTCAGCAGCGCCTCGACGCGGAAGGACCACGCGCGCGACGGTTCCCACCACAGCCCGGCCTCCAGGCCGTCCACGCGCACGGCCTCAAGGTTGCGGCGCTGCCGGCTGACCAGCGTCGGGGTGCGCGCGAGCGTGACATTCGCGACGGCGTCGTGGAGGTCCTGCCGGAAAACCGTGATCGCGGTCCGCAGCGAGCCCAGCGGTAGGTCGATTCCGGTTTCGAAACCGCGGACGTGTTCCGGATCGAGCAGCGGATTGGCCTCGGTATTGACGTTGCCCACGCGGAAGGGCCGGTGGAACTCGTTCAGCGTCGGCAGGCGGAACGCCCGATACGCCGCAACGCGAAGCCGCGGGGAGGCAGCGTCGCCGCCGAACGGGGACCGCAACGGCACGATGAATCCGAAACGTGGATTCAACGACGTGCCCCGGCGGTCGGCAAAACGGTCGTCCCGGGTGGGGTTGAGCGTGACGGAGTCCCACTCACGGCGGTGGCCGTCGGTATTTGACCAGCGGTCGAGGCGGAGCGCCGCGGACGCGCGCAGGCCCTCGCTGAGGGTGCGTTCGTGGCTGGCGAAAGCCCCGAGGAACTGCTGCGCGCCGCCAGCGAACCGGCGGCGGGTGAAGCGCGTCCCTGACCACAAGAAATCCTCGCGCGTCTCGCCGCGGACTGCGCGGACGTCCGCGCCGAAGGTCGATCGGGCGCGCGCGGTGCCGGTGTGACGCACGCTGAGCGTGGCGTTCGCACCGCCCGCGGTGCTCGGCACGGCGAACTGATCGTTGGCTGGAGTTTCAAGCCGGCGGGAGGAATCGACGGACGTGAACACGCTGCGCAGTTCCTGCCCCTGGCCGTAGACGTTCGCCGTCCAGGAGAGCGCCGTCGTCGGGCTTGCCGCGAGGGCCACGGACGCGAAACGCTCGCGCGACGCATTGCGCTGCAGCAACGTGCCATTGCCCCGTTCCTCGTCGAAGCCCCGCACGGTGAGGGTCAGTCGCACGGGCGTGGCGGCCCCCAGATTCTGGTGCCACGAGCTCTGCAGCAGCCGCTGACGGAGATCGAGGCGGCGATCAACGGCGCCGCGCTGGGCGGGCGAGAGCGTGAAGTCGCCGTCGGTTGTGAGGGCGGAGAGGCTGGTGCGGATGACGCCGTGTTGACCCACCGGGGTATGGACGAGCCCCTCGCCCTCAGCCGTGCGGGACGATCCGCCTGAAGCGCGGAGCCGGCCTGCGCCGGACCTGGTCAAGGTCGCGGCCGCCGCTGCGCTGCCTCGGTCGGATGGGACTTCGGTGAAGAGTGCGATCGTGCCGCCAAGCGCGGCGTTGCCCCACTCGGCGGAACCACCTCCGCGAAGGATTTCGGCGCCGGACAAGGCGAGCCCGGGCACCTTGCCCCACGCGACCCAGCCGCCGAAGGGATCGTTGAGCGGAACACCATCGAGGAGCACCAGCGACCGACTGGCGCCGCTCGGACCGAGGCCCCGCAGGGAGACGCCTTGGGCGGTGGGGTTCGCGACGAGGCTGCCGCTGCGGCGGAAGAGACTGAATGCCGGTGACTCGCGGAGCACCGCGTCGACGGCGCGACCCGGCGACGCCTGCAGCCGCTCCGCGGAGAAGAGATCCACCGCGATCGCGAGATCGGCGACTGGTACCGGGGCGCGCGCGGCTGCGACCACGACGGCCGGAAGTGCGGTGGCTGGAGCCGTCGCGGCGAGGCCGTCGCGGGACGATGCCGCTCCGCCATTGAGTTGGGCATGGGCCACCGTCGCGCACGCGAGCAGCGCCAGCCACGCCCGAAGAAGCAAGCCGGCCAGCGGCCGGGTTCCGCTTCCTTGCTCGCATCGGCAGCCGCTCGCGCACCCGACCCGACGCGGCAACGTGGACGCTCCGCGTGTCGTACGGACCAGGCCGCGCCATGACGCGTGCTCCCGTCCGAGCTGCGCAGACAGGCGTCGCACGGACCGCCTAAATTCCGATGCGGGGTTCCTCATGGGCGCACCGCCGGTTCGGTAAATGTATCCAAAGACAGGATTCGCCACTGACCAGCGGGCAAGGAACCCAACTCCAGCGCGCCGAAGCGGTCGCGCAGCAGCGTCAGCACCGTGGCCCCAGCGGCGGCGGCGAACATGCGCCGGACTTGGTGATAGCGACCCTCGGTGAGCGTGAGGAAGGCTTCGCGTGGCCCGAGCGCTTCGTAGCGCGCCGGGAGGCAGGGCGTGTCTTCCCCGT
>CAIOYO010000259.1 GCA_903862595.1 uncultured Opitutaceae bacterium | reverse complement strand
GTCGGGAAGGCGCTCTACGAGAAGCGGGTTGATTTGCGCGACTTGCTGGCGATCGCCGCGGCGTGATCGCGAACGGTTATCCGACTTGGTCAGCGATCTCCTCGAGTGGGTAAGTGATGATCTCGGCGAGCGTGGGATGGTACCACGGTGCGCGAAGGAGATCGAAGACCGTTGCCCGCATCGAGAGCGGGCCGGTGAAGCAGTGGATCAGTTCGCCGGCCTCGGGTCCGACGATCTCCGCGCCAAGCAAGCGGCCGCGGGTGGGGTCGGCAAAGACACGGACAAAACCGCGGTGAGCCTCCATCAGGATCGACTTGCCGTGGTCGTTGAACGGATAGCTAGCCGCCAGGTACGGTGTACCTGACCTCTTGAGCAGGGCTTCCGACTGGCCGATCGATGCGACCGCGGGGTCGGTGAAGACGACGCTCAGCAGTGGCATCGCGCTGACCGGCCGCAGACCCTTCACGCCCGCGGCGTGGCGGGCGGCGAGTTCCCCCTGAGCGACCGCGAGGTGAACGATGTCGTGAGGCCCGCAGACATCCCCGCCCGCATAGATTGAGGGAGACGAGGTCTGCTGCCAGCGGTTCACCTCAATCCTGCCATCGGTTCCGCACGTCACGCCGGCGGCCCCGAGATCGAGCCCGGCAGTGGCCGGTTCCCGCCCGAGCGCGTTGAACAGATGCCGGGCGCGGCGCACCACCCGGCGGCCCTGATGGTTGAAGGTGACCTGCACCCCTGCGGCGACCTGGCGGATCGACTCGATCTGCGTGCCGGTGAAGACCGTGATTCCTTCGGCGCGGAAGGCTTCCTCCACCACTTTTCCCGCTTCGGGAGAGTGTTCGCGAAGAACCTGCGGGCTGCGCTGGATCACGGTGACCTTGGAACCAATGCGGCGAAGGTATTGGGCGAGCTCACAGGCGACAATTCCACCGCCCAGCACGATTACGCTCTCCGGGGTTTGATCGAGATCGAGGACGTCGTCACTGGTCCAGAACGGAGTCGCGGCGAGTCCAGGGATGGGAGGCGTGCTGACGCGGGAGCCGGTGCCGATGAGAAAGGACTTCGCGGTGAGATGAATGCCGCTGGCCAGTTCGATGGTGTGGGCGTCGCGGAAGCGTGCGCGCTCGCGGAACAGCGTGAAGCGTTTCGCCTGGAGTTGCTGCACGCGGTAGCTGGCGAATTCGCCGATGATGCGACGCTTTCGCGCCTGCAGTGCCTTCATGTCCACGTCGGCCTGCGGGATCCGGAGTCCGAGCACGCGGGCGTGGCGGGCGCGGTGCAGCACGTCGGTGCTGTGCAGGAGCGTCTTGGACGGCATGCAGCCGCGAAGGATGCAGAGACCGCCCAGTTCGGCGCCGGCGTCGACGATGGCCACTTTCTTGCCGAGACTAGCAGCCACGCGGGCTGCGTTGAACCCGGCGGATCCGCCGCCGATGGCGATGAAATCAAATGAGCGAGAGGAAGGGGCAGGCACGGGATGCGGGGGCTCAGACGGGTGAGGGCAGGACGCCCGATCCTCGTCGGAATCGGCGCCTGAGGCGACCCTCAAGTGCAGATTGACGCGGCGACCTCGGCCCGCTTTTCGGCGGAGACGAGTACCTCGATCAACTCCAGGCCGAAGTCCAAGGCCGTGCCGGCGCCCCGCGACGTGATGATGCGCTCGTGGCGGACCACGCGCGCATCGGGCAGAAGGTCCGGCAATTCGTTCGCGGCGGACGGGTGGGCCGTGTAGCGCACTCCGGCCCCGATGAGGCCCGCATCGCGGAGCACCAGCGGCGCGGCGCAGATCGCTGCGATCCAACGCCCGGCCTCGGCGTGGGCGCGGACGAGCGGAACCACGCGCGGATCGTCGCGGAGAGCGCGGACGCCAGGGCCGCCGGGGATCACCAGCGCGTCGAAACTCTCCCCGGCAGGAACCGCCGCGAGCGGCAGATCCGCGTGCAGAGTGACTCCGCAGCGACCGGTGACGTGGATGCCGGGGGCGAGTGCTGCCACGACGACCTCGACCCCGGCACGTCGGAGCACGTCGATCGGAGTGATGGCCTCGATCTCCTCGAATCCCTCCGGAAGGAGCAGCAGGACGCGGGGCATGGCGGCGGATGCGATGGAGCGCGCGGCCGGGCGACCTAGCTCTTGGGTTCGACCTTCGCGGTCAGCGGCGCGGTGTCGCCGACCCAGAACTCGCGTCGCTCGCCGAGAGCCAGCGCGTCGGCAACCACGCGAAGGGTCTCGCGCAGGTGGACGTCCATCTTGGCGAAATGGGCATTGTCATCTTCGTCCGTGCTTTCGACCTCGTCCGGGCTCGCGGCCGGGGCGTCCGCGGGCTTGGGACCCTCGGGCGAGGACGGCGGAGTGACTGTGGCGCGGATTCGCGGCGGCGGAGGGGGAGCGAGGAGGAACTCCCGATACGGGAAGTCAGTGGCGGCGAGACGGGCCTTCTCCGAGTCGAGCGTCTTGCGGAAGGCATCATCCTCGGCCTTTTGCCGCCGTCGGTCCTCGAGGTTGAGCGAGGCCAGCTTCAGATCCTGCTTGGATCGGAAGAAATCGATCGACTTGCGCAGGTAGGCAAATTCATCGAGCCCGTTCTGGCGTTCCGTGCTCTTGGCGCGGAGCGGCTCGAGCAGCGACTTGGGCAGAGGCTTGCCGTCGAAGTAGCTGGTCGGAATTTCGTCCCAGACCAAGGCGTGGGGAAGATCCTTTTCGCCAATGGGCAGGAAGTCTTCGATCGACGGGAGCGTGATGTCCGGTACGACGCCCTTCAGCTGAGTCGAGGCTCCGTTGGGCAGGTAGAACTTCTGCACCGTGAACTTCGCCGCCCCCGTCTTGATCGGCGAGCGGGCGAGGGCCGGAATCAGGTTTCGCATTTCCACGACGGTCTGGACTGAGCCCTTGCCGTGGGTCGAGCTGTCGCCCACCACCACGGCGCGACCGTAGTTCTGGAGTGCGCCGGCGACGATCTCCGAGGCCGACGCGCTGAAGCGCGACACCAGCACGGCGAGCGGCCCGTCGTAAGCGATGCGGGCGTCTTCGTCCTCGTCGACCTTGATCTCGCCGTAGTACGAGCGGACCTGGACGACGGGGCCCCGGCGGATGAAGAGCCCGGTCAGGTCGATCGCCTCGGAGAGCAGACCGCCGCCGTTGCGCCGCAGATCGAGGACGAGGCCGCGGATCCCGGCGGCTTGGAGTTGGGTGATGAGCTTGGCGACATCGCCCGATGCGGATGAGCCTTCCCCCTCGGGGGTTGATCCATCCGGGCCGTAGAAGGCGGGGAGGGAGATGACCCCGATCGGAACCTTCACGGCTGGATTGTTGGCATCGGGAACCTCGAAAATTGCGCCGAACGCGCGTGCGTTGTCCAGTTTGACCACGTCGCGGGTCAGGATGACCTCCTTGCGCGTAGAAGAGTCGGTCGCGTCGGCTGGCTGGACGAGCAAGCGCACCTGCGTGCCCTTGGCGCCGCGGATCATATCGACGATCTTCCGCAGTTTCATGCCCACGACTTCGATTGGCTCGGCTCCGACTTGGCCGACGGAGTGGATGCGGTCGTTGGGTTTGATCTGCTTGCTGAGATCCGCGGGGCCGCCGGGGACGATTTCGCGAACGATGCAGACATCGTCTTCGAGGGAGAGCATGGCGCCGATGCCAACGAGTTGGAGGCGCATCTGGATGTTGAAGTCCTCGAACGTATCGGAGGAAAAGTACGTCGAGTGGGGATCGTAGATGCGGGCCAGCGTGCTGAGGAAAGTCTCGGCGAGATCGAGGGATTCGATGTCGGAGATATTCTTCAGCATGCGCTCGTAGCGCTTGCGCACGTGGGTGCGGGCCTCCTCGAGTGCCACGGCAGGATCGGACGAGGCTTTCTTTCCTAGCATCTCCGTGACGACCTCGAACGTGAGGCGACGACGCCACAAGTCGTCGGCCTCGGCCGCGGTGGCGGGCCACTCGGCTTTCGAGCGGTCGAAGGCGTAGGCCTCGGCCGAAGCGAGGTCGATGGGCTTCTTCAGTTCCTCGAAGATCCAGGCCACGCGGGCGCGGACTCGTTCGTCGTAGCGGTTGAAGATGTCGTAGGCATAGTCGACGCGGCCGAGCGTGGAGATATTCCAGTAGAGGCGATCGGGCGGGTTGGCGCCGGCGAATTCCTGCTTGTCGGAGGCGAGGAAGAACAGGCGCTGACCGTCGAGCTCGGCCATGTAGTCCGGCAGCAGGTCGGCGTAGGCCTTGGGCTTGACCGCGTCGCGGTTGTAGTGGACCTCCTCGAGGAGGCGGACGAATTGTGAGACCTCCTTCGTGAGCGTCGCCGAACTACGAAACGCGCGATCGCGCGGAGCGGTTTCAGCGTAGGTGGCGAAAGGCAGGAGGGCGGCGAGCAGGGCGCCGGAGAGTAGCTGCCGGAAAGTCGGGGACGTCATCTTCTCGATAATGGGAAACGAAAGTCGGAGAAAAGTTTCGGGCAAGTCTGAGCGCGTCTAGCTGGACCGACCGAGCTGCCCTCGGGCGCGGTCGAGAATTTGCCGTTCCGCTGGAGTGAGCGCTCCGAAGCCGTGGCTATTGATCCGGTCGAGGATTCGATCGACCTCGGCCTTGAGGCGCTCGGGTGAGGAAAATACTTCCTCGTCCGGAAGTGTTTCCGGTGCCGGCTTGGCGACCGCGGGGCGGCTCCGGCGCAGCCAGCGAGGCAGGCGAAGCACGGTGGCGCGGTCAGGGTTGCGCCATTCCCGCTGGTATACCCAACGGAAATAGATCCAACCGGCGGCCATTCCGCCCAAGTGCGCCGAGTGTGCCCAGTCCAGCGGGGAGGACATGCCGAGGACCTCGAACGCCACCATTCCCGCCAGGTCGACGACGGCGAGGGTGAGCGTGAGGTATTTGGCGACGAAGGTGACCGGGATGAAAAAAATCAGAATCCTGACCCGATGGCTGGGCTGGATGCAGGTGAATAGCATCAGGAGTGCCATCACTCCGGCGGAAGCGCCGACGATTTCGCCGCCGGTGTGCCAATGGGTCCCGATCCAAAGCAGACCGCCGAGTGCGACGCCGCCGAACCACAGCGACAGGAAGCGCCCCGAGCCCAGCAGGGGTAGTAACTCCCTGCCCAGGAACCATAACCACATTGCGTTGAAGAGCAGGTGCAGCAGCACCATGGCTCCGGTATCGTGAAGGAAACTGTAGCTCGCCAGCGTCCAAATCCGGCCCTCTTGCACGGAAGCTGGGCTGAGGGTGAGCAGTCGATCGAACGCGGCCGCGGGCCGTTCGCCCAGCAAGTGATGGAAAAAAAGCTGGAGTACGAACCCCGCGATCAGTGCGGAGAGCAGCCAGATCAGGACCGACGTCGAGGAACGGCGGGGTGGGCCCAATCGATAGGTCCGGTCTGACAGCATGACTTCGAGCGTACCGTGACACGGCGAGGCGCCACTTCAAGCGTGAGCGGCAAAAACCTTTCGAATACGGCGCAGCAGCCCGACTGCAGGTGGGAGCGGCGGGCTTGACACTCCGAGGCGCCATCCTGTTCCTTTTCTCAATCCATGGCCAACAAAGCTGAAAAGTGGGACCACAACGCGGCGGGGAAGTTCTACGTCGATCAGCAGTGCATCGACTGTGACCTCTGCCGGGAGACCGCGCCGAACTTCTTCACGCGCCACGACGACGGTGGACATTCCTATGTCTTCAAGCAGCCGTCGACGCAGGAAGAAATCGACCAGTGCATGGAAGCCCTCGAGGGCTGCCCGGTCGAGGCGATCGGTTCGGACGGCGACCAGTAAGGTCGCGGCGATTGGCTGACCGCGATGCCGCCGGATTCGGCGGGTCGCGGCGGCTTTCGCGTGGGTGCGAAAACGTTTTTTTCAAGCGGGCCTTGCGCTCGTTGTTAATTGATCCGGGGTTTAGCTTAACAAAAAGCTTGGCGTGGGTTCCCGCTCTGCGTGAGGGTTAGGGCGATGCAACGCATGCGAGGAAACGATCGATCGCGGTCCGGCGGTCTGTGGCACGCGGGGCTTGCCGCCGCGGTGTCGCTGGGGGGGATCACGGCGTCTGCTCAATCGACGGCGGTGCCGCTGCCCGGGGTCGCAGTCGAGGCCGTGCGCGTGGCGAATGAGGAGCCCGTGACGACGTTTGCGATGCCGGTCTCGGCGCTTCGATTTGAGCCGCTCGTGGATGTGCAGGCTCGCAATCTGGCGGAGGGGCAGGCGGATGTTTCGATCCGCGCCGGACTCTTCGAGCAGACGGGCTTTCGGGTCGGAGTTCTGCCGGTCTTTGATCCACAGACGGGCCATTACTTCGCCGAGCTTCCGGTGCCGCCGGAGGTACTGTCGCTCCCGCAGGTGCTCACCGGCGTTGCGCACGCGCTTGCCGGTTGGAACGCCGGGGCGGGTACGGTCGCCTACGCCTGGCGTCCGATTCATCGCGCGCAGGTCGTGCAGGTGTCGGCAGGCGAGGATCACAGCCGGCGCGCGTCGTGGTACGAGGCGTGGACCACCGAAGTCGCCGGCGGGCGCACGCTGGGGTTCGATGCGTCGCTCGCGGGCTCGCGCTCGGATGGATCGATTCCCCTCGGCGACCACGATTTCCGGCGGGTGCATGGTCGGTTGCAGGTGCGGGGGACGACGGCGCAGACGGATCTATTTGCGGGCTATCAGGCCAAGTTCTTCGGCTGGCCAAACCTCTACACTCCCTTCAATTCGCCGGAGTCGGAAAACCTACAAACTGTCCTGGTGGCGCTCAATCATCGCGAGGAATGGGGTGCCGGTGACGGCGTCGAGTGGGGGGCCTATTACCGACGCAACAAGGATGACTACGCGTTCAATCGCTTCGCGCCGCTGGGGCCGGTTCATCCGTTCCAGCACACGACCTGGGTGCGGGCTGCCGCAGTGGACGTGCGCCGGACGTGGGGCGGGGCGCAGTGGCACGCGCGTGCGGTGGTGATGGGTGATCGCTTGACCTCGACCTCGCTGACGGCGGGCCGCTTCCGAGATCGACTGCATCGCACGCTCTCCCTCGCCCCCGAATGGCGCGTGGCGCGCTCGCAGGGCGGTCTCTGGGTAGCACGCGCGGGTGTTTCGTATGACGACACGAATCGGGATGCGTCCTCATGGTCCCCGCTGGCGGAACTCGCGCTCGACTGGGGAGCGGCTGCTTCCGGCCTGCACCGCGTGCACGTCGGCTATGCCACGTCCACGCAGACCGCTACCTACACCGCGCTGAACGCGGCGAGTGGCGCCGGACTGTTTCGCGGCAATTCCGGCCTAGGCCGACAGACGGCCCGCACGCTTGAGGCAGGTGCCTTGGGAGTGCTGGCGGGATGGACCGCGCAGCTCGCGGTGTTTCAGCGGTGGGACGACGCGTTGGTTGATTGGACCTACCGGAGAGGAGTCACCGCGCGGACCGCAAGCCCAGTGGACCTTTCAACCACCGGCGCGGAGTGCGTGCTCCGCCGCTCGGTGGATCGCTGGGATTTCGTCCTCGGCCTGACCACTTACGCCCGTCGGTCGGATTACGGCTCGGCTGCCGTGGATGCCAGCTTCTACGCGCTCAATTTCCCCCGCTTCCGCGCCACCGGGGCGATCGTGGCCCGCTTGGGACGGGGATGGGAAGTGCGCGTTGATAACGAGGTGCGCCGTCAGTCGGATAGTCTGCTGCGGCGCGCGTCGAGCCGTGACGCGTTCCTGACGGCGGCCTCCGTCGCGTATTCGCCCGCGACGTGGAACGGGGTGACGGTGTCGCTGCAGGCGGAGAATCTCTGGAATGACGACTTCGAGGAGGTTCCGGCGGTCCCGGCGGGGCGGCGGCAGGTCGTCCTCGGTGTAACCTACCGACGCTGATGCGCGGCGTTTGGCCGCGGGCGGGCGGGCGGGGGAACGGAGGTGCGAAAATCGGTTGGCCAGACTGGCGTCGTGCGCAAGATCGTTCACCTTCCCTCAGCTCATTTCCCCATGGCTACACCCAAGTCCCGCAAGAAGTCCCCCGCCGCGCCGAAGCGTGCCCCCAAGTCTCCTGCTCCGCGACGCAGCGCGGCACCGTCGGTCCGGTCGCTCGGCGCGATCCCCGATTTGGATAGTCGCGTACTGTTGCTGGAAGCCGCGGCCAAGGTCGGCGACGCCGAGATCACCGCGGTGATCCGGGGCTCCAAGGAAATCGAGGAGAAGGCGGGGCGCGGTCTGCTGGCGCCTTTTCTGAATCATGTCCGCGACCTGTTGGCTCTCGTGACGGATTACTCCCGAGGGCGTTATCGTGCGATCCCGTTGGGCAGCATTGCGGTGATCGCCGGGGCTCTGGGTTACTTGTTGTCGCCGATGGATCTGATCCCGGATTTCATCCCGGGTCTGGGCTTGGTGGATGACGCCGGGGTGATCGGCGCCTGTCTCAAAGTCGTTCGTCCGCAGTTGGAGCGGTACAAGGCGGCTCGCCGCTCCTAGCCGCGGTGGTCGCGGAAGGGGAGCTTGATTCCAGCCTGGGCGAAATGGTCGGCGCCGACAAAGCGTGCGCGCGCGCCCAGCTCCCGCTCGATCCGCAGGACCTCGTTCCATTTGGCCATCCGCTCGCCGCGGGTGAATGAGCCGACCTTCAATTGACCGGCGTTCGTCGCGACGGCGAGATGCGCGATGAACGCATCCTCGGTCTCGCCGCTCCGCGCGGAAACCACCGGAAGCCAGCCTGCCGCCTGCGTGCGCCGGATTGCCGCGAGGGTCTCCGTCACGGTGCCGATCTGGTTCAACTTGATGAGTACGCTGTTCGCTGTCTGGGCACTGATTCCCCTCTCGATGCGGGCAAGGTTGGTCGTGAAGTGATCGTCCCCGATCAGCTGGCAGCGTCCACCGATGGCCTGCCGCATGCGCTGCCAGCCTTCCCAGTCGTCTTCGGCGCAGGGATCCTCGAGCGAGGCGATGGGATGGTTCCGCACCCATCCGATCATGAGGTCGGTGAAGTCTTCGCTCGTGAAGCGCCGGCGTTCGGTTCCGAACTCGTAGCCGCCATCGCGGAAGAGATCGGTCGCGGCGATATCGAGCGACAGTGCGACGTCGCGGCCGGGGGTGTAGCCCGCGAGTTCGATTGCCTCGACGAGCGCCGCCAGCGCGTCCTCGTTTCGATCGAACTCCGGCCAGTATCCGCCCTCGTCCGCTACTCCGGCCAGTCGTCCGCGGCGACGCATCACATCTCCGGCAGCCTGATACACGTTAAAGGTCATTTCCAGCGCCTCAGCGTAGGTCCTTGCGCCGAGCGCAATGACCATGAAGTCCTGCACGTCCACGCGCCCACTGGCATGCTTGCCGCCGCCGAAGATCTGAATTTCCGGCAGCGGGAGCAGGGTTCCGCCACCGTCGCCCAAGTGGGCGAAGAGCGGGATTTCGCGTGCCTGTGCCGCGGCAGCGGCGACGGCGAGCGAGACACTCAGGATGGCATTGGCGCCGAGACGTGATTTGTTGGGCGTGCCGTCGAGAGTGATCAGGGCGGCGTCGATGCCGGCTTGGTCGAGCGCATTACGGCCCTTGAGCGCGCGGGCGATTTCGCCGTCGACATGGCTGACCGCGCGCAGCACGGAGCGTCCGCGGAAGTGTTGGCGGTCACCGTCGCGCAGCTCCAGCGCCTCATGGTGACCGGTCGAAGCACCTGACGGCACGAGCCCTCGGCCGCGCGCGCCGCCGGTGAGCGTGACCTCGGCCTCGATGGTGGGGTTGCCCCGGCTGTCGAAGATCTGCAGGGCCCGAACGGCGGAAATGGTGGTCATGGCGGACACGGTTTCAGGAAAGACCATCCCCCCACCACTTGGCGAGGTCGGGAATGCTTCCGGGAGGAGAGGGTGCGTGCGTGCGCACGAAAGAGGTCACGGTGTGGCGGCCCGCCTCGTCGAGGTAGTCCACGGGCGACTTGCCGTGGACTCGGGCGAGAAGGAGAGCGAGGGTGATTTCGATTACACGGTTCTCCATCGTGCGTGCCTCGGTGTCCGGGAGCTGGTCGGCGTAGGAGCGCCAAAAGGTCGGGGTCAGCGCGAGCAGGTCGCCGACCCGGTCGTGGCGCCGATGATGGAGTGCCTTGAGCAGCAAGTGGTGGATGAGAAAGGCGACATCGAAGGCCGGATCTCCGAACCAGGCCACTTCAGCGTCGAGGATGATCAGCTGCCCGGACTGGATCATCAGGTTCTTGGGACTGAAGTCGCCGTGAACCAGCGCCAGCCGCTGGGAGGCGAGTTGCTCGGAGATCCGCTGCAGCCACGGGGCTAGGTCGGGAAGGCGTTTCGCGCTCGTGTTGAAGTAGGGATCAATGCGCAGTTCGGTGAAGTTCCGCAGCGTATCGAAGGTCGTGGCAACGGAGTGATCGCTCCAGGTGGCGCGGTGAATGCGGCCGAGTGCGGCTCCGGCTTCAAGGGCGTAGAGCGGCTCCGCTGCGCCGATCAGGAGAGACTGCTTCCAAGTGATCCAGCCCTCACCGAGGTACTCCATCGCGAACCAGCCCTCCTCAGGCGCGGCGAAGACGATTCGCGGAATATTCGCCGGAGCGAGCGTGGCTGCGAGGCTTAGCCACGCCTGCTCGTAGGCGTTGCGTCCCGTGTCAGCGTGCCACTCGTCGGCGACCCGCAGGCGGGCGAGGGCGCGTTTCACCACCACCTGTCGGCCGTCTTCGTCCTCGAAAAGGATCACGTCGCTCGAAACACCGCCGCGCAACGCGCGCTGGCGGGCCCCCGCACCAATGCAGCCGGCGGCGGTCAGGCGGGCGACGAGGGCAGGG
>CAIOYO010000258.1 GCA_903862595.1 uncultured Opitutaceae bacterium | reverse complement strand
GGCGAGCACGAGTGAGATCAGGCCCGCGACGATGAAGACCCAGCGCGTATCGGCGGCATCTGCCTTGTCACCGAGAAGGAAGATGAACGGCCAGCTGACGACGATCCAGCCGACGGTGCCGCCCATGCGGACGAAGCCGAAGTCGCGCGCTGGGTCGCGCAGGTGGGCGAAGGCGAGGGAATTGGTGACCGACAGAGTGGGTACGTAGAGCAGACCGTAGATCAGGAACAGCGTGAAGAACGTGGCGAAGGACGTGGTGTAGGCGGTCGCGATGAGTGCGATGCCGCCGACGAGATGGCTGAAAGCAAGGAAGCGCTCGGCCGCGAAATTGCGGTCGGCGAACTGATTGCTGAAAAAGAGGCCGACCACGGAGGCGATGCCGAACACGCTACCGATCCACGCTTGCTCGCCGGCGCTGAAGCCGAGCATGCCCATGTACGGGAAGATTTTGATCTGCCAGGCGCCCCAGATCGCGATCTCCAGGAGCATCATGAAAAAGAGCCGGTTTCGGATGGATGAGTTCATGAAGGAAAGTGCGGCGGAGTAGGATGCTCGGGGGGTGAGGGGTGGGCGGGGCGAGCTACGCCAACGGATCGAGGGCGGCTCGGCAACTCCGAGTTTCCGGAAGCGTTGATTTGCCGCCGCGGTCCGCCCTTCGTGACCCTCGCCGGTGAAGCGGAGCTTAATCCCCCGACTCGTGCTCTGCCTGAACGGCGGGCGCCCGGTTCGCACCGGGATCGTTGCGACTGCGGTCCGGCTTAGCCGGGGGGCCAGTGCAGTGCGCGGCCGCCGAGAACGTGGACGTGCAGGTGGGGAACGCTCTCGCCCCCGTGAGGACCGTGATTGATGACGACGCGGAAGCCCTGGGTCAGTTGGAGGCGGGCGGCGAGCTGACCCGCCGTGAGGAGCAGGTGACCGAGCAGGGCTTGGTCGCTGGCCTGAGCCAGACCGAGCCGATCGATGCGGCGCTTCGGAATCACGAGCACATGCACCGGCGCCTGGGGATTGATGTCATGAATGGCGATGCACTGGTCGTCCTCGTGCTCGATGCGGGCGGGGATTTCCCGGGCGATGATGCGTTCGAAGAGGGAAGGGGAGGGCATGACGGAGCGAGTCGGGCTGAGGCTTTCTTACAGGAGAAGCAGGTTGAGTGATGTCGAGCGTGGGACGCGCGTGGCAGCAAGCTCGCGGATGAACGTGAGGGACTCCTCGTAGTCGCTCTGGCGGCGCGGGCTGGCGCGCCGCCCGGGCGGGATCAGGGCGGAGCGGAGGTTCGTGATGAGGAGCGTCGAGTCGCGAAACCCGGCGAGGTGGCGCAGCCCTTGGAGGATTTCCGCGCGGGTAAACAGCGGCGTCGCAGCCACCGCGCCGAGCGACGCGTCCCAGTGGTAGAACCCATGCCGCGGGCGGTCGCGGAAGAGTCGGGCGAGGAGATCGGCGGCGGCGGCGTTGAACGCCTGATCGTAGGCCAGTTCGTGCCGTGCATCCCCGCCGGCGGCCTCTTCCGCGAGGTCGGCGAGGCGAAACCGGATCGCCTCCTTGATCTGCTGGGCGAGGTACAGGTCGCTTCCGGTGAGCGGAGCGAAGAGCGAGTGGATCAGCTGGAGCCGGCGGGACTCGGCGCGCGAAGGCTTCGGCATGGCGGCGACGTGG
>CAIOYO010000257.1 GCA_903862595.1 uncultured Opitutaceae bacterium | reverse complement strand
TCGTGGTTGCGCCCCGGCGCGTTGGCGGAGGCGGACTATCGCCTGCTGTGCGAGCCCCTCGCAGCGGACCAGATGCTCCTCTGGCCGGTGTCGACGTTGGTCAATAATCCACGCCACGAGTCGGCCGAGGTGTGTGTGCCGATCGGTGGATGAGGAAGATGCTTTTCCGGGCTTGCCGCGGCGTCCCGGGCAAGGGGAGCATGGGCCGCGGCGCCTCGCCGATCTCCCTCCTCCTACGTTTCGCCCCATGATGCTCTCGGTGAACCTTGATTGCGAAGCTCGCCGCACGGACTCGCGGTGCCGATCGGAAGCACGCGTGGTGGGCGCGAGGCGAATGCAGATGAATGTCTCGTCGCGGTCGGAGCATGGAAGCGCCGGAGATCTTTTTGTATGAATATCGTAATTACAGGAGTCACCCGGGGCTTGGGACGTGCGCTGGCGCGCGAGTTCATTGCGGGAGGCCACACTGTCTTCGGATGTGGGACCAACGGAGAGGCGATCTTTGATCTCCGCTTGGAGTATGGAGCTCCAAATGACTTCGCGCTCGTCGACGTCGCGCAGGACGTGAAAGTCAGCATCTGGGCGACCAGCGTTCTGGCGGGCCATCCCGCGCCTGATCTCCTGATCAACAACGCAGCCGTGATCAATTCCCCGGGCCCGCTTTGGACGCAGGGGGACGCCGCGTTCACCCGCTTGGTCGACGTGAACTTGCGTGGAGTGGCGAATGTGATCCGCCACTTCGTGCCCGCGATGGTGCAGCGCGGATCCGGGGTGATCGTGAATCTGTCCTCCGGCTGGGGCCGGAGCGTGTCTCCTGATGTAGCTCCCTACTGCATGTCCAAGTGGGGCATCGAAGGACTCACCAAGGCGCTCGCTGCTGAGTTGCCGGCCGGAATGGCAGCCGTGCCGCTGAATCCCGGGGTGATCGATACCGACATGCTGCGAACGGTCTGGTCGGGTGGGGCAGCGGAGTACCCCAAAGCGGAGGTCTGGGCCAAACGGGCCGCGCCGTACCTCCTCTCGCTCAGCGCGCGCGATAACGGTCGCTCACTGAGCGTGCCTGGAGCGGAGGACTGAGCGATGTCCGAGCCCTTGATCCTCGCTTCGGCTTCGCCGCGGCGCCGTGCCTTGCTCACGCGCCTCGGTTGCCCCTTCACCGTGGTCGAAGCCCGCGTGGTGGAGGACGAAGATCCGCTTCTCGATCCCCGCATCATGGTCGCCCGCAACGCCGCGCGAAAGGCGGACTGGGTCGCCGCCCAGCATCCGGATGCCTGGGTGCTCGGTGCCGACACCACGGTGTGCATCGACGGACATGCCCTCAATAAACCGGCTGACCTCACCGAAGCCCGCGCCATGCTCCGACGCCTTTCGGGGCGCACCCATTCCGTCTTCACGGGCCTTGCCCTGCGTAGGTTCGATCGCGGCGTCGCGTGGGACGCCACCGACACGTGCGACGTGACCTTCCGGGAGCTGGACGAGGCACGGATTGATCGCTATCTCTCTCTTGTGCATGTACTTGACAAGGCGGGAGCCTACGGAATCCAGGATCATGGAGAGCTGATCATCGCGGGTCATACGGGCGAGGTGGCGACGATTATGGGACTTCCGCTTACTCTGACGAAACACTTGCTGACGAAGGCGGGTCTCCTGACCTAACCTCTCTGACCGCATGGCCTCTCCCTCCACCGCAAATAAGCCGCGTCGCCTTGGGCGTCGTTGGGTGTGGCCGCGATGGTCGCGCGATGACGATACGCGCTCGGTGCAGATTGGTGTCGTTGCGACGCTTCTGGTTCACCTCTTGCTCCTGCTCGCGCTGCCTTACCTGCTGCGGCGGACGGTGGAGTCCGGGTCGGTGAAGCCGGCGGATAAGACCTTCAACATCGAACTGGCGCCGGAGGAGCCGGAAGTCCCGCTCACGGAGGCCAAGCCGCCGGCCAAGCCGTTCAAGTTTGTGGAAGTGAATCCCGATGCGCCGGACAATCCCCCGGACCAGACGGAGAACTTTGGGGCGCAGAACCAGCAGGTCGCGCAGGAGAAGCCCACTCCTGACGGGAAGAGTGACACGCCCGCCGTGGAAGGGGACAAACAGAAGCAGAGCACCGCGATCGTCTCGGGCCGCCTCCAGCCTCCGGAGCCTCCCTCGCGCCTCGCGCAGCCGGAGCCGGCACCGACGCCGCAGGAGGCGGTGCCTGCGCCGAACCAGAAGGTGGCTCAGGCCCCCATTCCCGGTTTTGAGAAAGTGGAGGGTGAAGATGCCGATTCCATCGGCAGTACGATCGCCAAGATTCCGCCGCCCGGGACCAAACGCGGTCCTGAGGAGGTCGACGGCAGCCCGGACATCCGGGAGGTAGTCGCGTTCAACGGCCAAGTGGTGCGGATCGATCCGCGCCGTCCGCAGGACCGCGAGCGCGTCGCGCAGCGCAATGCCCGGCCGGCGTTTCTCCGCGACAATCAGCTCGGCACGCAGAACATCGGTCCGGTGGCGTACAACGCGAAGTGGAGCGAGTACGGCGCGTACCTGCAGAAGCTGATCGAGACGGTGCAGATTCAATGGGAGCGCCTAATCGTCCAGAGCTCGGTGTACCCCCCTCCGGGCACCATCGTACGCGTGACTTTTATCATCAATGACAAGGGCGACATCACCGACATCGCTCCCGGTGATGGAGAGGCGCCTCTGCAAGCCAAGCGCGCCTGCGTGAGCGCGATCACGGCCCGCGCTCCGTACGGCAAGTGGAGCGACGATATGGTCGCGGTGCTCGGTCACGAGCAGGAGATGACCTTCACGTTTTACTACAATCCGTGATGCGGGCTGGAGCGAATGTTGCGCGCGCGTTGCCGCTGGGTCCGGGGGTGGAGTACCTGACGGGGGATCCCAATGGACTCTTTGCGTTGGCGAAGCCGGAAGGAGTGCTTTCGCACCCGAATCGGTCCGGCGACGAGGCGCGTTCGTTGCTGACAGGATCCTATCGCCTCGACGGCGAGTGCTTTGAGTGGCGGTCGACCCCTGGCGGTGAACTGGCGCGAGCCTACTTGCTCAACCGGCTCGATTCCGGCACTTCCGGCGTGATTCTCCTGGCGAGTTCCGCAGAGCTCGCCGCCGCCTTGCGGGATCATTTCCGGAGCCAACGCGTGGCGAAGCATTACGCTGCGCTGGTGTTCGGGGCGCCGACTCCGGCGGTGCAGGTGTGGCGTGACCGCCTCGCCGTGCGCAAGGAAGGCGGCGTCGTGCGAACCGAGACGGCGGGAAATATCCCGGCGGAGTCGAGGGTCCGGGTTTTGAAGATCACCCCGGGAAATCCCCCGCTGGCCCTGATTGAGTTGGAGCCCCGGACGGGGCGGAGTCACCAACTGCGGGTGCAGTGCGCCAGCCGGCACCTACCGATTGTCGGAGATGCGACCTACGGAAACTTTCGCCTGAATCGCGAGTTTGCGCGGGCGTCCGGAGAGCGCCGGATGTTCCTGCACTCCGCCGAGACGACGTTTGAGTACGCGTGGAAGGGGCGGAGGCACCGCTTCACCGCGCGGGCCCCGCTGCCCGAGAGCTTCTCGCGGGCGTTGCGGGGATGATTGGCGAGCGCGCTTAGGCGCGGCGCCCCTTGAAGGTCAGCTCGGCCACGCCGCTCTTGTCGAGCTGTCCTATGCCCAGCGCGACCATGCGCTCGAACTGGAGCTTGGTAGCTGCTGAGAGCGGAAGATTCAGTCCGGCCTCGACGCCCATGGCCCAAGCGATGCCGGAGTCCTTCGCGGCGTGTGCGCCGGAGAAGTAGCAGTCGTGGGCGCGGTTCTGCATGTCTTCGCCGTCCGTCTTCAGCACCTGCGAGTTCGCTCCGGTCTGGGCGAAGACCTCGCGCAGCATGTCGAGATCGAGCCCGAGGGCCTGACCGAGCCCGAGGCCTTCGGCGAGGCCGGCGGTGTTGATGTTCATGACCATGTTGACCAGCGCCTTGACCTGAGCGGCTTGGCCGGCGGCGCCGATATAGCGTGGAGTGTGGGAGAGCTTTTCCAGGACCGGCAGGACGCGATCGTAGACCGCGCGCTCGCCGCCGCACATGAGGTACAAGGTGCCGGCGCGGGCTTGGGGGATGGACGAGGCCATGCATCCCTCCAGGGCGTCGGCGCCGGCGGCGCGGGCGCGCCGGGCGGTTTCGACCTGCGTCTTGGGCGAGAGCGTCGCGCAGTTGATGAACGTCCGCCCCTTCGCGCCGACCAGCAGCGAGTCGCCGGCCTCCGCGAAGACGGCCAGCTGCGCCGCGTCGTCGGTTACGACCGTGATGATGACGTTGGCGGCCGCGGTGACATCCGCGAGGGTCTTCGGTGCGAGGCAGCCCAGCTCTTGGGCGAGCGCCTGAGCGCTCGGCGCGTGGACGTCGTAAACGGCGGTTACGGGAAAGCCGCACTCATGCAGGCGGCGGGCCATGTTGGCACCCATGCGGCCAACTCCGACGAAGGCAATTTTCTCAGGCATTGGAGGATGTTTTGGATTGAATGACGTCTTCGAGACTCGCCCGCTCGTTGCGCGGGGCGAAGAAAGGATTGTGGCGTTTTTCCTGGCTGACCGTCGTCAGCGGACCATGGCCGGGTGCGAGCACGGTGTCCTTCGGCAGGGTGAGGATCCTGCTGGACGTGTTCTGGTACTGCTGACCGAACGCCGTCGCGCTTCCACCCATGGAACCGGCGAAGAGACTGTCGCCGACGATCGCGAGCGGCCAGCTCAGCCCCGTGACGTAGAACGTGGTCATTCCCGGCGAGTGTCCGCTGGTCCGGATCGTCTTGATGGCGAGCTCGCCGATGTGGAAGTAGGCTCCCTCCGCGAACTGGCGAAAGCCAGGGCGAGGCAGCGGCTCCAGCGGGTGGGTCCAGACCTCGGCGCCCGTCGCCTCGACCAGGGTGTCGAGGGCGGCGATGTGGTCATCGTGCGCGTGCGTGATGAAGAGGTAGTGGACCTTGAGCTTCTCGGCGCGGATGAAGTGGAGCAATTCCTCGCAGGATGCTCCGGTATCGAAGATGGCAGCGACGCGGGTCTTTGGGTCCCACACGAGGTAGTTGTTCACCCGCATGTCACCACAATCGGTGTTGAACATCGCGAAGCCGCGCGGAAAGTTCGGGGTCTTAGGATACCAGGCGTTGCGGGCGAGGTCCTCGAGCGGGTTGGGCGCGAGCCGGAGATGGCGCGCGACGCGGCGAATCACGGCGATGTTGACCTTGCCGGATTTGACGGCTGCGAGATCCTCGGCCGAGACGCCGGCTCGCTCGGCGAGTTCGGCGTCGGAGATATGCAGCCCACGCTGCGACTTGTTGATGATGTCGGCGAAGCCGTCCTCGATCGCGATCTTGCCCATGGAGGAACCTACGCAAAGGCAGGCTTAACTTTAAGCAAGCCTAGTGTTGCTCATTCGCGTTTCGACGGACACCACAACCGAATGAGCTCGGCATCCTACCTTCACTCCCTGTTCGGCTTGGACGGCAAAGTCGCCGTTGTCATCGGCGGCACCGGAGAATTGTGCGGCGCGATGGCGGGTGGCCTGGCCGCCGCTGGCGCGGAGGTGGTGCTGGTGGGGCGCAACCCGGAGAAGGCGCAGGCTCGTCTCGACGCGATCGCGAAGGCGGGCGGACGCGGCTACTTCGTTGCCGCGGAGGCGAGCAGTCGCTCCGACCTCCAGAGTCTGCTGGCGGAGGTGCTGAAGCGGTCGGGCAGAATTGATATTGTGGTGAACGGCGCCGGAACGAATTCGGCGACCCCCTTTCTGGATATCTCCGACGATGAGTTCGACCGGATCATCGCAGTGAATATTCGCAGCGTGTTCTTGGGCTGCCAGATCTTTGGACGGCACCTCGTCGAACAGGGCCAGGGTGGCTCGATCATCAATCTCGGCTCGATGTCTGGGCTCGTGCCGCTGTCACGCGTCTTCACCTATTCTGCGACCAAGGCGGCGGTGCACAATCTCTCCAAAAACCTCGCCCGCGAGTGGGCGCCGAAGGGCGTGCGGGTGAATACCCTCGTCCCCGGTTTCTTTCCTGCGGAGCAGAATCGCAAGATTCTCTCGCCGGATCGGGTCGCGAGCATCATGGGGCACACCCCGATGAAGCGTTTTGGCGAGGCGCGCGAACTGATTGGGGCCACGCTGCTGCTCGCCAGCGCGAACGCCGGTGGGTTCGTCACGGGTGCCGAGATCGTGGTCGATGGCGGATACCACGCCATGACGATCTGAGCACGATCCCCCGAGGGCTACTGCATCGTCCTACGTCCGGCGCATCCCGGATCCTGCTGCGCCGCGTGGGACGCTTGCTCTCGCTCGATGAGGAACCCGCGACCAGAAAAGGGTGGGGGTCAGCTTGTGTAGGGTGGTGTATAAGAAACACTTTATACACTTCACCGCCCCAGAAAGTCCCTTGCGACCCGGTTAGTGCCGGTGTCTTTTAATAATCACTATGGGCTTCAGTGATAAATTAAAGGATCTGGAAAAGCGTAAGGCCGAATTGGTCGCGCGCGAGAAGGAGTTGAGCTCGGAGCGGACGGCGGCGCTGCGTCGCTTGCCCTCTGACTTCGGTTTCTCGACGCTCGAGGCCCTCGTTGGGGCGTTGCGCGAGGCGCATCGGGGTTCCGGAAAGGGACGTGGTCCCGGTCGTCCGCCTGGCAGCCCGGGGCGCCGTCGGCGGGCGAAGATCACCGAGGAAACGCGTGCTGCCGTCCGCAAGCTCGTGGAGAGCAACGAGACCGGCGCAGCGATCGCGAAGGAACTGAAGATCTCGCTCCCCTCGGTGCAGAACATCAAGAAGAGCCTTGGCCTCGTGAAGGCCCGGGCGAAGTCGGGGAGTTGAAGCACTCGCCGAGCGTCGCTCTCGTAAGGGCGGCGCTCGTGGGGTGTCGGCGGGAGTGTTCGCTCGGCGTCAGTAGCGGGCGAGGCTGGGGTCGATGCACTCGGCCCACTCGTGAATTCCGCCGGCTACGTTGCACACCCGCGGCAAACCGCGGGCCCGCAGGTATTCGGTCACGCGCAGGCTCCGGCCCCCGTGGTGGCAGTGGATCAGAAGCAGCTGATCGGTGGGCAGCGTTTCGAGCTGGGTCGGGATCTGCTGCATGGGAATGAGCCGTGCCTCGGGAATGCGGCAGATCGCGGCCTCGTGCGGCTCGCGGACATCGATCAGGCAGACCTGTGCGGCGTGCTCGCG
>CAIOYO010000256.1 GCA_903862595.1 uncultured Opitutaceae bacterium | reverse complement strand
CAGGATCGCCGAGGCCGTGGCAGCCTGTGAGTCAGCGCTCGGGCCGATTTTCGCCGAACGCGCCCGGGACGTCACGGAGGAGAACATCCAGGCACGCATCCGCGGAGTCCTGATGATGGCGCTGTCCAACAAGTTCGGCTCACTTCTCCTCACCACGGGAAACAAGAGCGAAATGGCGGTGGGCTACTGCACGCTTTACGGCGACATGTGCGGCGGGCTCGCGGTGATCAGCGACGTCTTCAAGACGCAGGTCTACGCGCTTGCGCGCTGGATCAACCGCGACCGCGAGGTCATCCCGCTGAACACGATCGAGAAGCCGCCCAGCGCCGAACTTCGCCCCGGCCAGACCGACCAGGATAGCCTGCCGCCCTACGACGTGCTCGACGCCATCCTCAAGGGCTACGTCGAGGAAGGCCTGTCCCGCCGCGATTTGATCGCTCGGGGATTTGACGCCGCGACGGTTCAGGACGTCGTTCGAAAGGTGGATCTCAACGAGTACAAGCGCAAGCAGGCCGCACCCGGCCTCAAGATCACGCCGCTCGCATTCGGCGTCGGCCGCCGCATTCCGATTGTCCAGAAGTACGTTTCCTAAGCTCTTTCCGCCCGCCATGACGTCTGCCGATCTCTTCGCCCGCGCCCGCCAACTCATCCCCGGGGGTGTCAACTCCCCGGTCCGAGCCTTCCGCTCGGTCGGCGGAGCCCCGTTCTTCGTCAAGTCCGCCCAAGGGGCGACGCTCACCACGGCGGATGACCGGGAGCTGATCGACTTCGTCTGCACCTGGGGGCCGGCGATCCACGGCCACAATCATCCTCTGATCCGGCAGGCCATCGCTGCCGCACTGGAGCGCGGGACGTCGTTCGGCACCCCCAATCCGTCGGAAGTGGACATGGCGGAGATGATCACCCGCTTCGTACCGTCGATCCAGAAGGTGCGATTGTGCAACAGCGGGACCGAAGCAACGATGTCGGCGATCCGGCTCGCGCGAGGTTTCACCCGCCGGGACAAGATCATCAAGTTTTCCGGCTGCTATCACGGGCACTCTGACTCTCTGCTGATCAAGGCAGGCTCGGGGGCCCTCACGCACGGCAATCCTGATAGCGCGGGTGTGCCAGCGTCGTTCGCGCGCGAGACCATCGTCCTCCCCTACAACGATGCGGAAGCAGTTGAAGCAGCCTTCGCGGCCCATCCCGGTGAAATCGCCGCGGTCATCGTCGAACCGTACCCAGCCAATGTCGGCCTCATTCTTCCCCTTCCGGGCTACCTCGCCGCGCTGCGGGCCGCTTGCACCCGAGCGGGCGCGCTGCTGATCTTCGATGAAGTTATGACTGGATTCCGGCTCGCCAAGGGCGGAGTGCAGGAGATCGAAGGCATCACCCCGGATCTGACCACGCTCGGCAAGATCATCGGCGGCGGCCTCCCGGTAGGCGCCTTCGGAGGACGCGCCGACGTCATGGACCACCTCGCCCCCCTGGGTCCCGTTTACCAGGCCGGGACGCTCAGTGGGAACCCTCTCGCCATGGCTGCCGGTATCGCGGCCCTCCGTCTACTCGAGACCGAGAACCCCTACGAACGACTGGCCGCTCTGGGGCGGCAGGTGCGCGACACGCTGCTGGACGCCACGCGCGCGAAGGGCCTGCCCGCGCAGGTGCCGCAGACCGGCTCAATGTTCTGCCTCTATTTCTCGGCCAAGCCCGTGCATTCATATGCCGACGCCCTGCAGTCGGACGCCGCGCTTTTCGGACGGTTCTTCCACGCGTGCCTGGCGCGTGATGTCTACCTGCCCCCCAGCGCATACGAGGCATGCTTCCTCAGTACGGCGCACGAGGGCGATATGATCGATCGCGCCTGCGAGCGGATGCGCGACGCGGTTCGTTCGCTCTGAGCCGAGCCCATGCCCCTTCCGCTTCGTCGACTCCGTTCTCTCCGCCGCGAGCTCCGCTCGCTCTGGAGTTCGTTCGCACTCCTCCTCGTCTGCGCCACCTCGGGTGCCGCCACGCCTCCCAGCGGAGGTGCCGCGCTCCCGTTGGCCGAGCTTGCCGTCGGGGATCAGGGAGAGGTGTGGACGGTGTTTCAGGGTACCAAGCCGGAACCGTTCAGCGTGGAAGTGGCAGGCGTGATCCGAAATGCGCTCGGTCCTGGGAAGTCGCTCATCCTCTGCCGACTCACGGACCCGCGGGTTCAAGCGATGGGCGCCGTCGCCGGCATGAGCGGAAGCCCTCTTTACATCCGCGGCCGATTGGCCGGGGCACTCAGTTATCAGGTGCAGCGATTCGAGACGGTGCGCTATGCCGGCTTCACGCCCGTCGCCGATCTTGAGGAGGTCGCGCTTCGCCTGTCGGAGTCACCCCTCGTGCCGATCCCGCTCCAGCAAAGCGATCCGATCGACGCCGGGACCCGCTCCGCGCGCGACGGCGCGGCGATCCTCCAACCGCTCTTGCCAGTGTTCACGCTTTCCGGCCTCGCTCCTTCGGTGGCCGATCATTTTGCGCCGCTGCTGCGTGCGCTCGGACTAGCCACCACGGCGCTGGGCGGATCGGGGGCCGGAACGGACGCGAAACCGCCCGCTTCCGCCGTTGGCTTGAGTCCCGGCGATGCGGTGGCCGTAGCACTTGCGGTAGGCGACATCACCATCGCTGGCACGGGGACCGTTTCGCGGGTGGACGGGCGCCGCATTACCGCCTTCGGCCACCCGATGCTTGGGATCGGAGATGTCGCGTTACCCCTCTGCGCTTCGGAGATCGTCGCCATCCTGCCATCGAACCTGAATTCGATGAAGGTCTCGAATACCGGCCCGATCATCGGCACCCTCCTCCAAGACCGCCTCTCGGCAGTCGCCGGGGAATTGGGACCAGGACCCGAACTGATCCCGGTCGTGGTCGAAACCGCCCATCGCTCGCTGCGCTTCTCCGTCGCACGCCATCCGCAACTCGCACCGCTCGCCACCGCCATGGGCGTTACGCAGGCCGTCCAAGGCACCAACGACGCGGGATTCGCGGAGGGGTTTCGCATCCTCACTCGAGTCGATTTTCCGGGCCACAAGCCGCTCGAAATGGCGATGCTCTACCCGGGGCCGCAGGGATTCGCCGCTGGCCTCGATGAGTTCCTCCAGAAACTCAACGCGTGCCTCCAGAATCCCTTCGAGCGGACGTTCCCACGGTCGGTGCACATCCGCATCGAGCGACTCCGGCAGCGGCCGTGGGCTTACCTGGACCAGGTCCAACCCTCGTCCACGCGCCCGCGCGCCGGAGATACCATCAGCGTGCTGCTCAGCGGACGCGACCATCAGGGCGGCGCTCTCGAGGAATCCGTTTCGCTCTCCATTCCGCCAGCCTGGATGGGGCGTTCATTGGAACTCGTGGTCCTAAACGGGCGCGACCTCGATCGCGCCACCGGGCAGGCGGCGTCCCTCTCCGCCAACGACGTCCGAAGCTTCGCAAGCTACCTGGATGGACTGCGTTCGTTCCGGCGACCCGATGGTCTGTACGTCGCGATTCTGGAGCGCGCGTCGGCTCTTCTCGATCAGAACGACCAGTTGGTCGGCGCGCCGGGATCCATCGAACGCATCACCCAGGCCAATCTCGATACGCGATACGGTCGCCAGGATGTGGCCACCCCTCTCTGGGAACAGCACGTGATGCCCGATCGCCTCATCAGCATCCAAGTCCGCCGTCCGTTCTCCGTTTCCGAGTAGCCACCGTCTCCCGGCCGTCCTCTGTCCGCGCCTTTCCTCTTTCCATGCTTCCCCTGCGCCCGCTCTTCCTTGCCGCTTTCACCGGACTCCTCGGCGCCACTCTCACGCCCGCCTCAGCCGACCCCCTCTCGAAGACGGCCGACGTCGACTTCTACCGCGACACGCCGAGTCGTAGCTTGAAGGGTCTCGCCACCCGGTCCGACGGTCGAATCGTGGCCGGCCCGGTCGTCTCCGATCTCGCAGGAGGACCCGTGAAGGATATCCTCTGGTCGCTCGCCCCCGCGGGATCCGACCGATGGCTCGTCGGATCGGGTCCGGAGGGAAAGATCCACGTGTTGTCGGTGGATGTCACGGCGCGGCGCTTTGCGCTCGAGCCGAGAGCGGACTTGGAAGACGCCCACGTTTTCGCCGTTCTCGCGCTCGGCGGTGATCGCCTCCTCGCCGGCACGGGGGGACAGGGAGGCCTGACCCTCATCGAGGGTAACCGCGTCGTCGCCCGACTGCTTCTACCCGTCGACAGCGTGCTCGACCTGCTGGCCATCGATGATGCCACCGTGTT